>CAVRWR010000215.1:0-44027 GCA_963724445.1 uncultured cyanobacterium | reverse complement strand
TTTTCAGGCCCCAAATACCCCTTCCCTCCCCACCAAATCCGCTCATATTCCGGTACTCCATCCGCATTTAAAATCTCCTTTAAAAAAGCGATGAAGAAACTACAGCCATTTTAATGAATAGTGCTTTATTTGCCGTCGCTTCTTCATCCAACACCACTTTATATGGCAACTCAAAACGAATTCAAACCTTATATCCTCCCCGAAAACACCACCGTAAAAGAATTTACGGTTCGGGCGGTCATCCTTGGTGCCCTGTTTGGGATTCTATTTGGGGCCGCTACCGTTTACCTGGCTTTGAAAGCAGGATTAACGGTTTCTGCCTCCATTCCAATTGCCGTTTTGGCCATTTCTGTAGGACGCCGTTTTTTGGGTACCACGATTTTGGAAAACAATATTATCCAAACAGCAGGTTCGGCCGGTGAGTCGGTGGCTGCCGGTGTGGTATTTACGTTACCTGCGTTTTTGTTTCTGAGTGACGGTATTGGAAAAGATTATTTCAATTATTGGACCATTTTAATGCTGGCCATTTTTGGAGGTGTATTAGGGGTTTTAATGATGATCCCTTTGCGCAAGTCATTAATTGTTAAAGAACACGAGAATCTACCTTACCCCGAAGGCACCGCTTGTGCACATGTACTCATTGCAGGTGAAAAAGGGGGTGATTTCGCCAAACCAGCGTTTGTTGGTCTGGGTGTTGCATTTGGTTACGCCATTTTACAAAAGGTATTTCGTGTTATCGCCGAAACACCTGCCTGGGCGACTTCAGCAGTGAATAAATATTTGCCCGCAGCCAGGGTCAGTGGTGAAATCACGCCCGAATATTTAGGTGTCGGTTATATCATCGGGCCACGGATCGCCGGTGTACTGGTAGCCGGTGGTGTATTGGCTTGGATGGGACTGATTCCGCTATTGGCCACCCTTGTACCTCCGGGAACGATTGCGGCACAACTCGACAAACTGGAATTATTAAGAATCCTGGACCCTTCGACAGGTGCCCTGCAGGGATTCAAATTTGGATGGAACCCTGATACCCAAACCTTCGGCGTACCACCTCACCAGTGCCATTTACCGCGCTTATGTGCGCCAGATCGGTGCCGGTGCTGTGGCTGGCGCTGGTTTTATTACCCTGATTAAAACTCTCCCCACGATTGTAGCCTCCTTCAAAGAAAGTTTGGCTTCGATCCGGAATCCGGAAAAGGCAGATACTATTTCCAGAACCGATAAAGACCTGAGTCTTAAAGTTGTGGGTATCGGAAGTTTGGCGCTGATTGTTTTGATGGCATTATTACCGAATATTCCGGGCGACAGTATCATCAGTAAATTACTGATCGGGGTGCTGGTCATTGTTTTCGGTTTCTTTTTTGTAACGGTATCCAGCAGGATCGTCGGGATCATCGGCTCTTCTAACAACCCGATATCGGGGATGACCATCGCCACAATTATGGGTACAGCCCTGATCTTTATTGGTGTGGGTTGGACCGGTAAGTTTTTTGAACCGATGGCACTGGTGGTGGGCAGTATGATTTGTATTGCAGCAGCCAATGCCGGCGCAACATCGCAGGATCTCAAAACGGGTTATCTCGTCGGGGCGACTCCACGCTACCAACAGTTAGCGTTGTTTATCGGGGTTATTGTTTCATCGATGGTGATTGGCATGACTGTATTGTACCTGGATAACCCTACAGCCGATCTTCGGGCGCAGGGTGTTCAACATGCCATTGGCTTCAAATACGATGCCCCGCAAGCCACTTTAATGGCCACACTGATCAAAGGACTTTTGTCTTATAACCTCGACTGGCAGTTTGTACTCGTTGGATTGTTCATTTCGATTACCCTTGAACTTTGCGCGGTTAAATCCCTTTCCTTTGCGGTTGGACTTTATTTGCCACTTTCCACTACCCTGCCGATCTGGATTGGCGGCGTTTTAAAAGGTTTAACCGATTGGATCGGCTAACGGAAAGGTGAAGCGGCCGAAGATGCAGACCTCGGGAAAGGTAGTTTGTTTGCTACGGGCCTTGTTGCCGGTGGTGCCCTGGCCGGTGTGGTTGTAGCATTGCTGCAAGCCTCCGACGGCACTGCAAGCGCATTAGCAGGCATCAGTATGGAGCACGGGGCTCCAGAGTGGCTGGGAGAAGGTGGTTACCAGATTACTGGGCACCCTGTTTTTTGCGGCTATGGCGCTTATCCTGGTCCGGATAGCCCGCTCGAAATAAGCATTTTTTTTGTAATATTTTTCAATTTAGCATTACACTTATCAAATTTTTTCAGGTCTTTGCACCATGAAGAAGTTATGCTTATGTATTGCCGTATGTACGTTGGCCTGGTCCAGCATTTTTGCCCAAAAAGAAGGTAATGTCTGGCATTTTGGTGTAGGTGCTGCCATGGATTTTAGCAGCGGTACACCGCAGGCCGTATCACCCAGTTCGATGTGGACGGTGGAAGGATCTGCGGCTATATCTGATGTCAACGGCAATTTGTTGTTCTATACCAACGGAGGTGGCCGCGACCCTATCACCAGCGGACAATCCAGCGGAAAAATATGGAACAAGCAGCACAACGTCTTGTATGACATGGGCTTTACAGAAGGTGGCGGATTCAGTTCAGCGCAATCATCTGTTATTGTTCCCAGGCCGGGTGTAAGCGGGAATTATTACCTGTTTACCATGGAGGAAGTGGAGTTCCCGGTAGGTGGAGATGTCCCCGGACAACCTTTTGGTCGGGGGCTTTCCTATTTTGAAATTGATATGGCCCTCAATGCTGGATTGGGAGGGGTGGTGAATTACGAAGGATTGGCGTACGTACCCACTTATGAGGGCCTTTGTGCCGTACGGCACGCCAATGGATCCGACTATTGGATCATCGTGCACCGCGGTGACAACTTGGGCCTGGCAGATTTTCCGGTTACCGGGCTCGGCGTAGGAACGCCCGTCCTGTTTGATGCCGGTACCACTACAGGCGGTGTGATCAAAGCATCTCCCGACGGAAAATGGTTAAGTTGTTTGTCGGACAGCGGCTTTCAGTCACTGAGCAAATTTGACAATGCCAACGGGACCATCAGCGATTTTATGTTTTTGGATGCTTTTCACAACCAAATAAAACTGATAACCTAGATGATATAAAGCTCATTAAAAATCAATCGATGACTAAAACCATAACTGCTACCTTTGACGGCGAATCTTTACGTCCAGATAATCCTGTAGACCTTCAGCCCAACCAACGTTATCTAATCACCATTCAACCAGAAACAGAAACTCAGACTCTTGAAAGCGGTTGGTCAGCAATAGAAGCTCTTGCTGGAACAGTAGAAGCTCCTGCCGATTGGTCGATAGAACACGATCACTATTTGTACGGTAGTCCCAAACAAAACTAATTAGCTTGTATTAATGACCAGTGAAAGATATTTTTTAGACACCGCATTTATTCAGGGCAAACGCATCTTATTTTTGAAAGGTAGACGGGGTGAGAATTCCAGCGATCGAGTTCTGTTTTTAATGAATTGATAAAATCCTTACTGGATAAGGGTTTTGCGATTTAGATGCGTTTGCCCTGCGCATTTATTCAAGCTTTATTCAACAAACGAGATTGGTATCATCAATCTGCACTTCAACTTCTGACCAAGGTTAAAGCTGCATCGGAAGTTTGGCTAACCGAAGCTATTTTAGTAGAGGTGGGTAATGCTTTAAGTGCAGTAAATCGCCAAGCAGCAACGACCTTTATTCAGCAGTGTTATAACACTCCCAACATCACAGTAGTCAGTGTTGACACCATACTTTTACAATGTGCTTTAGAACTATACAGTTCACGGGGCGATAAAAACTGGGGCTTAACTGATTGTATTTCTTTTGTAGTTATGCAAGACCAAAATTTAACTGATGCTCTCACAGCAGATCGCCATTTTGTGCAAGCAGGTTATCGAGCCTTAATGCTGGAGTAATCAGTGAACAGTAATCAACTTCTTGGTCACTGTTCACTGATGAAAAAATGCTCACCAATTTATTCTCAAATCCAACCTAGATCGCGGCAAAAACCATAAACAATAACCGATAATTGGTAAAAGAGACTTCATAACCAAGGTGAAGGCATTCACTTGGGAGAAGGTTATTACTGGAATCCTGAAACCCTCCCCAATAGTCATATCGTCGCCATCGGTGCATCAGGTAGTGGAAAGACGCAGACGTTGAAGGCGATCGCTTGTGCCAAAGCTCAGAACTGCTCTACCAAATAAAACTGATAACCTAGATGATATAAAGCTCGTTAACAATCAATCGATGACTAAAAGGGAGTGTTGCAAAAACTCGAAGCTGTAACATAGTAGTATTTGGTTACTAATTTCAGAGTAGAACAGCTTAATTTAGAGCTTGTCTTTATTTTCTTTTTCTTATCTCAACTCTTTGCAACACTATCCAATATTCGGCGGGGATTGCTATGTCTCAAATTTCTTCTTTTCTCGCCTTTAGCTGTAACAGAATATCTGCGTGAACTTCCTTGGTAATGGGATAAAAGTAGGTCAAAACCAAGCCGATAAGTAAGAATATGGTCGGTAAAGGCGCGATCGCAATCCGAATTGCTAATAAAGCACTATCAGGCTGAATGGGAATAGCTTCTCCTGGTACACGCGCAACAAAACCAGAGAATTCTAGAGCTTGTCCGACTAAAAATAGAGCTAAAGCCAATCCAAGCTTTTGTAATAACACCATAAAGCTATAAAAAATGCCTTCTCTTCTTTGACCAGTATTCAATTCATCAAGCTCAATAACATCGGGAATCATTGACCAGGGAATAAGATAAGCTACCGAAACCCCGAAACCTGCCATTACTGCTGCAATATAAAGCTGTGTAGTTTGCCCAGGCTGAATAATAAATAAGGCTGCTTGAGCCACAATCCAAACTATCATACCCAGATAGTAAACGATTTTTTTACCAAGCTTATTACTAACAAACTTCCAAAAAAATAACATTACTAAGGCTGTTCCCTGAACGGCGATCGCAAACAGGGGAAATGACGCTTCGTCCATGCCCATCCAGCTAACTACGTAGTAAATCAAAATGGAAGCCGTTAATTGTACTCCTAGCCAGGAACAAAGATAAATCCCAATTACATATAAAAAAGCTTTATTGGCAAAAGCAATCTTGAGCTGTTCTTTGATGGGAGTGCTAGGAACATTATTGGCAGCAGTCCTCGCTGTTACGGCTTCGATGCTGCTCAAATGAGATTCAACTTTAGCAAAGATTAAAGTCAAACCAAAGCTAATAAGCTGGATTCCGAATAAGATTAGGGAAATTCCGACAACGCTGATTCCTGTAGTGCTGTTGAGTAGCTGACTAACTCCATAGACTATGCCTAAAGCACCTATTCCAGCTAAAACAAAACCCAAAATTTTCTTGCCCTGCCGCTCTAATAAGGGTGCTGCACCTCGTTCTTGAATACGAAAGGTACACCAAAATAAAGCAATTATTGATAATAAGCTACTGATTATTCCCAAAACTAAATACTGTTGCTTAGGATCGTTATAAGCCTGAAAAATAATCGTGGCTAAAATAAGAGATAGAATACTGCCGCCGATAGAAAAAGCGAAGCGAAAACTGTTTAGGTTTGTTCGTTCGTTATAATCTTGAGTTAGTTCGGGAGTTAATGCCGTGTAGGGTAAGTTAACTGCGGTATATGCCAGGTTAAATAGAGTAGCAACCACAATGTAATAGGCGAACAAGCACCAATTATTAACACTGGGATCTTCGCTAAAGTTTGGCACGATCCACTGGAGAAAAAAGAAGATGCCAAAGGGAATTGCTCCAAACAGCATCCAAGGAATACGCCTTCCCCAGCGCGTGCGCGTGCGATCGCTCAAGATTCCCGCAATGGGATCGTTGATAGCATCGCCAATCTTGCCAATAGCTAAGATACTGCCTGCTAATCCCGCAGGTAATCCCGCTACATTGGTGAAGAAATATAGTAGAAAGAATACTAAGATGTTTGCCGTAATCGCTGGTCCCATATCCCCTGAACCATAGGCAAGTTTGGTGGTAAAGTTAAGCTTTTCCCGATCTATCGGCTTCTCGCTAGTATCCAATTTGTTTAAGTTCCTTTGGTTATGACGGATTTATATGTAACTTGGTCAGAATATCATCATAAAATCGAAAGCCTAGCTGTCAAAATCCACAAATCTAATTGGCAGTTTGACCACATTGTATGTCTGGCAAAAGGCGGCTTGCGGGTAGGAGATATTCTCTGTCGAATCTATGATAAACCCCTGGCAGTTTTGTCAACTGCTTCCTACGACGGAGAGAATAACCAAAATCGTGGCGAAATCAAGTTTTCCGAACACTTGACGACAATTCAACCTTTAGGCGATCGCATTCTCTTGGTAGACGACTTGGTTGATTCGGGAATTAGTTTGGCAGAATCGGTTAACTGGCTCAGAAAATATGCCAAAAATATTGTCGATCTTCGTACCGCTGTGATTTGGTACAAAAGTACCTCAATAAAAACACCAGATTATTACGTGGATTATTTGCCTGAAAATCCTTGGATTCACCAACCTTTTGAAATGTACGAACAGGTGGAAATTGCTGAATTTACTGCCAAGTTTGATAAAGAATAGATGAAGCTTATCGGCTAAATTACGGAAAAAAACATCTAATCTTTAAATATGAACAGTTAATTTAGTAATAAATACTGGTATATTTACGGAAGACACGGGGAGAGGTTTCCTATTAACCTGTATTCTAGTTAAATGAACAAAAAATTAGGAGCGTTGTCAGCCAAACAACACCCCTAACACCAACCATATAGAACCGTTAAGCAATACTTAAATGAGTCGTAAATTCTAAAGAGTTTTAGCTGATACCTAATCTCTTCAGTGGTTATGACCTCTATTCTAAGCTGATCCCCGCCCAAAGATACATACTGGAGCGAGCAAAATAAAGGTCAATTGAGTCCATTTCTATATTTGCTAATGTTCTTAGCAATTGTTAATTTTTGTTAAGCATTAATTTTGCTGAGAATTAGCTTCAATTTTTAGCCTGAAAGTTTAATTTTTTTGCTCGTCAGCTTTGCTAGATATTGCAGAGTATTGGTATAGACGAACTCTATTTCAGCTAGCAGTTTAAAATAAACTAAGCTGTGTCGGTTTGGGGGCAATATTGTTCCAGGGCAGAGTAATTTCACCGAGGCAAAGCTGTTCTAACATTGTATAGAAATATTTGGCGGTGTCGGGCGATCGCACTTCTTGGGGACAATGAATAAAAAAGTAAACTGTTTTCCCCTGACTTAGCCAAACATTTACGTCCGTAGCCCACTGTTGGAGATAAGCCTGATTATATTTTCTGTCGGGATGGCTAATAAAGCGAACAAAAGCGGTGTCGCCCAAAACTATCGATTGAAGAGGTAACTGGGGTTTCTTACGGGGTGAAGCAATTTGAGGATCGTCGGGACAATGATAGATTGGGCGAGTATCCAGCAAAACCCTCGCAATATTTAGTTCACTTAGTAACGAGTTTAAGCGAACGCTATGTTCTGGTTTGAACCAATCCAGATGACGTACCTCTAAAGCTAAAGCTAAACCAGACTGATTGCAGACAGCCAAAAATTCGGTTAAGTCTGCCAGATACTCAGGACTATAGCTGGGGGGTAATTGAATAAAAACAGTTCCCAGGCGATCGCCTAAGGCAGACATTCTAGCGAAAAAGCTTAGAGCATCAGGAATATGAGGCGTAAGTAAACCTTGATGGGTAATTTGTCGATGTAGTTTGGGACAAAATTTAAAGCTGGTCGGGGTTTGTGCCACCCATTTTTTGATAGTCTCACCAGAGGGAATAGCGTAAAAAGTAGTGTTACCCTCAACAGTGGAGAAACGGCGACTATAAAGGTTAAGAAAATCACGGGGTTGGCTGGTTGGGGGATATAAATTACCCACCCAATCTTTATATGACCAAACCGCACAGCCTAAATAAAAGTTCACTTTTTATCCCGACTAATATTAAACAATTTACCGACGAGTTAATCCTAGCAGGATAAATGGTTTTTAATTCATCATAACTGTTCATTACATGAAGAGAGAATGAAATTACTGGAAAAAACGCAGAGGGAATTGGTTAGAACCAGTTCTGGTATCGCAAGACTACTTAACTCAATTGATGACTATCGAAAACAAAGTAGACCGTATTTTGGAACGAGAATAATTAAGACCATTGGCAATTATAAGAAATAATTCAAAGGCTATGGTGCAGTCAGGAACAGTTTATTTAGTTGGTGCGGGAGTCGGTGGTGAAGAGTATTTGACCGTTAAGGGACAGCAGTTATTAAGGACGGCTGAGGTTCTAATTTTTGATGCGTTGGTTGAAGAGGCTTTGCTTAATCTAGTTCCTGAAAACTGTCTTAAAATTTGCGTGGGAAAGCGGGGTGGAAAAGCCAGCACTCCCCAGGAAAATATTAATCAGCTTTTAGTAAATTATTGTCTCCAGGGGAAACAAATTGTTAGATTAAAAAGCGGCGATCCGTTTATCTTTGGGCGAGCTAATGAGGAAATCGCTGCCCTAAATAAAGCAAACTGTAGCTTTGAATTAGTACCTGGAATATCTTCGGCTTTGGCGGTACCATTACTAGCAGGAATTTCCCTGACGGAAAAAAACCTCAGTCGCTGCTTTGGGGTAGTTAGTGGACATCAACCAGAACAATTAAACTGGTCAGCTTTAGCGGGCATTGATACTTTAGTCATTCTCATGGGTGGGCGTTCCCTGGCTCAAATCGTCAAACTTTTGCTCGATCATGGTAGACCGATCGATGAAGCGATCGCCATTATTCGTCATGGAGGCAGACCACAACAGCAGATTTTTTGGGGTACCTTAACCGATATAGTAGATCTTACCGCAGAAATATCATTGTCTCCCGCAGTTATTGTTATTGGTAAAGTCGTGCAGTTTGGTAATCAAGATTTTCCAGTTACTCCCAAACCTCTGGTGAATAAAACCGTTTTGGTGACTCGTGCAGCAGAACAATCGAGTAAGTTCACTACTCTTTTATCCCAGCAGGGAGCAACAGTTGTGGAAATGCCAGCATTAGAAATTACGCCGCCTTCTAGCTGGCAGGAATTAGATCGGACGATCGCCAGTTTAAATCAATTTCAGTGGTTGATCTTAACCTCAGCCAATGGAGTTAACTATTTCTTCGATCGTTTAGCAGCTTTGGGCTATGACGCTCGTGCTTTGGGGGGAGTCAAAATTGCTGTGGTGGGACGTAAAACTGCTGCGGTATTGCAAACTAGAAAGCTAAATCCTGACTTCATTCCGCCAGATTATGTTGCCGATTCTTTGGTTGCTAATTTTCCTGAAAACTTGAAGGGACAAAAGCTATTGTTTCCTAGGGTAGAGACTGGCGGGAGAGAGATCCTGGTAACAGAATTAACTAGTCAAGGTGCATCGGTGGTTGAAGTCGCGGTATATCAATCCAAATGTCCCCACACACATAGATGAAACGGCCTGGCAAGCTTTAAAACAGCAAAAAATTGATATTATCACCTTTGCTAGCTCAAAAACAGTCAAGAACTTTTATCAATTGATCGCTCAGAAATTAGAGCCATCCCAGACTTTAGCTTCTTTGTTAGCTAATATTTGTCTTGCCTCGATTGGACCGCAAACATCGAAGACTTGTCGAGAATTGTTCGGTAGAGTCGATCTTGAAGCGAAGGAATATACATTAGAGGGTTTAACCAAAGCGATCGCCAACTATAAATTCAATTAATATAAAGTATTGCAGATTTAAACCTTTGGTTTTAGTATGCTCTCAAAGCGATCGGCTAAACTATAGTTGATGCTCTAATTCATTTCTCTAACTCTAATACTTTAGAGCAGGAAAAATATATGCTTGCTCACGGCGGCACATTTGTAAAGGAAAAAGATACTTAATGTCTAACATAGAACCCAGAAGGATACCATTAGGCAAAGTTAGCAGACAACCAAATTACCACAGTAGACAACCAAATTTTGACCTCGAACATCCTTTCAAAGATAGTGCGTTAGGTTTGGTATCCACTAGAAGCTTTCCTGCAATTGTTGGCACGGCAGACATGATGCTCAAGTCGGCAGAAGTAACTATGGTTGGCTACGAAAAAATCGGCGATGGACATTGTACCGCCGTAGTTCGAGGAAATATTGCCGATGTTCGGCTGGCGGTAGAAGAAGGAGCTAAAACTGCGGAAAAGTTTGGTCAACTGGTGTCCAAGCTCGTGATTGCTCGTCCTATGCCAAATTTAGAAGCAATCTTTCCTATTGGTAGTCATTTAATCGAATTAGCGCAGAAAAGAAGAGGCTATAGTCGCTTAAGTAATCGCTCGATTGGTTTGCTAGAAACTAGAGGTTTTCCCGCGATGGTTGGGGGTGCAGACGCGATGTTAAAATCTGCCGACGTGCAGTTAGCTTCCTACGAGAAGATTGGCGATGGCTTGTGTACGGCAATTATCCGTGGTTCGGTAGCTAATGTCGCGATCGCCATTGATGCAGGGATGCAGGAAGCAGAGCGTATTGGGGAACTACATGCAGTAATGATCATTCCTCGACTGTTGGAAGATCTCGAACATACTCTACCTGTTGCCAGCTATTGGAGAGACGAACAGGAGCCTTTACCTGTGCTGCTGCCGAAAGAAGTTAGACAGAAAGAGAAAGAACTAATCGAATTGCCTCAAGCCGATACTAAACCGATGCAGGTACCTCTTAAACGGCAAATGGAGATCGAAGAGCTTTAGGAGCTGTTGATTTGAGCTAATTTAACTTTCTTCTAAAAAGCGATCGCAACTATACTCAAAATTCTAACTTAGTGAAACCTCGCTAATCTTCCCTGCTTCAACTGCGAGGATTTGGGAATCTTTAATCCAGTCGTGATTGAACGTGTCGATGTGAGTCGTGGTAATGATGGTTTGAAAGCGATCGCCAATTACTGCTAAAAGTTGTTTCTGACGATTGGGGTCAAGCTCGGCTAATACGTCGTCTAAGAGCAGTAAAGGTGGTTCTCCCACTACTTCTTCAATCAGCTTCAATTCTGCCAGCTTGAGCGCCAATACTAGGGTGCGCTGTTGTCCTTGAGAGCCATAGTAACGAGCGGGGGTTTGGTTGATGGTGAACTCAATTTCATCGCGGTGGGTTCCGACGACGGTTTTACCCTGATATTGCTCGACTAAACGGCGTTCTTTGATCTTATCTAAAAAAGCCTGCTGCACTTTCAGAGGATCGTCTTCTGTCCACTCAACGTTGGGCATGTAGTTGATCTCTAAATGCTCTGTTGCTCCACTGATACACCTGTGCCAAGATTCAGCAACGGGAGCGAGTCTGGCAATTACCCTTGCCCGTCGGCGTGCCACTCTAGAACCTGCTGCTGCTAGCTGTTCATCCCATAACCTGAGCTGTGGTTCAAATGCTGTTGCTTCGATGGATTCATTTTCTTGTCTGACGGTGCGAATTTTTTTTAGCAAAGCATTGCGCTGCTTTAATACCTGATTATACTGCTGCAAAATACTGGAATAGACAGGCTCTAGTTGAATCAACAAGCCATCTAGCCAGCTACGTCGAGAATCTGGCGCACCTCTAACCAAATCTAAATCCAGACTAGAAAACTGAACTGCATTTAGCACTCCTAAAAAATCTTGCTGCCGACGCTGTGGTTCTCTATTTACTGCTACAGTTCGTCTTCCCTGCTTGCGAAATAAGATGCTTAGTTCACTAGTGCCATAAGCCCGCTCAACGGTAGCCTCAACCTGTCCTGTGGTGGCAGAATCAAACACCAATTCGCGATCGCGACTGGTACGATGGCTCTTCAAGGATGCCAGCAATTCGACTGCTTCTAATAGATTAGATTTTCCCTGGGCGTTATTTCCCACTAAGATCGTCTTCTTTGCCGAAAATTCAATCTGGCGATCGACATAATTCCGAAACGATCGCAGACGCAAGCTTTTCAAATACATTTATCAACAAAGATATAGACTAGGAAATCATTCATCCCTTTGAAAACTCTGGCTGTTCTTGTTGAGCTTGCTTTTCTTTATCCTGACGACGTTTCTTCGCATAGAGCTGAATACTTGCCACCATCGTAATAACCAATGCTGCCACTAGCCAGGTTGCAGCATCTAGAGGCAAACTATTTTTGAATACGGCTAACAGTACAATTAACACCAGCAAAATTGTCGGTGCTTCATTTAAAGCCCTAAACTGTTGTCCCGTCCATTGACATTCTCCTGCGGCTAGCTGATTCATGATCCGCTTACAGAAAAAATGATAGCCAATCAACAAAATGACAAAAGCCAGCTTTATGTGCAGCCAAGTAGACTTTAGTATTTCTGGTTCAGTGGAAATTAAGCCAATTGCCATTGCTACAGTTAAAATCATCCCTGGGGTAGTAATAATGCTGTAAAGACGTTGCTCCATAATGCCATATTGCTTTTTTAGAATGCTGCTGGCAGGTTCGGGTTCTTGTTCTGCTTCGGCGTGATAAACAAACAATCGTACCAAATAAAACAGTCCTGCAAACCAGACCACGATCCCAATGAGATGAAATGCTTTGTACCAATAGTAAGCCATAAAAATTTTTAAAAAATCACTAAAACTAAAACTTTATCCCTTACGTATTATCCCTTAATGTAAATTATTTATTAGAAAATGAATGAGATAGCGGGACTGGCCAGATTTGAACTGGCGACCTAGCGCTTCAGATTGGTGTAAGTTTCCCTACTCTCTGGACTATCCCTTCACCCTGGGTAAAATACCTGTAGGTGGTGGCCGTTGTGTTGCAGACAGTTCTAGACGATACTAGACCAAAAAATCAGCTCTTTCCTGCTTTTATACCTGCAACCAGTCTCTGCACCTTCTTTACCAGGAACTATAAAGCTTGGCTCAAGATTACCTTAGTTGTAAATTAACGATAAATCGACAACGTTAGGCTTCCTTGAATTTGACCACATTCATACACAAAGTTTCCCTTATGATGCCCGATGATTCAGGAGGCGCTTGCTCTATCCTACTGAGCCACAGCCCCAGGCTTATCTCACACACGATCTTCATCAAGATAAACCAAGGAGACAAGGCCTAACCAAACCAGGATATTTTTGTATATAAAACTTTACTAGATTAATAAATATTGCAACATCGATTCATAATTCTGTTATTTAAAGAAATAAATTTATTATCGATTCAGACAAATATCTAAAATATTCAGGAGCAATAAAATTTTGACTTATTTAACTTTATTGGCAGCATCCGTACCCCACACTGTATCATGGAGTCCCAAAGTAGCCATTGTGATGATTGCCTGTAATATTGCGGCGATCGCTTTTGGTAAGTTTACCATTAAAAATCAAAGTGCCGATCCGCAACTGCCTTCTCCTGCATTGTTTGGTGGCATGGGTCTTCCCGCTTTGCTAGGCACTACTAGCCTAGGTCATCTTTTGGGTGCAGGAGTGATTTTAGGTCTGGCAAATGCTGGCGCACTGTAGGTATTTACCGTATCTATTTGGATAGTTAAAACTCTGATAGCTATTGAGGATTAGCTGAGTTGGCTAAGTTAACTTCAGTTGGTTTTAATTGAGACTATTAGCTAGTCCTCAACCTACTAATTAGATTAGTTCCAGAAAATAAATATTGTTTGATTATGTGTCGCGGAATCTTCAGAGATTTCTCGTATTTACACAGACCGAAATGAAGAGTTACCTTATGTTATGGCTTATTGACTAAATATTTTACCCTTTTAGTTCTATATGCTGTGAATTGATAGCTATTGGTAGATATGATTATTACTTATCAGACTATTTCTCAGCAATAATTTAGAGCTAATATTTTTTGTAAAATTTCGATAAATCAATAGCAACTGCATTACATCATCTTCATTAGCGAAGGAAATAGTTTTGAGTTTATTTTCCCAGGTCGCGGCAAAAAATACTCTACCAATATACGGATACGTTTTTGCTGGCGGAATTGGCAGTCTATTGATTGTGTTTCTGCTGCGTCAAAGCCTGCCATTAAACAATCACCAAGCCCGCCAATATTATCAGAATATCGAAATTACCCAAGAAAAAATTCACAAGTTAGAAAAAGATTTATTAGCCGTTCAGCTTGCTTCATCTCAAGTTAATAGCGATTTTAATTCACAGCTTGATGCTGTAAACAAGGCAATTAATGAGCTAAAAAAAACGCCTGAATTTTTGCCTCAAAAAAAGCAAAATATTTTAGAAAAGCAGCCAAATTCTCTGCAATTAGACCTAGCTTATCAGTCTCAACTTATTACTCAATTATTAGATGCACGGGCTGGATTTAATAAATCTTGCTTGCAACTGCCAAAGCTACAAAATGAAATAGTTGATAATCAAAAAATTCTGACTGTAAATGTTATTGCTGATAGTGAAATATTCAGCTTGGTTGATAGTTTATTAGATCTATCAATTCATTATTGCCAAAGTGTAGAGCAACAGCTTGAGACAAGTATTCAAAATAAAGCTGAGAAAATTAATATCCTGCTCGAAAAAGAAAATATCGTTAAAAATAAATTTATCATTACTGAGGTTGTTAACGATAGCACCAATATAATTATCCAAGAACAAAAATCAAAATATATTAGCCAAAAAATAGATTTTTTGGATTTAACTGAACAGTTGAAAAATCTAAAAATAGAGTATTTAAATCTATATCAAAATCAGCTACAAAAAACAAACAATTATCGGCTGATTAGTAGCATACTAATTTTATCAATCATTATATTTGTGGCATATAAAATTATTAGTAATCTGATGCGAACTAATCGTAATATTGTCAAAATTCTGGAAGGTTTTACCAAGGAACTTGAAACTAAAGTAGAGGAAAGAACTGCTCAATTGGAGAAAAGTATCCAGAATAATGAAATTGCTCTGGCACAGGCACAGAATGCTAACCGAGCAAAAAGCAGATTTTTGGCAAATATGAGTCATGAACTACGCACTCCTCTCAATGCAATCTTAGGGTTTACCCAGTTGATGACTCGTGATGATTCTATTGGTGTCGATCAACAAGAAAATCTCAAGATTATTAATCGTAGTGGAGAACATTTATTAAAACTAATCAATGACATTTTAGAAATGTCCAAAATAGAGGTAGGTCAGGTAACTCTCAATGAGAATCAGTTTGATTTACATATAATGCTCAGAAGTATCGAGGAAATGTTGCGTTTAAAAGCCCAAGCAAAGAAGTTAAATTTGTCGTTTAATATTGCTGCTGATGTTCCCAGATTAATCTTTACTGATGAAGGAAAGCTACGTCAGATAGTTATTAATTTATTGGGTAATGCCCTCAAGTTTACTGCCACTGGATCGGTTATTTTGACGGTGCGAGTGGAAGAAAATACCAAGCTTGCAGAAGATAATATCGATTTTTTATTTTCTGATACCTATTCTTTGTACTTTGCCGTTGAAGATACTGGTCCTGGTATCGCACCAGAGGAGATGACGCAACTATTTACTCCTTTTGAGCAAACCAGGATCGGTCGTATTTCCCATGAAGGAACTGGTTTGGGCTTATCTATCTGTCACAAATTCGTGGAACTAATGGGGGAGAACTACAGGCAAAAAGCACTTTAGGTAAAGGAAGTATCTTCTTCTTTAATATATTACTGCGATCGCCAGAAACATCAGCTACAGTATTATCTAGTTCCCATGAAGTCGAGGAAAGAAAAGTCATTGGTTTGGCACCTAACCAAAGAGAATATCGTATTTTAGCAGTAGATGATGTGGCGGCAAGTCGTTTATTGCTCAACAAATTACTCACAGGAATTGGTTTTCTGGTGCAAGAAGCTGGGGATGGCGAAGAAGCGATCTCTTTGTGGCAAGAGTGGCATCCCGATCTGATTCTGATGGATATGAGGATGCCGATTATTGATGGTTATGAAGCAACTAAGCGAATCAAAGCTCAAGCACAGGGCAAAAACACGACTATTATTGCTCTGACTGCCAGTGCCTTTGAAGAAGAGAAAGTAGAAATTTTATCCGCTGGCTGTGATGACTTTATGCGTAAGCCGTTTAAGGAAAGTGAACTGTTAACTAAAATTGGTCAGTATTTAAACATTAATTATCTTTATGAAGAGAAAACTGCACAGAGTCAAAGTCAAGAGCTGCTGCTGGAATTAACTAGGGAGAGTCTGACAATTATGCCTCAGCAATGGCGATCGCAACTGTATGAAGCTGCCGCTCAGGTAGACAACCAAGAAATATTTCAGCTCCTCTCAGAAATTCCCGATGACTATCAATCTCTAGCTAAAGGTTTAGCTGACTTGGCAGAACAGTTTCGCTGTGACAAAATTATTGACTTAGCCAAATCTGGTGATTAATGGAAATGTCAGCTTCAAACTCCCCTAAAGCCAAAATACTGGTAGTCGACGATCAGCCCGAAAATCTTCATCTGCTTGCTGATGCCTTGGGCAGTCAAGGATACGAGGTAAAAGGGGTTATCAATGGCTCAATGGCTTTGATGGTGGCAAATAGCGTAATTCCCGACCTGATTTTGTTGGATGTCGTAATGCCTGGATTGAGCGGTTATGAAGTATGTGAGCAGCTTAAAGCAGATCGGGTAACGCAAAAAATTCCGATTATTTTCTTAAGTGCCAGTAATGATTCAGTCGATCGCATCAAAGCGTTGAGTGCAGGAGGAGTTGACTATATCAACAAACCTTTTCAAGTCGATGAAGTACTGCTACGGATTAGAAATCAGTTAATGCTCCAGGCAGCTCAACAGGAAATTTTAAAGTTTAATACAGACTTAGAACAGCGCATTCGCGAGCGCACGGTTCAACTTGAGGCAGCTAATCAAGAATTAAAACACGAAATACAAGAACGAGCGGAGCTTACTAAACTATTGCGAGCCAGTGAGGAAAAACTTGAAAGCATTTTAAATTCTCTAGAAGAGGTTGTCTGGTCGGCAGAAGTTGCCACAAGTAAGCTGCTGTTTCTCAATCCCGCTGCTCAAAAAGTTTATGGTCGTCCCGTAAAAGAATTACTAGCCAATCCTGACCTGCGTTTAGAATCAATTCATCCTGAAGATCGCGATCGCTCAAAGAATTAACGAACAGCTAGCAGCACCTTTTTATCTTCAAGGTCACACCGTTTTTACCAGCGCGAGTATTGGTATCGTATTGGCTGATGCTAAGTATCAAGCTAGCGCCGAACTATTAAGAGATGCAGATCTAGCGATGTATCGGGCTAAATCCCTGGGAAAAGCCAGGCATGAAGTATTTCATCAAGAAATGTATGCCGAAACCAAAGAACTGCTAGAAACCGAAAACGATTTACGCAAGGCGATTCTCCAAAATCAGTTTTTCCTCCAATACCAACCTGTTATTACTCTAAAGTCCGAATCTCTTTATGGCTTTGAAGCTTTACTACGCTGGAATCACCCCACCAAGGGAATAGTTTATCCCGAGCGATTCCTCAGTGTGGCACAAGAAACTGGATTAATTGTGGTGATCGGGGAATTAGTTTTGCAACAGGTATGTAGGCAGATGTCTTACTGGCAAGATAAATATCCTGCCGCAGCCAACTTGAAAATTAGCGTGAATTTGGCTAGTCAACAACTCAAAGAACCCAATTTTTTAGCTACTTTAGATCGGGCGATCTCCGAGGCGAATTTATCGGCTAGCTGTTTACATTTAGAAATCAACGAAACTATGTTGATGAACTATCAGCCTGAGACATCTGATTTATTTAAAAAAATTGAGTCTAGAGGAATTAAATTAAATATTGATGATTTTGGGACTGGCTATTTATCCCTGCAATATCTCAAGCGTTTTCCCATTAACTTGCTAAAAATAGATCGCTCTTTTATCCAGGGAATGTTAGATAAGCGGGAAAATTTTGAAATCATCAAAATGATTATTGCCCTGGCGCGGACTCTAAAAATAAGAATTATCGCCGAAGGAATTGAAAATCTCAAACAGCTTAAGGTACTTAAAACTCTCAATTGTGAACTTGGTCAGGGATATCTATTTTCTCAGCCTTTAGATCCTGAGTCCGCCGAAATATTCATCGATCGGTAGGGTTGTATCGCGATACAATCCTACAAGATACAGGATTGTTAGATAAATATCCTTGGCAGTCGATGTTTAAATCCGCAGAGAATTTCCCAAGAGATTGTATTGAGTTTCTTTGCCCAATCATCGGCGGTAATTTTTAGCCCATCTTCTTTTCCGATTAAGGTAACCACGTCTCCTGACTGAATTTGGGGCAGGTGATCTACTTTAAGCATCAACTGATCCATAGTAATTGTGCCAATTTGCGATACTAGCTGCCCAGAAATTATTCCCTGTAGTCGATTGGATAAATTACGCGGCACTCCATCAGCATAACCAATGCCGACAACTGCTACTTTGGTATCTCGTTTTGTTATAAACTTACGACCATAGCTGACTCCTTCTCCTGCGGGAATTGTTTTTACCTGAGTGATTTTTGCTTTAACCTGCAACACGGGCTTGAGGTTAACTGACTGACGCAGATGAACTGCTGGATATAAACCATATAAAGCCAGCCCTACCCTTACCAAGTTATAGTGAGTGGTGCGATCGCCTAAAGTAGCCGCAGAATTAGCTAAATGAATTTGTGGTGGAATCAAACCATTAATTCTTAATTGAGCAATGGCATGCTGAAAGCGTTGATGCTGCAATTCCATAAAGCGGCGATCGCTCTCATCTGCGGTAGAGAAATGAGAATAAACGCTGGCGATTTTTAAGTTTTGCAAAGTTTGAACTAGCTGCCCAAACTCAACCGCATCTTGCCAGTTAGTACCTAAGCGGGACATGCCCGTATCTAGCTTCAAATGGGCTTTAAGGGATCCTCCAACTTCAGCCAAAGTATGATTAAAAGCTAACGCCTGCTGCGGGTTACAAATAGTCGGTTCTAACCTCCAAGCCACAACCGCTTTAATATCCTCCACCGCATCGATCGCCCCTAGAATAAGTATTGGAGCCTTAATGCCTGCTTGGCGTAGCTCTACCCCCTCTGCCAAGGTTGCGATCGCCAAACAGTCTGCCCCATTGGCTAAAGCAGTTTGTGCCACTGCCACTGCACCATGACCATAAGCATCGGCTTTGACCACTGCCATTAATTTGGTCGGGGGAGTAAGCCAATTTTTGAGAGTACGAACATTATCAGCCAAAGCAGTTAAATCTATCTCTAGCCAGGCTCGCTGGCGATTTACCAATAGAGATAATTCATCTTGATTGAAACTATTCTTTGTTTGCTGCTGCTGTTGCCAACCCACCATGTCTCAATTACATGTCTCAATTATTTAATTGCCTCAAGTTAGCTAATATTAATCTAAAAATAGATAAGGTCAAGGGTGGAACTAGAAGATTATTTCGCTTATATTATCTATATCGATCTATGAGCTTATCAAGTTACATCAGTTAGTTCGTCTGTGTTACCATTCCAGATAAACAATATAAGTCTTTATTATGGGTAAGGTATTAGTCTTGAATGCTTCCTATGAACCCCTTAATATCACTAGTTGGCGTAGAGCAGTGGTATTACTTCTTAAAGGTAAAGCAGAACAGCTAGAGCATCGGGGAGAGTTTATTTATAGCGGCTTCCCCCTACCAACGGTTATACGTCTTAGATATTATGTCAGAGTTCCTTATAAAGAAATTCCCTTAACTCGTCGCAACGTATTAGAAAGAGATACAAACACTTGTCAGTATTGTAAGGTAAAAGGCGACCAGTTGACCATAGATCACGTAATACCGCGATCGCGTGGTGGCGGAGACACCTGGGAAAACCTAGTAGCAGCCTGTGTAAGATGCAATGTAAAAAAGGGAAACCGAACTCCCAAAGAAGCAGAAATGACGCTTCAGACCAAACCCCGACGACCCTATAGCAGCCTACATTTTGAACTCATAAAATATACTCAAGGCAATTCTAATCAAGAATGGAAAAAATATGTGATCGGCATTTAACACCTTTGACAGGTACAAAAACTAATTAGTTGATGATAGACTCAAAGTTCTAAATAAAAAAATCAATATACTTACTCTATTACTCGGTAATTTTTCGATTACCAATAAGACTTTACGTATGTCATCAAACCTAAATACCTCTCTAGAACGACGTTTTGCCGATAAGAAAACTAACCCAAAAAAGCAGCTTGAAGCGATCGACAGCAAATTTGCAGCCCAAACCCCAAAAAATAGCGATATAGCTAAAATAGTTCACCAGCTAGGGGTAACTTTGGAGCAGCATCGAGGAGAAAGGCAAATTATCGTCATTCAGGATTTTCCCGATCCTGATGCTTTATCAAGTGCCTGGGCTTATCAACTAATTGCTGCTAACTATGACATTAGCTGCGATATTGTCTACGGTGGCACTTTATCTCATCAGGAAAATATTGCTTTAGTTAGGCTGACCGCCATACCTGCGAAGAGATATATTAATTCCGAATTACAAGAAGAAGATCTATCAGTTTATCAAGGCTGCGTTCTCATTGATAGTCAGGGAACCAATAGCCATTTATATTCCATCGTTCAAAAAGCAGGTATTCCTCTAATTGTAGCGATCGACCACCACAGCAAGCAGGGAGATCTAGCAGCAGAATTTATCGATCTGCGACCCCAAACTAGGGCAACAGCAACAATTTTGACTCAGTATATCCAGGCAGGAATGCTGAACTTTGACTCGAGTAATGAAAACCATGTTAAGTGCGCCACAGCTTTGATGCATGGCTTGCGTTCTGATACTAACCGCTTGATGCAGGCAAAAGAGGAAGACTTTATTGCGGCGGCATATCTCAGTCGTTTTTATGATTCCCAATTGTTAAACGCGGTATTGCAGTCAGCGCGATCGCGTCGGGTGATGAACGTAATCGAACGAGCCTTAAGAAATCGCATTACCAAGAAAAACTTTTCTATCTCTGGAGTTGGTTATCTGCGTTATGATGACCGCGATGCCATACCTCAAGCAGCAGATTTTTTGGTAACAGAAGAAGATATTCATACCGCTGTTGTCTATGGCATTGTCCATAATGAAGATGATGACAATGAATTGGTCATCGGTTCTTTAAGAACTACCAAACTGACTCTCGACCCCGACGAATTTATCAAAGAAACCTTAGGTAAAGATGCTCAAGGTAGATTCTTTGGTGGCGGTCGCTTTATGGCTGGAGGCTTTGAAATCCCTGTCGGCTTTTTAAATGGTTTTAACGATAATTCTGAGTATACTAAGCTCAAGTGGGAAGTTTTTGACAAACAGATTAAGCAGAAGCTCATGCGATTGGTTGAACCAGAAGATAACCTCATTGCCACCGATTAATTAATTAATGTTGCTCAGTAATTGATCGACTGAGACTGGGAAAAGGGTAAAGCCCTAAAAATCACCTCTGGTTATTTAGCCATCCTTAAACAATTGTGGAAGTATATTTGATTCGCCATGGAATAGCTGCGGATAGAGGAACGTATGATGATGACGAACAACGTCCTCTAACAAACAAGGGTCGTACTAAGACAACTACGGTAGCTCAAAGTCTACTAGCTACTGGACTGAAGTTCGAGCTAATTCTTAGCAGTCCTTTAGTACGGGCATCTCAAACAGCAGAAATTCTCAAACAAGTAGGTTTATCTAAAACTATCAAGATGAACGAATTTCTCAAACCTGATGGCAATCTTGAACAGTGGCTTGAGTGGCAGCAAACCTGGCAGCTTCAGCATCCAGAGGGCAAACTAGCTTTGGTCGGACATCAGCCAGATCTAGGTAATTGGGCAGAAATGCTGCTTTGGGGAAGTATCAAGGGGCAAATTACAGTCAAAAAGGCAGGAATTGTTGGCTTAAAGCTGCCTCATCTCGGTACGCCGATTTCCCGCTCCACGCTATTTTTGCTTACTTCGCCAAAATGGCTGATTAAATCAAATAAACTATTTGACTAGGGTATTGGTGGCGCTGGGGGATTAGGGAAAGGATCGATGCCACTTGGTGGCAATCCAGGCAAGCCAGGTAAAGCAGGATTGACTCCAGGAGTAGCAGGTACTGTTGCTGGTTGAGAACCTTCAGGTAAGGTAGCTAAAGCCACGCGATCGCCCCCTACTTCTCGCAGAACGTCTAAGACTTCTACCACTTCCCTGTAGGTAGAGTTTTTTGCTGCATACAAAGTCATCAGACCATCGGGATTAGACTGATTAAATTTTTTTATTTCCCAAGCCAGATCGCTACGGCTAACTAAATCCTTGTCTACATAAAGCTGACCAATATCATCGATAGTGACAATTAAAATATTCTGCATCTGGGGAGTCCCTGTCTTAGCCTGGGGTAAATCCAAGCTAATTGCTTGCTGACGAGAGAAATTGACCGCTGCCAGGATAAAAAAGGTCAAAATACAGAAAATAACGTCAATTAGGGGCAAAATCTCAATATTAGCTCCGCTGGAGTGACTGTCATCTTGCCAGAGATTAAAAGTTTGAATTGGTTTAGGTTGGTACTTACGTTTGCGACTCATTTGGATGATTATCTCGATCCCGCTTGACGGGACTGATTACTATTTTGGTGGGCATTATCTGGACAATCGGTCTTGATTTTTATTTTGGCGATGCCCACCCTACAATTAGTTGTTCGTTATTCATTATTTACTGACTAGGTGGTTTGATTTCGACAAAAGAATAATCTTCTTGGTTGATAATTTCAGGTTCATCACCATATTCTAACCGTGACCAGCGATCGCGATACATAACTTCTAAACGGCTACCAGTACGGCGCAGAATTCTAATTTGATTTGACCAAAAAGCCTGAAACAAGCGATAAAAACTCAGGCTAATAATTGCTATCATCAGACCAACAGCGGTAGAAATTAAGGATTCACCAATACCTAAAGTTACTCCAGAAGAGTCCGCCGTTCCCAAATCGCTGATTTTAATCGAGCTTAAAGCCTTGATTAGACCCCAAACTGTACCAAATAAACCTAGTAGGGGAGAGAGGGCAATAATTGCTTCTAATATTTTATCTCCCTTCCTCATCCGAGCAAGCTGTTCTTCGGCGGCGGATTCTAATGCCAGATGAAACATATCTGGATCTGGATTGGACAGCCGAAAAGGAGAATAAACGAAGTTGCCCAAGGGATGACTAATATATTCTTGAGCAATTTTACCAACCAAATCCCAGTTGCGATTGGCAGCTTCCATAATTCGATTAAAGATTTTTTTCTCTTTAAAAATTACTCGCGACCAAAACCAAAGCCGTTCAAGGATAGTTGAGATAGATAGTATTGAAAGAAATAGCAGGGGATACATAGCAATCCCGCCCTTATCTATAATTTCTAAAAAATTCATTTCAGCTAATTACCTCAAATATCACTTTTGATTTAAGTTGGTTGTCGAATTTAAGTTATTCCAGTTTAAGTCCATAAATATAAATAGCATAGGTTGCAGTCAAATCGTGGTTAATAGATTTTTCTAACATGAGTTTCAATCCCTGTCTATCACCGCTAAAATTCGAGATATTTAGCGATTTTACGGAGAAACTAGTGGTCAACTTTTTACGTCTCCAACTACCATAACCTGCACTATCTAATTTTGTTGCTAATGAATCGTCATATTATTTGGGGAACTTTTGCCGCCGCTTTGCTGTTGATTTTGGCGGTCATCATAGCTCAAGAAAAAGCAGGTTCCAATTCTCTTCAGCATCATCTTAAACCTCCACAAGCAGCAAGTTCTATCACGACAAATACCACTAATCTGAGTCAAGTAGTCGCCTCTAGTAATCGTTTTGGCTTTAAATTATTTAAGTCAGTTCAGCAACAGACTTCAGATGAGAATATCTTGATCTCTCCCAGCAGCATTGCGATCGCTCTGGCGATGACGCGCCACGGTACGGCACAAGAGACTTTGGCAGAAATAACCACCAGCCTGGGATTAGGGCGGCTAAATCCTCAAACTATCGATCCCAGCTATGCCAAGCTCATCAAAACCCTGCAAACTGCTGATGCTGATGTTGAACTGGCGATCGCCAATGCTTTATGGGTAAACCAAAATATTACTTTAAAACCACAGTTTGTTCGCAATGCTCAAGACTTTTATCAGGCACAGGTAACTAATTTAGATTTCAATGACTCTATGGCAAAAGACACGATTAATGCCTGGGTGGCGAAAAATACTGCTAATAAGATTCCTCAAATAGTTGATTCAATCTCCCCAGATGATGCTTTGTATCTGATTAATGCGATTTACTTTAAGGGTAGTTGGACGAATAAGTTCGATCCCAATGCTACTACCAATCAGCCTTTTTACTTAAATGATCGACGAGAAAAAGACGTGGCGATGATGAGTCAAACTGGCGACTATCGCTATTATCAACATGAACAGTTTCAAGCGATTCGCCTACCCTATGGTGAACAAGGAGAACTGGGAATGTATATTTTTCTACCCAGCCAAAGCAGCAGCCTAGAACAATTTAATCAATCTCTAAACTTAGATAACTGGCAGGAATGGTTAAGTCAAATGCGATCGCAAAAGGGTAAGATCGCGTTGCCCAAATTTAAGCTGGAATTTGAGACGGAACTTAAGGAGGCTTTAGCTTCTCTGGGGATGAAGCAAATATTTAATCCTGCTCAAGCAGATTTTTCGGCGATGACAGATAATCCTGTCGCTATTGATACGGTAAAGCATAAGGCGGTAATTGAAGTTAACGAAGAAGGAACAGAAGCTGCGGGGGTAACTTCTATTGGCATACGCATAACTTCCGCGATGCCTGAAGATCCACCATTCGCTCTGAACATCAATCGCCCGTTTTTCTTGGCTATTCGGGACGATATTAGTGAAACCATTCTGTTTATGGGCAATGTTAACGAACCAATTTAAATATTTAAATAAATTAAAATTAGCCGATGCCTATAATAGTTTGTCCTGGGATTCATCCATCAGAATCAACCGATCGCTTTGTAAAAACCATACAAGAAAAGGTTAAACCAGATTTTTTAGTCTTGCCTACAGACCAATATCTGCCTTATTCGGCGATCGCCATCAGTCAATGGCTCGATCAACAACCTCTATCAAAAAGCGAACCACTGGCTTTTGTGGCATTTAGTGCAGGAGTGGTCGGAGGATTCGGGGCAGCGTTGGCTTGGCAGCTACAGGGAGGAAAAATTTACAGCTTTATCGCTATTGATGGCTGGGGCATGCCTTTAATTGCTAACTTGCCGATTCATCGCGTTAGCCATGATTACTTTACTCATTGGAGTTCAAGTATTATGGGTTCGGGGGAATCTAGTTTTTATGCCGATCCTGAGTTAGAACATTTGGAAATATGGCGATCGCCTGAAATTTGCTACGGTTGGCAGGTAATTAGTCCAGGTTGCAAAACTCGGATTAATTTGCTCGATTATCTAACTAATGTCTTAAATTCCTGACAAGGAAAATTGCTCAGAATCCTGGCTCAGATTTCTATCATTATCTGGCAAAGTATATATTTTTGTATGCTTGGCGGTGTAGCTTGTCGACAACATAAGCAATTTAATCTATATTTAAAAGCTTAACGATAAAAATTAATGCTGTTTTTGGTTGCAGATGAAACAGTAAATTTTACAATAAAAGAATAAGCAAGTCACAGGGATAGCGAGCGTGGTATCTACAATTATTCCCAAAAGTTCACAATCAACTCAAACTTCACAGCGGCGTACAGGGGCTTATGTCTTAATGGACAGTCTCCGCCTCCATGGTGTTAAACATATTTTCGGTTACCCTGGTGGAGCAATTCTGCCAATTTATGATGAGCTATATCATGCCGAAGCCAGAGGAGACGTCAAGCATATTCTAGTACGCCATGAACAGGCTGCCGCTCACGCAGCAGATGGTTATGCTCGCGCTACAGGTAAAGTAGGAGTCTGCTTTGCGACTTCTGGTCCAGGAGCAACTAATTTAGTCACAGGTATCGCTACTGCCCAGCTTGATTCGGTGCCGATGGTGGCAATTACGGGGCAGGTGCCACGGGGTTCTATTGGTACGGACGCTTTTCAGGAAATAGATATTTTTGGGATTACGACCCCAATCGTCAAAAATTCTTATGTAGTTCGCCATGCCAGTGATATGGCGAGAATTGTGGCAGAAGCGTTTCATCTTGCCAGTACAGGTCGTCCTGGTCCAGTTTTGATCGATATTCCTAAAGACGTGGGCAATGAAGAATGCGATTATATTCCCGTAATGCCAGGACAGGTAAATCTTCGAGGATACAAACCCACAGTAAAGGGCAATCCCCGACAGATTAGTGCGGCTTTAAACTTAATTTCTCAGGCGCAAAAGCCTCTTTTATACGTTGGTGGCGGTGCGGTAGCTGCTGATGCTCATGCTCAAGTAAAGGAGTTGGCAGAGAAATTTAAAATTCCTGTGACCACTACCTTGATGGGGTTAGGAGCCTTCGATGAACATCATCCTCTTTCTGTGGGCATGCTAGGGATGCACGGTACGGCATATGCCAACTTTGCAGTAAGCGAATGCGATCTGCTAATTGCCTTGGGTGCTAGATTTGACGATCGCGTTACAGGAAAACTAGATGAGTTTGCCAGCCGCGCCAAAGTAATTCATATTGATATCGATCCCGCTGAAGTTGGGAAAAATCGGACTCCTGATGTACCAATTGTGGGAGATGTTCGCAAAGTACTAGAGCAAATCTTGGAACGCTCGAAAAGTTCCGATCTTGGTGCCGATCCCAACCTGACTAAATCATGGTTAGAGAAAATAAATCACTGGCGCGAGGAATATCCCCTCACAGCACCTCATCCCGAGCAGGGTTTATCTCCCCAAGAAGTTATTGTGGAGCTAAATAATCAAGCCCCTCAAGCTTTTTATACTACTGATGTCGGTCAACATCAGATGTGGGCAGCGCAGTTTCTTAAAAATGGTCCCCGTCGTTGGATTTCTAGCGCTGGTTTAGGCACCATGGGTTATGGGCTGCCCTCGGCTATGGGGGTTAAAGTGGCTGTTCCCCATGAAGAAACAATCTGTATTAGTGGTGATGCTAGTTTCCAAATGAATCCTCAAGAATTGGGAACTTTAACGCAGTTTAAGATCGACGTCAAAACCGTAATTATCAATAACGGTTGGCAGGGGATGGTCCGTCAGTGGCAGCAAAACTTTTTCGGTGAGCGATATTCTTCTTCCAACATGGAAGTTGGCGCACCAGATTTTGTGATGTTAGCCGAGGCTTATGGTGTTAAAGGCATGATTGTCCGCGATCGCTCTGAACTAGCTAGCGCCATTGCGCAAATGCTCGCTCATGATGGGCCGGTGCTAATGGATGTGCGCGTCACCAAAGACGAAAATTGCTATCCGATGATTGCCCCAGGCAAAAGCAATGCTCACATGATTGGTTTGCCCCAAAAAGAACAGCCAGAGGCGGAATTTGTCAACTGTCCTGACTGCGGTACGACTAACCCTACGGCGAATAAATTCTGTCCCGAATGCGGTAATCAACTGTAATTGTTAATTCTGGACAAATATTTTTAGCAAGCGATTGTTCTGGTGAGAGCGATCGCTTTTTTTAAAGTTATATAGCTTGATGATTTCCCAAAAATCCATATTAAGATAAACGAGTTTAAACTAAGTAAAAATATACAAAAACCAAAGTTTGTTAGATAATATAATGCTCAGCCATATTCAGATTAAATCATGTTTGAATCAATATTTGGTGAGTAATGAGCCAAGCTTCTGAGCAAAAGCAGATTAAATATCAAAATATAACCAAAGTTTTTCAAGCTTCTGTTGAAACAGTAAGAAAAGTTTTAAAGTGCGATCGCGTCATTATTTACGATGCTAGTAGTTTGCCTCAAGCAAAGGTATTAGCTGAATCTGTGGTGCAACAAGAGACAGCTCTTTTAGGACAAACGATCGACGATCCCTTTTTGGCAGATGAATATTTGGCAATGTATTGCTATGGGATGTCCATAACGATAGATGATATTCACTCATCAGATGTCCACAAAAAATATCTGCATGACTTAGAAAAGCTGGGCATTAAAAGCATTGCAGTAGCACCAATTTATGTTGAAAAGCAATTGGTAACTTTCTTAGTTGCTCATCAATGTTCCCTCAAACAACCATGGGATTTAACGGTAGTTGATTTTTTAGCCGAACAGGCTGGCATGATCGGCATTGCCCTTTCCGCAATTATTAAAGGAGATGAATCAAATAATTCTAATTTGGCTCAACAGATAAGCGAGATCTATTGTCATCAGCCAATCGATAATCTACAGCCAAAGACAGGGTTGAAAGTAGATAGCACTTCAACCAAAAAGTTCAATCAGCAGGAAACTTTGATCCAGAAGACAAAAGAGCGATTGTTTAACGAGATTAAAAACCAAATTATTTTAGATCAAGCACCAAAAAATGTCGAAAAGGTCTTCCAGACAACCGTAGTGAAGACACGTCAATTGATTGAGTGCGATCGCGTTTTGATTTTTAGCTTAGACAAAACTGAGTTAGGAGAAGTGATTGCTGAGTCCGTAGCAGCGGGATGGGCAAAAACTATGGATTCCTCTAAAGATAATTTCAGCCCGACAACGCGATATTTTGAAGAGGATCGCCACGGCAAGGTTCGTGTTTGGCACAATTCAGAGGATGAAGATGCTTCAGATTGGTATCGCCAACAGCTAGAGGCTTTTAATGTCAGGGCTGGAATTGTCGCTCCCCTGGCTTATGAAAGTCAATTGTTTGGACTACTGATTGCTCATCAATGTTCCAGCAGGCGGAGTTGGCAAGAGCAAGAAATTAACTGGATAACTCAGATCGCTAATTATTTAGGTACTATGCTCGAACAAACTAGAAACGGTAACAACCAACAGGCTAATCAATCACAGTTAGCTGATGTTCAACAACAGCTACGGCGAGAAAGAATGTGGACTAAGTATTTTGCTAACGTAGTTCAAGCAATCCGCAAATCCCTCAAAACAGTAGACATTCTCAAAACCACCGTTGAGCAAGTACATCCAATTCTTAAATGCGATCGCGCTTTAGTATACGCTTTAAATCAGGATAGTTATGGGGAAATTGTTGCCGAATCAGTATCTGCTGGATGGACAAAAGCGATCGGCAGAGTAATCAAAGATCCTTGTTTTGAAGCCAGATATTTAGCCAAGTATCGCGACGGGAGATTTAGAGCATGGAACAATATTTATAAATCAGGAATGACTGACTGCTATATTGAACAATTAGAGCGATTAGAGGTACAGGCATCTATAGTAGTACCGCTCATTAATGAGGACAAGCTATTCGGTTTATTAGTAGTACAGCAGTGTTCTGGCACTCGTCAATGGCAGCAGTCGGAAATTCTCTGGCTAACTCAGATTGCTACTCAAGTAGGTTTTGCCCTCGATAACGCTCAACTATTAGCTGATGCCCAAAGATTGCGTCAGCAGGCAGAATCAGAAAGAATGTGGTCGGCGTATTTTACCGATGCAGTACAGCAAATTCGCAGTTCTCTCAAAACCAAGGATGTGTATCAAGCTAGCGTTCGCGAAGTTAGACGGGTATTAAACTGCGATCGCGTAGTCGTCTATAGCCTGAACCAAGATAACTACGGCATGATAGTGGCTGAATCCGTGGCTCATGGTTGGACAAGGGGAGAAGGTAGAATTATCAAAGACCCCTGCTTTGAAGCCAGATATCTGGACCAGTATCGCGATGGTAGAGTTCGAGCTTGGGATGATATTTATCAAGCGGGAATGACAAGCTGTTACATCGAACAACTAGAACAGTTAGAGGTAAAAGCAAATTTGGTAGTTCCGATCGTCAGCGAGGGTAAACTCTTCGGTTTATTAGTCGCTCATCAGTGTTCTGGCACTCGTCAGTGGCAGCAGCCTGAAATTGACTGGATGACTCAAGTTGCCATCCAGGTTTCTTTTGCCCTGGAAAATGCCCAAATGCTGGAGCAAATTACGCAGCAGACAAAAGCCACTCAAGAGATTTTAAACCGTGCTGTGGTTAGCAGTGCAGATATTCAACGCACAGTGCAGAATGTAACTCAGGGACTGGAAAATCTAAGCAACTCTGGCGATCGCTTTTCTAAGACTATTGGGATGGTCAAAGATTTAAGTAAGCAGTTGGCTCAACAATCTGTGGATATGACTAGAACAGCAAATCTCGGTCAAATAAATGACAGTGAACAAAAATCCGCTGTAGACATATCAGACAAAATTTTATCTCTGATGCAAGAATTGTTTGAGGCTACAGCGAAAATTGAGCCTCTATTTGACAGCATCAAAACGGAAATTATTGCCAAGGCAACTAACCTAGAATCAGAAACTGAGGCATTGGTAAGAGGAGTCGATGACTTTCAAACAGCTAGTCAGAAGCTAGGGCAAATTGTTGCTTTAAATCAGGAGATGAGTAATTTAATTAAAACTACTTCCGATGCTTTGGAAACCCAAATTCAAGGCTCAACTTTTGCCCAAGATTCAGTACAGGAGTTAACTAATATTACCGAACGAATCTCTCAACAGTCTATGGCGATGATTGAATCCTTTAAGCAATTGGGACGTATTATTGCTTAGATTATTGCTTAGATTATTACTGAGATGATCTACGATCGCCAATTTATTATTTCCCGATCGAGAAAATATATAACAATTAATCAAATACAGCTAGAATTCAATCTCTAAAAGATCTAGCATTAGCTACTAAGCAAAATAGTAGTTGAGTTAAAAGTTTGAATAAGCTATTAAAAATAGCCGAAGCAATCGATCTTCTAAATGAATGGGTTGGTCGTATTGCCTACTGGCTCGTATTATTGATGGTTGCAGTAGGAGCCTGGAATGTGATCGGACGCTATCTAGGCAAGATTATCGGTACTAATCTCACGTCCAATTCTTTAATTGAAATCCAGTGGTACTTGTTTGACGTGGTATTTCTGTTTGGTGCGGCATATGCCCTCAAATACAATGAACATGTTCGGGTAGATATCTTTTATAAAGACTGGAATCGTCGTCGCCAGGCTCTAGCTAATTTTTTCGGTAATTTAATCTTCTTAATTCCCTTTAGCAGTCTGCTAATTTATTATTCCTGGGGAACAATAGTTAATTCTTGGAATATACGGGAAATGTCCCCCGATCCTGGTGGCTTACCCCGCTATCCGATTAAGTTTTCAATTATTTTGGCTTTCATTTTATTAATTTTACAAGGAATATCCGAAGCAATTAAAAATTGGCATATCTATCAAGAATCAAGCAGTAGGGAGGATAGCTGATGGACTGGTTGGGTATAGCAATGTTCTTGGGGGCTTTAGTCTTACTGTCCACAGGCTTTCCCGTAGCTTTTTCTCTTGGTGGAGTAGCAATTATTTTTGCTCTAATTGGTTCGGCGGTAGGAGAGTTTAGCTTTAGCTTTTTTAGCGCCATGCCCAGCCGTATTTTTGGCATTATGTCCAACTATACTCTTTTGGCGATTCCCTACTTTATTTTTCTCGGCTCAATGTTGGAAAAAACGGGCATTGCCGAACAACTATTAGAGACGATGGGTATTCTCTTTGGTAGAGTGCGGGGCGGTTTAGCTTTAGCAGTAGTCATTGTTGGTGCTTTGTTAGCAGCTTCTACAGGAGTCGTCGCTGCCACGGTAGTAGCGATGGGCTTGATTTCTCTGCCAATTATGCTGCGTTATGGCTATAGCAAAGAACTTGCCGCGGGAGTAATTGTCGCTTCTGGTACTCTAGGACAGATTATTCCTCCTAGCGTAGTGCTGGTTGTCTTAGGCGATCAGCTTGGTATTCCTGTAGGTGACTTATTTCTTGGCTCTTTGATTCCTGGATTAATGATGGCAGGTGCTTTTGCCGTCCATGTGTTGATTGTGGCTTACCTCAAGCCTGAAGTCGCCCCTGCCCTACCTGATAGCGTCAGAATTAGTGGCAAAAAGCTATTGCTCAGGATCGGAACCGTAATGTTGCCTCCTCTGCTGTTGATCGTGGTGATCTTAGGCAGTATCTTCTTGGGGGTTGCTACACCAACGGAAGCAGGTGCTTTAGGTTCAGTAGGGACAATAATTCTAGCCGCGATTAACCGTCAATTGACTTGGGCAGCACTCCGAGAAGTCTGTGATGCAACCATGCGCATTACCACCATGGTAATGTTTATTCTAATTGGCTCGACGGCATTTAGTTTAGTGTTCCGAGGCTTAGGGGGAGACAGGTTTATGGAAAACCTGCTGATCAATCTTCCTGGGGGAACAGCGGGCTTTTTACTAGTTAATATGCTAGTAATCTTTTTACTAGGCTTCTTTATTGATTTCTTTGAAATAGCCTTTATTGTAATTCCGATCTTTGCACCTGTAGCGCAACAGCTAGGATTAGATTTAGTTTGGTACGGTGTGATAATTGGGGCAAATTTGCAAACTTCTTTTTTAACTCCACCTTTTGGCTTTGCCCTATTTTATCTGCGAGGAGTCGCGCCACCAGAACTAGAGACCGAAGATATTTATCGTGGGGCAATACCTTTTATTTTGCTCCAGCTTTTAGTTTTAACTTTAATTATTATTTTTCCTCAGATAGTTAGCTTTTTGCCTTCGTTGAGTCCTACCCCTGGTTCAGTTTGAGGTTAATGTCATGCTATTGATGATTGGGAGTAAAAAATTTTATATTTTCACGAGCCATATTTTTGTTTTGTACAGAGAAACATGTCATAAAAATAGGGGCAGTAAATATACCCCTATACACCTGTTGACTATTGACTGAACTTACATTCCAGGTAGATTCAAACCGCTAGTAAGTTCTTCCATGCGCCCACGCATCAAGTCTGTAGACTTTTCGTAAGCTGACTTCATTGCAGCTGTTACGGATGCAGAAAGAGCTTCTGCGTCTTGAGACATTGCATCGGGAGAAATTTCTACGCGAAGTGGTTCTTGGTTGCCACTCATGACTACTTTGACTAGTCCGTCTTCGCTAGTTCCTTCAATCTCCATTTGCTCTAATTCGTTTTGGAGTTGTTGCGCTCCTGCCTGAACTTCCTGGGCTTTCTTAAAAGCATCAGCAAGTTCTTTCATTTTGCCTAGTGGACCAAATCCTTTTCCAGCCATATCTATTTAGTTAACTTTTTATTAGTGATTACGAAATCTAGGGAAACGATTAGCATAACCCAGAGATGGAAATTTTAGAATTCTTAGAATTCTCCGAGCAGCTTAACTTCTGGTTCTAAAGATACTGACCAATGATATTCTACTTTTTCTTGAGCATAGCGAATTAATTCAAAGATATCTTTAGCGGTAGCCGTACCACAGTTAAGGATAAAGTTAGCATGGCGATGAGCTATCTGGGCATCACCAATCTTGTAGCCTTTTAATCCTAGCTGCTCAATTAGCTTGGCTGCGGCTTGGGGTTGAGGATTACGGAAAACGCTACCACAGCTAGGAAGATGGTAGGGTTGAGTCGTTTTACGCTGTGTCCAATTTTGATTAGAAAGCGACATGATTTCCGCTTTGCTATAACCAGGCTCAAGCTGTATTGTCGCTCTAACAACCATATTATCGCCCCCTTGTAAGTTAGAGGTACGATAGCTATAGGCTAATTCCTCAGGCTTCAATTCGGCAATAGTGCCATCGGGGGATAAGACAGTTGTGCTGACCAAAACATCTGCCATACAGGAGGTGTGCGCTCCCGCGTTCATCACTACCCCTCCACCAACAGTACCAGGAATACCTACCGCCCACTCTAGCCCTTTTAAACCTCGTTTAGCAGCTTTCCAAGCTAGCTTGGCGATCGCTTCTCCGGCATCAGCTACTAAAATCCCCGTCTCAGAATCGAATTTATAGCCACGAAAATATCGGGTTGAAAGCACTAATCCAGGTAAACCGCGATCGCTAATGAGTAAATTTGAACCAGCTCCCAGCAGGGTAAGAGGAATATCCTGAGACTGGTACCATTCAAAGCTTGCTTCGAGTTCATCCCAGTTTCTTGGTGCAGCATACCATTGAGCATCTCCCCCTACTTTATAGGAAGTTTGACTAGCTAAAGATATCCCTGACTGGATTAAATTATCTTGATTCATTGAGGGTGATACTGAATTACTAATTACTGCTGTCCATTGGCAACTACTGGTAACTGTTAACTATTGGCTGATACAAAGCGATCGTTTTCGGAATTGCTTGATTAAGATTACCCGCTCCTAAGAACATTGCCAAGTCTCCTGGCTGTAATATTTCTTCCTTGATAAAATTGTCAATCGAATCAACGTCTGGAAAATAGTGAACGTTGTTGTGATGCATAGCGATCGCCTCAACTAGATCTGAGCTGCTAATACCAAAAGTATTTTTCTCTCCCGCGCTATAGATGTCCGTAACTACTACCACATCGGCATCCTTAAAAGCATTGGCGAATTCTGGTAAAAAAGTCTTGGTACGACTGTAGCGATGGGGTTGAAAAATTGCTACTACTCGTTTCAAAGAATTATTACCCGTAACTCTCAATCTGCCAGCAGCTAGGGTCACATCAATTTCACTGGGGTGATGAGCATAATCATCAATAAAGATGATTTCATTCACCGATCCTCGATGCTCAAACCGTCTTTTGGTTCCCTCAAAGGTGGCTAGAGATTGGGCAATGGTAGTAAACTCCAAGCCTATTTTCCGACCAACGGCGATCGTCGCTAGAGCATTATTCAAATTGTGTTCTCCCAATAATGGTAACTGCAACTCTCCCAAACAAACTCCCCTTTCCCAAATATCGGCATTGCTTCCTTGAGCATGATAAGTAATGTTTTTTGCCGTATAGTCTGCGCCCAAATCAGGATTTAAACCATAGCTAATGGTCAAAGCTAATTCATCACGAACAATGGGATCGTCAAGACAACCGATTAGAGTATTACATTGCCCAGCGAATGTTTGAAAAATATTGATTACTTCTTGAATATCGTGATACTTATCTGGATGATCCAATTCAATGTTGGTAATCACGCCGATACTTGGATGATGCTTAACCAAAGAGCCATCTGATTCATCTGCTTCTGCTACCAAATATTCTCCTTGTCCGCTTCGAGCATTACCATCCCAAGCATCTACTTCTCCACCGACAATTATCGTGGGATCTACCTGACTTTTAAACAACATGTAACCAATCAGGCTGCTGGTGGTAGTCTTACCGTGAGTTCCTGAAATGGCGATGCTTTGATATTGTTCAATTAAAGCTGCCAAAAGATCTGAGCGATGAAAAATCGGACAGCCTAATTTGACTGCGGCTTGATATTCTGGATTGGTTTTGGCGATCGCTGTAGAACAAATCACTTGAGGCAAAGTGGGTGAATGATGATTCACCACCTCGATTTCTGGCAGAGGTTCGGCTTTTCCCCTGGTCGAAACTACTGTCTGGCGTTGTCTGGGAACATGAGGCACAAAAAAATCTAAGTTTGCTGCTTCCTGACCATAGAAAATTTTAACCCCCAAGGCTTTGAGGCGATCTGTAATATGACTTGAGCGTAAATCAGAACCCGATACTGGCAGTTGTCGTTGAGCAACAATCTGTGCCAGAGCCGACATGCCAATTCCGCCAATACCAATAAAGTGAAATGGTTTACCTGTTAAATCTACTTTCAACACTCTTTTGTCTCCTGTCATAGCACAAATATTCTGCTCAGGGATCTATAGAACACTACCTTGTTTCGATCAAGAAGCATCTATAATTCCCGTCGCTCTAAACAATACGGGCTATGATAACAATAATTTTTTTGACTTAGGTATAAATAAGGGCGATTAGGCGAGCAAATTTCTGTTTAAGATTTATATATTTAGGAAAATTGCTGGTTGAATCTACAGTTTAATTGTTGTTAGGACAACACCGTAAGATTTTCGTAATATTTTTAATGCAGAGGCGACTATCTACTTGATATCTTGCCTCAGAATTGTTGTTCAAATTGATTCTGGGTAAGGTCTTGAATTGTGCTTACTTTACGATATGATGAGTCTTATTAAGAATGTTTTAATCTATTAACCTAATAAATACAGAGGGCAAAAGAATAGTGGTTAGAGTAGCAATTAACGGTTTTGGACGAATTGGGCGCAATTTTGTCAGATGCTTACTGACTAGAGGTGAAAATACGGATTTAGAATTAGTAGGTCTTAATGATACCTCCGATCCTAAGACAAATGCTCACCTATTGAAGTATGACACTATGCTAGGTGTTTTAGATGCAGACATCGGTTATGATACTAACTCTCTAATCGTTAACGGCAAAACAATTAAATGTGTCTCCGATCGCAATCCTCTAAACTTGCCCTGGAAAGAATGGGATGTCGATATTGTTATTGAAGCTACTGGCGTATTCCGTGATGCTGAGGGGGCAGGGAAACATCTGCAAGCTGGTGCGAAGAAAGTAGTTATTACTGCCCCAGGAAGCGGTCCGAACATCGGTACTTATGTCATGGGTGTTAACCACGAGAAATATACTCCTGGCGAATTTGATATCGTGAGTAATGCTAGCTGCACTACCAACTGCTTGGCGCCGATTGTCAAGGTTATTAACGAAAACTTTGGCATTATCAAAGGTGTGATGACCACTACTCACAGCTATACTGGCGACCAGCGCATTCTTGATGCTAGTCACCGTGACCTCAGAAGAGCCAGAGCAGCCGCTGTAAACATTGTACCTACCTCTACTGGTGCAGCTCAAGCAGTAGCTCTAGTATATCCCGAAGTAAAAGGCAAGTTAAATGGTATTGCCCTGCGGGTGCCTACTCCTAACGTTTCTGTCGTCGATTTAGTTGCTCAAGTAGAAAAGAAAACTATTGCCGAAGAGGTCAACGGAGTACTTAAGAAAGCTGCTGAAGGTGAACTAAAAGGAATCTTAGGCTTTACTGATTTGCCCCTTGTGTCTTCTGACTTCAAAGGGACTGATGTCTCTTCTACCGTTGATAGTCAGCTTACCATGGTACTAGATGGCGATATGGTTAAAATTATCGCTTGGTACGATAATGAGTGGGGTTATTCTCAGCGCGTAGTAGACTTGGCTGAATTGGTTGCAAAAGGCATGTAATTTTTAGCTCAGCATCTGAACTAATTTGATAGTAAACACCTCCCTGAGAAAGTTAGGCGGGGTGTTTCTTTATTGTGTTGCGCTCGCGCTAATAGTTCAATCATCCAAATCCAGTTGATATATTTCTCGTCTTGATAAAGAAGTGAGTTTGGACAATTGACGGCTAGCCTGCGATCGCGTCATTCCTTGAGCTAGCAACTGCTGTAATTCTTGCTTTAGCTCGGTTTCGGAAGTAATTAAGCTGGTTTGAGCTGCGCCTTCTAGAACCAGTGTATATTCTCCTTTTGGTTGACGTTCGCTGCTATACATTGAGATCGCATCTTTAATCTTCCCGCGCCAAAATTCTTCATGAATCTTGGTTAACTCCCTCGCCAAGACAATTTCTCTAGTTTCTCCTACAGCCGCTGCTAAATCATTCAAAGTCTTGAGAATGCGGTGCGGCGCTTCGTATAATACTACTGTCCTAGTTTCACTACGGAGTAATTCTAATCGGTTAGTGCGATCGCTTAATTTTTGGGGTAAAAAGCCTTCAAACACAAATCTGTCAGTAGCCATACCCGATGCTGCTAGGGCGCTGATTGCGGCTGTACCACCAGGTATCGGAACTACGATAATCTTATGGGCGATCGCTGCTTGGACTAATTCAACCCCAGGATCGGAAATACTTGGCATTCCTGCATCTGTAACTAAAGCAAGATCTTCTCCTCTTTCCAGGCGATCGATTAATGCTTGAATACGGGAATTATGATTATGTTCGTTGTAGCTAATCTGAGGAGTTGAGATGGCGAGATGCTGCAAGAGTTTTCCCGTTCGACGAGTGTCTTCTGCTGCGATCAGATTAACCTGTTGAAGAGTCCGAATTGCTCTCAAGGTAATATCTTCTAAATTGCCAATGGGAGTTCCCACCAAATAAAGTTTGCCCAAGGTCAAATTATTTTCTATCCCAAATCTACTGGTATTTACTGATGATACTAGGATTCAAGAGATAAATTCCCTCCGTTTAGCGATTGACTGTGTTACAAATGATTGGTATTCGATGGATTATGTCTGATAGAACTACAAAATTTGCTGGATTTATTTTGGCTGCTAAAATTTTAAGCTAATAATTCCCCTGACTGCAATTCTTATTATCAAATAATATCCAATAGTTTTCCGTTAACCTTGGTTTAAATTTAATGAGTGCAAATAGCAAGTTAGGAGAGCAACTTATTTCTCTTAATCGACAGCAATTTACAGGCGTTGTCACCATAACATCTCAAGATGAGCGACAAAAGTGGGAGATGTTTTTTTATTCGGGGAAATATCTTTGGACAGAAGGTGGCTATCATCCTAATCGTTCTTGGCGCAGGAATTTTAACTATTTTTGTCCAGGGGTAAACCGAGATCTTATCCTTCTAAGACAACAGCCTGAAATGCGATCGCTTCACTACTGTCTGATGAATGTTTTGCTTCAAAGACAATTGATTAAGCGAGAACAAGTAAAAGCTTTAATCGAAAAACGTAGTCAAGAAATATTTTTTGATTTATTACAAAAAGAGTATCATGCAGCTCTTAACTATAATATTGAAACTATATCAGCTCACCAACTACTCAAAGCAGGTTTCAACCTATCTCTAGTATCGATCAATTTAGAGCAAATTCTGTTTCAATCTCAGACAGCTTGGTCAACTTGGGGTAGCAAAGGTTTAGCCTCTTGTTCTCCCCACCATGCTCCTCTTTTAAACCGCTATCAAGAATTGAAAGGACAGCTGCCAGATCTCATCTTTACCAATATGTCTAGATTACTTAACGGTAAAAGAACCTTGCGAGATTTGGCAGTAAAAATGGACAAAAATGTTTTAGATTTGACCTGCGGTATCGTACCCTATTTTTTCAAGGGATATCTAAGACTGCTAGAAATTCCCGATATATCTGATACTCGATCTTTAAGCATTAGTTCCAAGTAAAATACAGATAGCAGGTTGAATATATTATCTATGTAGAAATCTCGGAAAATCTTTTCCTTTAGCGTCACTTTTCCAGGATTTTACTTGTATCCACCGATGCTAAGTAAAATTAAGGGATTTATAATTTTGAGTAAATATATAAAATTCTTTAAGAATATGATATTTGCTTTACTGAATAATCTTAAAAAGCAATCTTTTACTGGTATTGCTCACATCAAAAGCAAAACTCACGAACCAAGCGTTAACTGGAAGGTGTACTTTAATGAGGGTAAACTTATTTGGGCTGATGGTGGGATTCATTCTCAAAGATCTTGGCAAAGACATTTGAATAAATATTGTCCCAAGGTCGATCTTAAGCAAGTTAGCTTTCGAGGCACTGAAAAATATCGCTGTGCTGAATATGGGAATCTTGGTATTTTGTTACAGCGTCAACTGGCGGCGGCAGAAAGTATTAGCAAGCTTATTAATAGTAAGATTGTCGAGGTACTATTTGATATATTTCAACTAGAAAAGTCCGCTCCCTTGGAATTGCAACCTGAGAAGCTGTCTCTAGAGTCTTTAATCGCCGACACCAATAAATATTTGCAGTTTGGTATAGAACTAGAAAATGGTTTTAAGCAAATGCAGCAGCTTTGGACTGCCTGGATTCAAAGCGGCTTCACCTCTGTTTATCCTGATTATTCGCCAAAAATCAAGAGCCAAGAAAACCTAAAGCAAGCGATCCCAGCCGTAGTATATCAAAATTTTATTAAGTTATTAGATGGTCGTAGAAGCCTTCGAGATCTAGCGGTAGGAATGAACAAAGATTTGTTACTGCTGACTAAATCAATTTACCCTTATGTTCAAAAAGATTTATTAGAGTTAGTCCGAGTTCCCGACCTAAATTTAAGCTTATCAGAAACCTCTAAAGCAAACATTGGGAGCAAATCTGCATCATCTGGTAAAGGACAGTTAATTGCCTGTATAGACGACAGTGCGCAAATCTGCCAGATTATGAATCAAATTATCATCAAAGCTGGTTATGAATTTTTAGGAATCCAACAGCCAATTCAGGCAGTTCCCACATTAATTGGTGTTAACCCAAAAATGATTTTTCTTGATATTGGAATGCCAATTCTGAACGGTTATGAAGTATGTACTCAGATCAGACGAGTCTCAAAGCTCCAAGAAATTCCAATTATTATGCTAACGGGTAATGATGGTGTATTTGACCGAGTTAAAGCCAAAGTATGTGGTGCCTCTGATTTTCTTTCTAAGCCAATTGAAATAGACAAAATTTTGCAAACTATTGATAAGTTTTCTGCCCCAAATGCTCCTACTATGATGATGACCAGTTGATTTTAGATTACTGTCAAGTAATTTATTTTATTGACTAAAATAGCTAATAAACCTAGGATTATTGCAAATAGTAGGCATGAAATCAAAAAATTTATAAAAAGATAGATTTAAAAGTAATAGTCGATCATTAAATTATAATAATAGCTACATCAATATAGTTTACATATATTGCAAGTAATATTACCATTTCATCTTTTAGTTTGTTATTTAATATTGTCAAATGATCGTCATGTATTTTATAATCATTTGAATTGTTTTTATTGATAAATCATCAATTTTTTTCCTAACAAGCTGAAATTCTAAAACTAATAATAATAATAATTTTTATATTTAAGGATTCTCCTATATAAACTAAAAATGAATGGATAATATGGATACCTCAAGCCTGAATAAACTATCTAGTGCAGCTCGGCTGAAATAACCCATCAGGTTTAAAAAGAAAGCTTCTTCAGATAAACTGAAATGTAATTCAATGAAGCCAAAGGGGAAATCTTGGAGTCGATGACCATTACCAAAGCGTTGCCAATCAAACTCTCGTTCCGACAAGAAACACTACTCCAACATATAGTTAGAGTGACGACCAACTCCTATCGTCTTGTGAGAAGAGCCCAGTTGATCTTAGCAGCAGCGTCAGGGGAGAGCAATAGTTCCATTAGTCGAAAATTAGAACTAGACAAGCTCGCAAGTCCGTTTGTGGCGAGAGCGATGGAGAGAAGAGAGAGAGAAACTCGCAGCAGCCGAAGAGCAACAAGTAACGGACAAAAAGTTAATGGCCTTGATCGAGGAAATTTTAGGCGCTCGCCAACGACCAGGGACAACAAAGTCCTTTACTGTCGAACAAGTGGAATTACGACAGATTTAGGGGTGAAAGGAAAAGAAGGGATTTTACAATCTATGGAAAGCCGTGAGGCTTTTTTGTCCGATGAATTTCATCGAATTCGCTTCGTGTATGTTCCGAAACATACATCTTGGCTTAATCAAATTGAGTGTTGGTTTTCTATCTTAGTCAGACGTTTACTCAAAAGGGTGCGACTCTTTTGGAGTAAAGAGATTAAGCGGCTAACAATCTTTCTGGGTCTTGAAACTTATGGGCATGATTGTGCTTAAATTCCTGCATTTTGTGGAATCGCCAATACTCGTCAAAGTCTCCACTGGACCTGAGGGCCCGAATCCTCAGCACCGCCTCCGCCCGGTCCAGCCGCCAACGAGCGCCAGTAAGATCCATGCGATCATTGACCAAATGACGACAGGCACCCTCAATCACTCCGGTGGCGATGGGGTAGCCAAGGGACAAATACTGGTCATACTGAAGATATGGACGATATTTCAGCAGATAGTCGGCACATTTATCCGCCTTCTCTCGCTCTGATGAGGACAGATTTTGTAGGGTGGCGCTGCGTCTAATCCCAGCCGCCACATTACTGGCTTTGCCTTGGAGTATTCGCAATCCTCGCTCCATCACCCAGGCCTCGGCTGCCTCGCTCCCCGGCGCGAAAAAGCAAAACGCGGCCTTCCAGACGTATTCCAACACATGAACAAAATCCGTCCTCCGGTCGTCGTTCAAATCGGGGGACACTATACACCGAAGCCACCGTCGCCATCCGTTTTCGTTGCCGCTTTGGCCCCGGACTCAATCGAGTTGGTCGCGATTGGGTGGCTTTTTTGGCGGCCTTAGCGGTCGCCTCTCTGAGATCTTTGCTATGCATCACAATCCCTTTACCATCCGTGGTCACCACCAGTAAGTCGCTGGTTGATTCTGCTCCTTTCTGGGCCCGTTGGGCGTAAAAGTCTTCAAAGTCCTGGGCGACTTTCACACTGACCTCTTCACATTGACGCTTCCCAATCTCCCCTCCAGTTGTCTTGGCGATAGTCTCACTAGTCTCCGCAAAGGAGACCTTTGACGCTTCTTCGGCCACCCGACGGCGAATTCCGTCGGAATACTTGTCAGTTGCGAAGTTTAACTTGCCGTCTTGCGGATATAAGGCGCTCACCTTAGGTGTTTGCGTGCTGTATCCCACTCGGGTCACCATTACCTCGCCAAACAGGGTTTCTAGTTGACGTTGCGTTTTCTTTCGGCGGTGGGGCCGTGCTTCTCCATCGGAACCCAATACACCTTTTTGGTACTCCTCTTGGGCGTAGCGCAGGTCAAGATGACCTTGGAATAACCGCCTCATCAGTTCTGTTCCGAACACGGTTATGTATGATTCTACCTCGCCATGCTCCCATACTTGAGCATCCTCTGCGCTCTAGCTGTTCACTAACTCGGCATACTGCTCATTGGCTAGCTTAAAGAAATCTTCTTCCAGGATAGACATAGTTGACTGGGGGAGATACTGCAGACATAGGAGATGATTTATCCCGATCTATCTATCAAAAAATGGATATGTCATTTCTCTTAATCTCTATAACCTAAAACAATCTCCCGAAAACTCTATCACACCGTTAAAAAACTTTACCTGAAAAGAGTTGCACCCGATCGGGATTAAATGAGCGTGCCTCTTCAATCATCGAGCAGACTGGATCGAGCGTCCACACATCAAACGACCGTGGCACAAAGGGAATTAGCACCACATCGGCTATCACCAGGGCTGCCCGTTGACTGGCAGTATCTCTTCCCCCCGCATCGATAATGACATCATCATACTTTTGCGCCAGCCGTTGACCATCAGTACGCACGGCAGAGCCAGTAAGCTTGGTGCAGGTGTAGCCAGCATCCCCCAGAGCCTGATGACGGATAGCGGTAAAATCGGTTGAGGTTTCCTGGTCGTCAGCATCAATCAGTAAGACATCCTTACCTGCGCGAGCGCGAGCGATCGTCAGGTTCGTTGCGATCGTGCTTTTTCCAACCCCACCCTTAACTCCTCCAGACAGCACTATCATAAGGTTACTTTAAGGTTAATCTAACGTTACAATGACTTTACTTTAACCTTAGAATAAGGTCGTTTCAACGTTACTCTAACGTTAGAATAACGTCAATATTGGGAGAGCGTGCTAGTAAATGTTTTTTGTGTCTATATTCTAATGGAAGGAGTGATGTAGACTTTCAGTACGTTGCCATAACGTCAATAAAGAAGATACAAGGTTTGTGTACAGCAATGGATTTAGAGCATTTAAAGAAATTTAAGCATCAGATTCTCGAACTAGCCGAAGCAAACAGAGCCTTGAACATTAGGGTTTTCGGTTCTGTGTCAAGAGAACAAGCCCAAGACGATAGCGATATTGATTTTCTGATCGATGTTGGTGAAGGGCAAAATTTGATAGATTTTATAAGGCTAAAACAAGAGCTAGAAGACCTCTTAGGACATGAGGTCAATCTTGCACCCAGTACGAGTCTTCGCGAGGGGATGAGAGAGAGCATATTGAATGATGCAATCCTCATAGCCAACTTGTAACGAAAAATGTCTCCTGTAGGTTTAGACTCCATGACAGAAAAAAAGAAAATCCGCTCTATGAGGTACTCTTTAGAAGACATCATAGAGTGTATCCATAAAGTTCAGAACTACTCTTCGAGGGGAAGAGATAGCTTTTTTGTGGATGAAATCTTACAAGACGCAATCATTCGGCGACTTGAAATCATAGGAGAAGCAAGCAACCGACTCCCCAAGGAGATGTTGGAGCAGTACCCAGAAATTCCGTGGAGGCAAATTATCGGATTCCGAAATATTGCCATACACGAGTATTTTAGAGTCGATCTCCACTTAGTCTGGTCATTGGTAGAATCTGAAGAACTTGAAAACCTTCTATCAGTAGCAACCAAAATGCTATCAGAACTGACCGATGTATCTGATTAGC
>CAVRWR010000214.1:0-13854 GCA_963724445.1 uncultured cyanobacterium | reverse complement strand
TAAAATCGATGTCAATCAGGCAACGGTAGACGATTGGCTAAGACTGCCAGGATTTTCGATCCATCAGGGGCGATCGCTTGTAGAGTTAGTTAGAATGGGAATACAGCTAGTTTGCCTTGAAGATATTGCTGCGGCGATTGGTGTTCCTGTGCAGCGTCTTCAGCCTTACGAATCAGTTTTGACTTTTGCCTACTACGATCGCCTGAGTCCCCTCAGTCCAGAAAAGACAAATATAAATACTGCAACTGTTGAAGAACTTATTGCTATTCCCCAAGTGACTGAAGCTTTAGCTAACGACTTAATATTCGATCGACAGCAACAGGGTAAATATCGCGATCTTGTTGAACTGAAATCTCGCTTAAATCTCGATAGCGATTTTATATCAGCCCTAATGTACTATTTGCAATTTTAAGCAGAATTTATGCAAATTAATTTAAAAGTTTGGCGACAAAGTAACTCTCAGAGCAAAGGAAAGCTAGAAGAATATACGGTGACAAACGCTCATCCAAATATGTCATTTATCGAGCTATTAGATGTTTTAAACGAACAGCTAATCAAAAGTAACCAAGAACCGATAGCCTTTGATAGTGATTGTGGAGAGGGTATCTGTGGTTCCTGTGGCATGATGGTCAATGGAGTAGCTCATGGGGAGCAAAAACAAACTGCGGTGTGTCAGCTACATCTAAGAAGTTTTCATGACGGAGATACGGTAACTGTTGAACCCTGGCGTGCTAAGGCTTTTCCGATCGTCAAAGATCTCAGTAGTCGATCGCTCGGCATTCGACCGCATAGTAACAGCAGGAGGTTATATCTCTGTGAATACTGGTGCTGCACCCGATGCCAATTCCTTGCCTGTAGCTAAAGAAAATAGCGATCGCGCTTTTGACTATGCAGCCTGTATCGGCTGTGGTGCTTGTGTTGCAGCCTGTCCTAATGCCTCAGCATCTTTGTTTACCGCAGCTAAAGTGTCTCACCTGGCTTTACTTCCCCAAGGAGATCCCGAACGTAAACAGCGAGTACTCGATATGACTGCACAAATGGCAAATGAAGGCTTTGGTGACTGTTCCAATCATGGTGAGTGTACGGCAGTGTGTCCCAAAGGTGTGCCTTTAGATGCCATTTCCTCAATGAGAAGAGAGTATATCAAGGCAATGTTTTAAGTTAACTAAACCAGGACTAGAAAAGATCAGGGCGATCGCTTTAGAAAACTCTGAAAAATTTATTGGATGCTGGAGATTTAGCTAGCTATTGAAAATGTTCGCCCGTTAGCAATGGAAAATGCTGATCAAGATCCAACCAACACCCATCGAATTTTATGAACGAGGCGTTTATGATTAAACCAATCCAAGATTATCTGGCGGCATGGAATGCCCAGACTTCTGCCGAGAGACAAAGTTTGCTCCAAAGTTGTATGACAGATAATGCCATTTATATTGACCCCCATGCACCTGACCCAGTTCAAGGAGTCGATGGAATGCAAGCACTAATTGAGAAATTCCGATCTCGTTTCGACCATAAATTAGAACCTGAAGGACAGGTCGATATGCACCACAACGTATTTCGACTTCGCTGGCGATTACAGGGCGACAGTGGCGAGATCTTATCACGCGGATTGATGGTGGGAGATTTAACTGATAGTGGTGCGATCGAAAGGATTATGCAGTTTGTCGATGCCGCGCCAGCCTCATAACCAGCCTGTTTCAGCGGAACTGTTCCAATTATGGTGGAGTGTACGGTAGTGTGTCCCAAAGGCGTGTCTTTAGATGCCAACTCCTCAATGAGAAGAGAGTATATCAAGGCAATGTTTTAAGTTAACTAAACCAGGACTAGGAAAAATCAGGGCGATCGCTTTAGTCAACTCTGAAAAATTTATTGGACGCTGGAGATTTAGCTAGCTAATTCAGACTAAGGGAAAACGATTGAGCTGTAGTTGATATTGCTGCCACTGCGGCATAAATATACTGACATAACTCCAAAAGCGTTCATTATGTTGACGCTCTAGCAAATGAACCAGTTCATGAACAATAACATATTCAAGACAATGTTGAGGTTGTTTAATTAATTCCAAATTAAGCCAAATTCTTTTAGCTTGGATGTTGCAAGTTCCCCATCTGGTCTTCATTTTTTTTACTCCCCAAGCATTAATTTTTACCCCGATCGCTTTTTCCCATTTAGCGATTAAATCGGGAAGTTCTGCTTTTAGCTGTTGACGATACCAATTCGTTAAAGCCTGCTCTCGCTGTTCGGTGATGCTGCCGTATCGCACATATAGATTTAGTTTATCTCCCTCAATAATTACTTGGGGCGCTGCCTGATGATAAATCACGTTGAGTAAATAGCGATCGCCCTTAAAAAAATAGCTTTCTCCTGTAATGTACTGTTGGGGAGATCGAGGTTGTGTCTTAAACTTAGCTCGTTTTTTGCCGATCCAATCGATTTTAGAGTCGACAAACTGTTGAATTACTGCATCATCCAACTTTTGAGGACAGACAACCTGCACCTGTCCATCAGGGGGATGAACTTTAATGTAGAGGTTTTTAATATTTTTGCGGACTATATCTATTTCTAAACTAGCAATTTTCATCCTGTAAATTCCAACGTTTCCAACGGTAGATTCACTTAACGATAGCATCTACAAATATTGCGATCGCCTGACTCAAAGACCTTGACAATTCGTTGATAGCTCAAGTATGATTTTCTTTCAAAAATAAATTCCTGCAACCTGCATAAAAAAAACAGACCATTCGTAACTAGTAAATGTAAGGAAAACAAACATTGAAATTTACCCAAACGAGGTCTAAAACCATGAAAAAATCGACTCTTTCAATCCTAACCGCCGTTATTGCTTTCTCTCCTTTAACTGCCTTCGCTCAAGATGCACAAACTTCCGTTCAGACTAACTCCAACTCCGCTGCTGCCGTTGGCACTGGTAACCTAGTTCTTCAAAACACCGACCAACTTAGCGTACAAGACCAGTTAAACCTTGGACAGTATGGTATTCCTGCTACTCCCAATGCTCAAACTAGCATTCAAGGAAACGCAAATGAAGCTGCGGCGGTGGGTAACTACAACGTCATCGGTCAAGATGCTGCTCAAACTAGCGTTCAAGGTCAGGTTGATATCAATAAGTACCTTCCTTCTGGCTACTAATCTCAATTAAGCAACTTTATTACCTAACCTAACTCTTATCTGCATCCATAAAACTCAACCCAAAATATCTATTAGGTTTAAAACCATGAAAAAATCGACTCTTTCAATCCTAACCGCTGTTATTGCCTTCTCTCCTTTAACTGCCTTCGCCCAGGACGCACAAACTTCTGTTCAGACTAACTCCAACTCTGCTGCTGCGGTTGGCACTGGTAACCTAGTTTTTCAAAACACCGACCAACTTAGCGTACAAGACCAGTTAAACCTTGGGCAGTATGGTGTTCCTGCTACTCCCAATGCTCAAACTGCTGTTCAGGTAAACGCAAATGAAGCTGCGGCGGTGGGTCACTACAACGTCATCGGTCAAGATGCTGCTCAAACTAGCGTTCAAGATCAGGTTGATATCAATAAGTACCTTCCTTTTGGTTACTAGATTTAGAATGTTCAGAATATCAATTAATCAATAGTTCAACTACAAAAACCGAGGTAAACTAACTACCTCGGTTCTTTATTTATTGGTGCTTAAAAGCTTAAAGCCTATAGCTTACAGCTATATGCGAAACGGAGCTATATGCGAAGCGGCTACGTCCTCGAAGGAGGATATCCTTTAGGAATCCTTTAGGACGAGCGTAGCTCGTTTATAATACCCGCAAAATACTAGGAATACTGTCGATCGACTCCAAGCCTTTAATCTCCTCTAATGCCTTGCGGAAGTTGCCTTCTTGAACATCGTGAGTAACGACCACAATTTCGGCTAGATCGTTGCGGAAACCAATTTGCACTACTGATTCTAAACTAACGTTGTGGTTACCGAAGCTAGTACCTAAATGACCGATTACTCCAGATACATCCTGACAAAGAAAACGAGCATAAAAACGGGTGTTTATATCTGCGATAGGAGTAAGCTGTTTAAAATGTTCGTGAGAACAACGTAGTAAAGGATCGAGCCGTTTTTGACCCTGACTAGTTTGCAATATTCCCACAATATTAACGATATCTGAGACTACGGCACTAGCAGTTGCTCCTTTCCCTGCACCTGGACCAAAAAACATTACTTGTCCTAACGGGTCACCTTCTACCAAAATGGCGTTATAGACATCATTAACGTTGGCTAAAGGGTGATCCTTTGATACCAAGGTAGGATGAACTCTTACCTGAAGAGAATCATTGTGAGCATTAGCTTTAGCGATCGCCAGTAATTTAATTACAAAGCCTAAATCATCGGCATAGCTGATATCCGTGGCGTTGATCTGACGAATACCTTCGCAGGGAATATCTTCTCGTTTAATTCTGCCATTGAAAGCGATCGCCGCTAGAATAGCGATCTTATCCGCAGCGTCATAACCGTCAACGTCAGCAGTCGGATCGGCTTCAGCGTAGCCAAGCTTTTGAGCTTCCGCTAGTACTTCATCAAAGTCTGCGCCCTCTTGAGTCATCTGAGTCAGAATATAGTTGGTTGTGCCATTGATGATGCCGATTACGGTTTGAATCCGATTAACTCCCAAAGATTGCTTTAGGGGTTTAATTACGGGAATTCCTCCACCCACTGCGGCTTCTAAGAGTACGTATACCCCCGCTTTATTGGCTGCGTTGAAAATCTCTTCTCCATGACGAGCAATTACCGCTTTATTAGCGGTAACAATATGTTTACCATGTTCTATAGCTTGAAGAATTAGCGATCGCGAGGGTTCTAAGCCTCCTAGCAACTCCACCACAATCTCAATCTCTGGATTGGTAACAATTGCTTCTAAATCCGTGGTGATAATTCCTGATGGTAATTCAGGCGATCGGGGTTTGTCGAGGGTTCTCACTCCTACCTGAACTATATCAATATCTTGCAGCAGACTATTTCTCCCCACAGGATCTAAGATGATTTCTGCTGTTCCTGTGCCAACTGTACCGTATCCTAATAAACCAATCTTGAAAGCCACAACTTCTATCCTGAATGTAACCTCATGAAGTGAATACTAGCCCTAATATTTTAAATATCTCAAGGCAGAGTACTATTCATCTTCATCTAGATTAACGGCAATAGGGAATCTTGGCTAAACTTTTTCTTGAATATCCCTTCAACAGACTAAATCTTTGACACCTTATTTTCCTGTAACTTTAATCTGATAATCATTGCTAGTATTGTTTTGATAGGAGCCAATCCAAATCTGATATATCCCTGGTTGCCACTGCCCTTCAATCATCGGGTTGGCAGTCCCAGAATCATCATTGCACCAAACGCCACCAGGACCTTTGATCAGAATAGTAGTATCTACTCGACTATTTACTTCTAATCTGAGAAATTCAAAAAAAGATTCTAATTTTAAGAGATGATTGGGCTGTAGTTGAACATAGCCATCGCAGTAACCCGTAGCCGTATTTTCAGTCTGACTAATTTCTTGCGCCATAATCTTACCACCGCCAATTCCCACAGTAATCAACGGTTGGTTAACTATATTGCGATTAATGGTTATGCTTTTTGAAGCTTGAGCCAAGACTTCATAGCCACTAAAGATTGCAGCTATTGTTATAAGTAAACCAGAAGTTTTAAAGATGATTAAATTATGCCTAATATTCGATAAATGTATAAATTTAAAAGCAGATTTTGGCACTCGATTTATTATTTATTTATAGATGGAATGATATTTCTTATATGACATAATTATTAGCTAATGTGTTCCAATATTAAGTCACAATTTTTTCTGGAAAGCGCCTGAAAGATAGCAATTTTTCGTTACAAATAGCTCTGCTTAAGTTGGCATTAATTACAAAAAAACACCCCCAGGATCGGAGGTTGCTTTACCTTGCATTGGCTTTACTTGGCAAAATTAAAATTGTAGTTTTAATTAAACTGTTTTGATGACAGAATCATCATGCTTTTTTTAGCCTCTAATTTTCTCTAGAGTTTGCTGTAAGCGTGTTCGATCTACACCTAGCTTGTTTAGCAACAGCCAAGTTTGAGTTAAGTCAGGACCATGTAATTCCCCTGTCAAACTAGCCCGTAGCGATCGCATTACTAAGCCTTTCTTTACTTTCTGACTCTTAGTAACTTGTTTAATTAAAGCCTGAGCATCATCTTCTGTTATGCCGTCAGCATTACTAACACCTTCAATTATTTCGGTAATTACCGCAGCCACTCCTTCCTGTTGAAGCAAATCCATCGCCTCTGCTGTATATTCAGCCGTATCGCTGAAAAATATGCTGGTTTCTTTAATCACGTCAGTTAAACGATTTAGGGTAGGCGCAGTTAGTACCGTCAAGCTTTCCAACCAAGAGCGATCTTTGCTGTCTGTATCATAACCAGCTTCCTGCCAGTAAGGAATTAATAAATCCGTTAGCCGATCCGCAGGCATTTCGTGGAGATATTGACTATTAAGCCAATCCAATTTATCCCAGTCAAACTTTGCCCCCGCTTTATTTACTCGATCTAAATCGAACTCTTGGGCTGCTTCTTCGAGAGTAAAAATCTCTTTGGTTGAATCTGGAAATGTCCAGCCAAGCAAAGTCATATAGTTAACTAATGCTTCTGGTAAAAAACCCATTTTACGGAAATCATCAATCGAGGTTACACCGTCTCTTTTCGATAGCTTACGTCCATCCTGATTGAGAATTAGAGGACTATGAGCAAAGATCGGAACTTCTGCCCCTATAGCTTCATATAGTAGAATCTGTTTTGCAGTATTAGCAATATGATCTTCACCTCGAATGACGTGAGTAATCTGCATATCAATATCATCAACTACCACCGCCAGATTATACAAAGCCTGTCCGTAGGGTTCATCATTCTCTGCTGTGCGGGCAATAACCATATCACCGCCTAAATCGCTACCCTGCCAACTGACAGAATCCCTAATGGCATCTTGCCAAACAATTTGGCGATCGCCATCAATTTTAAACCGAATCACGGGTTTGCGTCCTTCTACCTCAAATGCCTGCTTTTCTTCGACAGTTAGATTGCGGTGACGGTTATCATAGCCTGGGGCTAAACCTTTTGCCTTCTGTGTCTCCCTCATCTCATCTAATTCTTCAGGAGTGCAATAGCAAGGATAGGCTAAATCCTTATCTAACAAAGTTTGTACTGCTTGCTGGTACTTATCTAACCTTTGAGTCTGAAAAAAGGGTCCTTCATCCCAATTTAAACCAAGCCACTCTAATCCTGATTTAATATTTTCTGTATATTCAGGAAGCGATCGCGCTGCATCTGTGTCTTCAATTCTCAGCACAAAGGTTCCCTGATGATGGCGGGCGAATAGCCAGTTAAATACTGCTGTCCGTGCTGTCCCAATATGTAAATTTCCTGTCGGTGAAGGAGCAATCCTTACTCTAACACTCACAAAATACCTCTTATCTGAAATTAATTTTTATCTACGTGCAGTTAACTATTGTAGCGATATTAAGTTCAGTATTTATCAGTAATATTAGATAGACCTACAGCCTTTTCTAGCTTCGCGTCCACAGCACCGAGGTGGACATCATTTTTACCAACGCCCTTCGGGCTGAAGTCAGAAGTCAGGAGTCAGGAGTTAGGAGTACCACAAGGGTATAACATCAACAGCCCGAAGTTGTACGTCGCGTTTTTTGTGGGAATCTTCCCATTTGCGAAGCTTATCCTTTAGGACAAAAAAGCCGACTGGTATAAAGCCTCTTCATTTATGAAGAAGAAGAAACAAATATTTTTCATCTTTTTGAATCCTCTTGCTTTAGGAAGAGGTAAAACTTCTGACTACATGCGGCTAAAGCCTTTGTGACTTCATATTTCTGACTTCGTGAATGTTGCAGTCCAAACAGATAAATGCAGGCAGATGGCACTGAGATCGGCTAAGTTTTCTGTATCAAAAGTTCTGTATCAAAAGCAAGCATTGATTTTTCGCGAGTACAACCTACCACACCCTTTGATGTTGGTTCGCCAGAAAAAGCAGGGTCAGAGCTAGTAAATAAAGCAATATCATACGCCACAAAATCACTGTTTAAAACCAAGGGAGGCAGTCTATCGTGATATATAAATTCGTAACTCGATCGCGATCGCGCTTTGACTCGATCCTGTGTATTGAACATTGAGGTAAAAAGTACACAGGAAGAGACCAAGACAATACTCGGCATATATACTCAATTTCCTCTGATAACTTGTGTTATATTACTTAAGAAATTTCTCTAGCGTGAAATATTTGTGCTTTTAAATATTTTGTTAGCTTAAATTTATCGTTAGAGTGATTGTTATACCTGTTTGTTATCTATTCGGCATTTCTCGCACGGATTTAGATAATCTACAACCAGACGAATTAGTTTTATTTATGTAAGGCTAAGATATTAGCTGTCCTGTAAGCATCTAATCAAAGTTATCTCAAAGTTATCTTGGTCGCAAATTGCCAGAAATCAAACTTGAACAAGACAAGGCAATTATTTATCAGAATAGTAATTTAGCTAATCTAAGAATCTATGAATACACAAGTCATTACCAAAGAAACAAATACACAAGATTACAAAGTAGCAGACATTTCTCTGGCAGATTGGGGACGTAAAGAAATCTCCATCGCTGAAGGCGAAATGCCCGCATTGATGGCAATTAGAGCCAAGTATAGCGAAACTAAGCCTTTACAAGGTGCCAAGATCATCGGCTGTATTCACATGACCATTCAAACGGCAGTTTTGATCGAAACCCTACTTGAATTGGGCGCGGAAGTACGCTGGTCATCCTGTAATATCTTTTCAACTCAGGACCATGCGGCAGCGGCGATCGCAGCGGCGGGTATTCCAGTGTATGCCTGGAAAGGCGAAACTGAAGAAGAATATATGTGGTGTATTGAGCAAACTTGCTACAGCGCAAATGGCGATCTTTGGTCTGCCAATATGATCTTAGATGATGGTGGTGATTTGACTGGTCATATTCATCAAAAGTATCCTCAGATGCTGGAAAAAATTCATGGTGTTACTGAAGAAACCACCACTGGAGTTCATCGTCTCTGGGAAATGCTGGAACATGGCGAACTGAAAATTCCTGCGGTTAACGTTAACGATGCGGTTACTAAAACCAAAAACGATAACAAGTATGGCTGTCGCCATAGCTTGAACGATGCGATCAAACGCGGTTTAGATCACTTAATGGCTGGCAAGAAAGCCCTGGTAATTGGTTACGGTGATGTAGGTAAAGGTTCTGTTGCTTCCCTTCAACAGGAAGGCATGATTGTCAAAGTTGCTGAAGTAGATCCCATCTGCGCGATGCAAGCCTGCATGGACGGTTTTGAAGTTGTATCGCCGTTTATCAATGGTGTCAACGATGGAACTCCTAACAGCATAAATAAAGATCTATTGGGTGCTTTAGACATGGTTGTTACCGCCACTGGTAACTTCAACGTCTGTGATGCCAACATGTTATCTAGCCTTAAAAAAGGCGCAGTTGTATGTAATATTGGTCACTTTGACAACGAGATTGATACAGCTTTCATGCGTCGCGAATGGCGTTGGGAAGAGGTTAAGCCTCAAGTACACCAAGTATATCGCAGCAACGATCCTCAAGATTTCTTACTTCTCTTGTCTGAAGGGCGTTTAGTCAACTTGGGTAACGCCACTGGACACCCTTCCAGAATTATGGATGGTTCTTTTGCCAACCAAGTATTGGCTCAAATGTTCTTGTACGAACGCAAATTTGCTGATAAGTCCGCTGAAGAGCAGGCTAATTTGATTACAGTAGAAGTTCTGCCCAAGCACCTTGATGAAGAAGTTGCCCGCTATATGGTTGCAGGTTTTGATGGTGTAATTACCCAGCTTACGACCGAGCAAGCTAAGTACATCAACGTCCCTGTAAATGGTCCTTTCAAAACCGATGCTTATAAGTACTAAGTTGCCCTAATAACTAAGGCGATCGGATTAGCTAATTGTATTTAGTTAGACTTTAGCAAAAAATAGTTCTAGATTTAGGTGGGCTTGTCTCACCTTTTCTTTTGCTTTTTTCAATTATTCGATTAGTATTTAAAGTTAGTTTCAATTTTAAGTAAAAATTTATGCTTAGAAAAGGTTATCTATATAGGATAGGGAGTTTAATTTTTTTTGGAAAAGAATCTTTGCAAGTTTGGATTGAGAAATATTTTGATTGGGTGGCTTGGGGCTTTTTAGCAGTGTTAGTCCTGGGATTTGCCCTGCTTAAATTTTTATGATTACCAAGTAATTTAATCTTGGTATTATTTAGCCATAGAATAGTATTTACCTAAATTTACCTAAATTTTAAGAGCCAATGGCAAAACTTTCTGTTGAATTAAATCGCTATTTTTTTGCAGAAGCTAGAGCGGAAAAAGTCACTTTGGCTGATATTCTTAATTTAACTGAAGAACGTATATTTGGCTTTTTGCTGGCAATTTTGTCTTTGCCGTCTGCTCTACCCGTACCTGCTCCTGGATACTCTATACCTTTTGGGATTGCGATATTTTTCTTGGCAATCCAGCTAATTATCGGTCGCGATTGCCCTTGGTTACCAGAAAAAATGCTCAAGGGATCGATGAAGTTAGAAACAGTCCAGAAGTTTGTCAAAATGGGGACACCCTGGATTCGAAAGAATCGAAAATATTACCAAACCAAGAATCCCCTATCTTTGTACCAGTTTGCCCGGACGGGTTATCCTGGGTGTGGCGATCGCCCTGATGGCTATTTCGATGATGATTCCCATTCCTGGGACTAATACCCTCCCTGCAATCGGCATTTTTGTGATTGCTTTTGGACTCTTAGAAGATGACGGCTTAATTTGCCTTTTTGGCTTGTTCATCTGTTCTATGGCTGCGGTGCTGACCACCTCAATTTTAGTTTTTGGCAAAGTGGCAGTAGAGAGAGTTATTAATTTGATTAAAGATTCTGTCACTAATTTACTGTAGCCAAGTACGGTGAGTAGCTTAAGTCAAGCGAAAACTCGATATGGATTAGAAAGATAATCGGCAGTGTTTTTCACTAGGGCGATCGCATTTTCATAGAGCATTCTTTTAGGTCCTAAAATTCCCACGCTGCCCACAGGAATATCATCCTGATAGTAATTGGCGGAAATCAAGGTGCAGGTTTGCATTGGCTCTAAATGATTTTCCCGCCCAATTTTGATGCTTACTTGTTTAAGTGAATCTTCTAATTCTGGCAGAGTAAAAATAACTGGCGATAGCTGTTCTTGTTCTTCCAACAACGATAAAAGGGCTTGTACCTGTTGGAGTTGAGAAAACTCAGGCTGGCGGAGAAATTCTGCTACACCATGAATTACCATGGGACTGGAATTATTTAGGCGTAAGGAAAGTTTTAGCTGGCTAAACAGTAACTCCAAAAATCCAGTGTACTGAGAAAATTCACGGTCTATTTTAGCCCAGTCTAAAGCAGCAATTTCACTTAAGCAGCACCCTTTCAATTCTCGATCTAAAAAGTTGGATAAAAGCTGTAGTTCATGGTTGACAATCGACTGGTTTACTTCATCTTCTACTACAGGAGACTCCATCAAAATTGATTGGGTCTGCAAAGAATCGGTCACAATGATTAACATGACCTGATTTGTCGTAACTTTGACCAACTGAAGATGCTTGAGAGTGCTATTGAAATTTTGCGGCAAGGTGGCAAGGGCAATATAACCGCTTAAGGTAGCAAGTATTTTTGCTGCTCGCTGAAGTAAAGCCTCAAAATTAACTCGGGCTAAGTTTAATTCCTGCTGGACTATTTTTTGAATTGCTTTATCAATATTGTCATTCGGCACAATCAGATGATCGACATAGGTACGATAGCCAGAATCAGAAGGAACTCTACCCGCAGATGTATGGGGTTGATACAATAGTCCAGCCTCTTCTAAATGCCCCATAACGTTGCGGATAGTTGCCGAACTAACCTTAAAATCATATTGATTTGCCAGGGTTTTAGACGCTACGGGTTCAGCGGTAGCAATATAGTGTTTGATCGTCGCTTTTAATATATTCCGATGTCTCTTGGTCAGATCTGATTGATTAACCATTTAATATATTTAATAAATTAGTTGGTATTATTTTAGTAATATTTAAGGTACGTTTAAGATTTCTGCTAAATTTTGCTAAAGTATAGCTCGCTTCTACAGCTTTTAACATCAGACTAATAGACTAATAACGACGGATGCTGGCATCAACCAACCGAGAGTAAGCATCTATCCCTCCCGTCACGTTCAATACCTGACTAAATCCTCTCATAGAGAGCCATTGACATAGCTGCGCCGATCGCATTCCATGATGGCAGATTACAATTGTTACCGCCTCTGGCTTAAGTTCAGTTAGGATTTTTTCTGACCATTGCTCAAACTCGCTTAAGGGGTATAGATCGAAGCCTGGAATAAGGGCGATCGCAGCCTCAGTTCTTTCTCGTACATCAATTAGCTGCATGGTGGAACTAGATTCAGCTAATTGCATCGCTAGCCGATCGACATCTATTTCGGGAATAGGAGAGTAATACATGTTTGCCAGAATACCATTGTAAAAAAATCTGCCTAAATACTAATCTTGCCTCAGATCAATCGTGACTTATTGTTAATTTTTAAAAGTACAAACAATATCTATAATGATTGATGGGGATCGTAGCTGCTGTTACTGAGGCACATACTGGATGAATCGTTCTTTTATTAGGGTATTAGTGATAGGAGGCATAACTCTGTTAATACTTACTGTTGTTAGTTTAGGCTGGATTGTGTCCCAAAGTTCTATCACCCTCTTGACAGGAGGCGTGAACACCTTTCCTCAAGCTACAGCTTTCATTCCCAAACAAGCTCCAGGAATGGTTTCTCTATTAGCGAATCCTGAAAAGCTCTATGGTTTGCGCCAAGCTACTTTATCCCTGAATCAGCGCCAGAGCGATCGCCAAGAATGGCAGGGATGGATAAGCGATATAGTTAGCAAGATCGGCTTAGATTATCAGCGAGATCTCAAACCTTGGTTGGGAGATGAAATTACTCTAGCTATTACCGCTTTAGATTACGATCGCAATCTAGATAATGGAACTCAACCAGGATATTTACTGGCAACAACAATTAGAAACTCTAGATTAGCCCAAGAATCATTACAAAACTTTGATGATGAGCTAGATAATGCCTCTCTTGAGCAGTATAAAGGCGCAAATATTATCTACCTGCCCCGAACAAGCTCAAAAGAACCTGATGTCTGGGCTAGGGCAGCAGTGGGAGATTTCGTTCTGTATGCTAATTATCCGCAAATTATCAAAGAAGCAATTAATCAGACTCAAGCAGTCAATCTAAATTTAGAGAAGTCAGATAACTATCAAACAGCAATTAGCACCATTAAACAACCCCACATCGGCTTATCCTACATTGACGTACCTCAAACATCTGCCTGGTTAGACAAATTAGGTAAAGTCAAGCAATCAAGGGATAGCCAAACTTTAACTACCTGGTTGACAGTTAGCGCAAATAACCTCCTGGCACAGACTGCTCTGTCAGGAGTATCTGATACTTTTACTAGTTCTCAGGCATATAGATCTTTAATTAATAACCCCGAACTCGAACAAATTTTTGATTCTCTATTACTTCAAGACAATACTTATATCGATCTAACAGAAAAAACCTCGCTGCTAAGTAATCAAGTCCCCCTCTACGAAGTTACCAGACTGGCAATTAAGGCACTATTTCCCCATCTCAAGGCGATCGCCATTGAAAACAAAGGCAATCGAGATAATATTAGTCACGCCCAAATTTTATTTAAACTAGACGCTTAATCTAATTACTAATTA
>CAVRWR010000213.1:0-22255 GCA_963724445.1 uncultured cyanobacterium | reverse complement strand
GCGGCGCCGCATCCCGCGCGTTCCGGCCCGCGGGGTGATTGAGCACGACGCCGGCGATCTCCAGCCCCTCGCAAAACGTGTTGTCCAAAAAAAATCTTTTGCTCCTTGATTAATAGAAGTATTTTTTATTAAAAATAAAGTTAAGCATAAAAAGAATTAAATCAAATCTAGATAATGCAGTTAATTCTGAGTTCAGATAATGTGGTGGAGTTTCTCAAACAACATAAAATATGCCCTCTAGATTTTCAGGCTGCTGCCCCTATAGTCTGTAAAGAAGGCACAAATTTTAATTTGGTAGTTAAATCTGCTGATGGGCAAAATTTGCTGGTGAAGCAAAATCGGTTAGATAGTCAAGGTCAAGCTAAGGGCAGTTTAACGACAGAATGGGTGGTTCAAGCCTTGATTAATAGTTTTGGCTTGACTAATATTCAACCTCTAATTTCTCAAGTACTGTTATTGGACTGGTCTAATTGCACCCTGGTATCAGTTTTCTATGACGACTACTGCTCATTAGATCGATTTTATGGTATTCATAAAAATTTCCCGCCTCATATTCCTCATGTTTTTGGCATGAACCTGGGAAAGATTCATCAGGCAACTTACCAACAGTCGCAGCACCGAGAGTTCGTGGGTCGCTACTTGAAGTTGGAACAAACAGCCAAACTGCCTCGATTTATCCAGAAATTCAACAACTTAGATCCCAGTATTTTCGCTACTGTATGTCCTGACGGATTGAATTTTTACAAACTCTATCAACGCTTTCCTAGCCTAAATCAAGCAGTACTGGAACTTTACTCTAATATTCATCCAGCTTGTCTGATCCACAACGACCTTACCCTCGATAATTTTATTGTTGACCTTTGTCTTGATGCTGATTCAACTCAGATTGAACCTGAACAAATTAAAATAATCGACTGGGAACGCAGTAAATGGGGAGATCCTGCGGTTGATTTAGGAATGGTGGTGGCTGAATATGTCGGGGGAATTTGGCTGGGAAATTTGGTCGTCGATCGCCATTTAGATCTTAATACGATGCTTAGTCTGGCAACTTATCCCTTAGAAACCCTAGTTCCCAGTCTTCGAGGATTTTTACAGGGTTACTTAACTCAATTTCCGCAAATAATTGCCCATCGACCAGACTTTATCAGGCGAGTAGTGCAGTTTGCGGGGATCGGTATTCTCGATCGCCTTAGCTATTACGTGGAACATCATTACTATTTTCAAAACAATTCCCTATGCAAGCTACAAGTGGCGAAAAATCTACTTTGCAATCCTCAGCAAGGAATTCCCACTATCTTTGGTGCAACTGAAGCAGAGTTAATAGAGGATACCTCTAATGCTGCTTAAAAATTCCAATTCTTAGAACCATATTTTAGATATTTCCTAGATCTTTTCACCAATGATTGATGCCACTAGAAAATCCCCCCAACAACCACAATCGAGATCGACAAAGTCCAATCTTTTTCAACAGAAGCTGGAAGATGCGATCGCCAAAATCCAAATAAGTGATGATTTTACCATTGTCCATTCTGACTATGAACCATTGGTATTTGCCGAGCAGTATCAAAACTATCTGCGCCAGCTAGCTATACCAGAGCGATCGCGCATTTTGATCCATAAATTGCAAGGATATCTGTATGATATTTTTATGGATCGAGTTGAAACATCTAGCGCCAAACCAGAAAATGTACTACTAGAAAAATCAGAATCACCGATGATTAACCAAGGAGATAGATGGTATGAAACAGAGTTTTACCAACGATTACTTTTAAGCAATCATGGGAATGGATATAGCGATCCTAACTGGCTAGTAGTTGACCAACAAGAGCAATGCTGGCAAGTAAATAAAGATGGTTTAACTCTTTCGATCGATCCTGAACTATATCTGCTTGAACCTGCCGCAAGTTTACAGTTGGGACAAACCATCTCGATCGCAATGCCTCCTAACCTAATCGATCATGGATTTTATATTGCGGTGGGGGATGCGGGTTCGGTAGGCGATCGCAACTGTTCTCCAGAACACACCGTTGCTCAATTATATTTCAACGTCAGTTCAGATACTGCATTGATATTACTAGATGATTTTACCAAACAGCTCAACAGCCTGGAAATTCCTTTTTGTTTTAAACTGGCATATCAAGCGGAAAATTTTCCCAATCCTGATAGTGCTGTCTTAGAGTTTATGAGTCGAGATTGGCAACAGGTAAAGCCAATTGTTACAAATTTATACGATAATAACCAGTCTGATTTTCAGTCTAAGGTACCATTCTTTTGCCAGCAAATAGGAACAGGTTTAGGTTTAGCAGAAAAGCCTTTTACTCTAACAAATAGTAAGTTTGATAACCTCGGTCTTTATTATTGTAATGTTATTGCTCAAGCTATAGTCAAAGCTATAAATAAAGGTGATTTGTCAAAGACAGAAAAAATAAATTATATTCTTGATTATTTAAGTCAACTTGAAGTAAATTTAGAGCTGCTTTATCTTAATAAAACTTCAAAAGCAAGCTATTAAACCCAAGTCTAAATTATAGCAATATAGAGTAAAAACAATTGATACCTATATTCATCTATATTATTTAATATTTTAAAATTATCAAAAAACTTTAAAAAAATCATAAATTAGTTTAAAATAAATACAAAATTTCAAACTTAACTATTTGAAAAAGAATGTAACTTAGCTAAACTTTTGTAATAAATAATTACCCAATAAAATGCCTATTGAACCATGGTTTCCCTTAGCAATCTATTACACCGATATAGAAGATGCTGCCGCCCACAAAGAATCTTTAGTTGAAGCAATTTTTGAACTTGAGGCTAAAGGTAAAGAGAGAAGAGTAGACGAAAAAACAGCTTGGACTGGAGATTTTCACGGTGTAGGACAACTTCAAGACGATCCACGTTTCAACTGGGTCACAAAGCAGATTGAAAGCCACGTCTTAGTCTATATGGAAGAGATGGGGATGGACATTGATAAGGTGGATTTATATATTCAGCGTGCTTGGCCCGTAATTTCCCGTCCCAAGCAAAGTGTTGGACCCCATGCTCATTACACTTCCCATGTCAGTGGCGTATATTACGTATCGGTTCCCGAAAATAATACTCCTGAGTCTGGCTCTTTTGTAATTCACAACAGTAGCAACATGAATGAGTTTATTCCTCATATTGGCGGCGAACATACTGATGCGGTTAAAAAATGGAATCCTTTTAATTACAAAGTAGGTTACTACACACCAAAAGAGGGACGTATCTTAATCTTTCCCTCAAAACAGACTCATGGAGTAGCAGCCAACAAAACCAAAGAAACCAGAATTTCCTTGTCTTTCGATATTGTCATTACCTCTGCTGATACAGGCGATCCTGGATTACACGAATTTTTATGTCCTCCTCCTAGTATGTGGAAAAAATTCAAAAAACAGCATAGTCTATCCAATTGAAAACTGCTGCAATTAAATAAATAGAAGAAAACAGGATACTGCTTAGAATTGGCAATATCCTGTTTTTTTTGCTACACAATCACACTATATAAAAACAATTAAAGTAAATACATATTAAGACAAAAGTAATGACTTTTTGTCATTCAAGCGTATAAAATATTGTAATAATTTGTAGGTCGCAAAATACAAATAAAATATTAGTAATTGTTAAACTACTTTTGTGACTACAGAATTGCTACAAAAGTCAGCAACTTGTGGCTTAGCTCGCAAAGGCAATCAATTTCTGAGGATACATCAAGCTGTTAAATTATGTTTTAGTAGTTTATGCAAAATTAATTTCAATAAAAATCTGTGTTCAAACCAATTATTTTTTAAAACTAGCTAATTGCTGGAAAAGACATAACTAACTTCTTTGCTATTTCTGTGTCCAAGAAAAAGAATTTTTTGCTTGCTCAAGATTGATATTCTCTGCTAAAAATATATTCATAACAATTCAACTTTATAAATAAGGTTGTCTTGTTTAAGCAGTCTTATAATCTTCTATTCGCAAACTAGCAGGCAAGAAAAAACAATGGGAATTAACATTAACGATTTGGATAACAACTTAAGTCCAGTGGGCGCATCTTTGTTATCTGGGAATGAAAGTGTATTAGATAACCTTCGTGAACTCTCTGATGAAGAGCAAAAAATTGCTGGCGGCGGTAAAAAAGGTGGCGGTGGTCCAGTAGTTATTGATAACGGCTTTGGCGGCTTTGCTTACTTTGGTGGTGGCGGCGGTAAAAAAGGTGGCGGTGGTCCTGACTATTTCTACCGTCCTTACTTCGGCGGCGGCTTCGGCGGCGGCGGCGGCTTCGGTGGCGGCGGCGGCATTAACATTGACGTTAGCTCTAACTCTAACAGCAGAGCAAACTCTAATAGCAGATCAAACTCGTATTAGTGAAACTATTTGATAAATAGACTTCTGGCAGAAATAAAGTAATAATAAGCCAAGAGTTTTAGCTAATCTCACGTCATTTGTGCGTGGGATTTTTTGTTAATGGGTTGCGTATTAAACTTTTTTCATTCAAAAAAAAAATTTGAGGTTATTAAAATTAGATTCTGTTAGATCTGTCTTGAAAATAAAAGCTTCAATAACGCAAATTCGTAGATTATTCTATTTTTATCCCTGGGTTATGAACCATAGTTCATGGTATCTCTTGCATAAATCCTTAAATATTTGACTGTTCGTGCAAATGACCAAAGACAAAGGACAAAAACCAACAACTGCCGATCTTCAAGATTACTTTTACAAGAAGTTTCTTTAAGTTCTATTAAGACTAAAAGAGTATCCTTTTGTCATTTAAGACGGCAATATATCTGCCTTGATTCGTAATTTATATTACATGTATTTTAAGCAAAAGCTTTTATCAATTAAAGTTAATCGCATTAATTATAAAATTAGTCAATTTTGTTTTATCTAAAATTACAGCTTTATTTTTCCCTTGAATATGCTTAAAGCTAGGTGTTATGGGCAATTCATCCAAAGCCTATCTGATATTGATTAGTCGGAAGAGAATTTTAGATTTTTGAAACCAGCCAGTTGTAATTAAGACATAATTAACTTCTAAATAACTTTTTGTCTCAAAAAAACATTTTTTAGGTTGCTTTTAAATAATCTTTTTTGTTAGAAGTAGGTTGAAAAGGTCAATCTACTTCTATTTAATCTTGCATAAATAATCACGGCAGTTTTAAGAGTTCAGTTACTCAATAAGCTATCCCCTATGCTAAAGATAAGTAGAGAAAGTTGTCCTATTTCCATAGTCTCGAAGATATTGCTCAAAACAACAAGAGGTTATAAAGCAAGAATGGGAATTAGCATAGATAACTTGAAGGATAACTTAAATTTTCCTAACACGTCTTGGCTATCTGATAGAGAAACTATGTCAGATAGCTTTCGTGGGCTTTCTGATGAAGAGCTTAAAATTTCTGGGGGTCAAATAGGCGAAACAGAAGATAATTCAATCCTCGTAATAGATAACTCAGGTAATAATAGCGGTTTAACTATTTATGGGGAAGATCTTGATGTTTATTTGCCTAGCCCCGCTGTTTACGGGGATAACCTTAATGTCTATGGCGATAACGTTAATATTTATAAAGGTATGTTGCCCAATTCTGTTCATGGTGGTAGAGTCACCTTTAATTTTGGCAAAATCAGCTCTGCTAACTCATCATCTCAGAGTAATTAGGTTTTAAATATTCTGTTGATAAAAATATAAAAGGAAAAAACAAAAATGGGCATCAATATTAATGACTTGAATAATCGCTTGAATTTAGTTAGTGCAGCTTCACTGAGCGATCGTGAAAATGTTCTAGATAACCTGCGTGAGCTTTCAGAACAAGAGCTGCAAATCTCTGGCGGTAGCGACGGTAGTTCAAGCAGTGTCACCAATAGCGATAGCGAAAGTTTCACTATCTCCATACCCGACTTCGATTCTTCACTCGATTCTATTCCTTTACCCAGTTTGACTTCCCTAAGCGCTCCTGTTCCGCCTAGCAGAGGATTTTACTACAGCTATTTAGACGATATCGACATTAACATTAATGTTAGCTCAAGCTCAAGCTCAAACTCAACCTCAAGCTCTAGTAGCAATCCCAACTTACACCATTAATTTAGAGTTGGTAGCAGAATCAGGATTTTAATAGAAATTGACGATCGCAGTTTATTGGTAGTTATACTGTAGCTGCGATCGTTGAGTAGATTACAGCAATTCTCATTTTAAACAAAACAGAACATTAGTTCTCTATGAAATGCAGAGAACTAATTTGAGCTTACACAAGGCACTCCAATTATCTATATGAGTTGATAGGTTTAACTTATCAACTCTTTTTTTGTAAAAATGATAAAAATGAATCGATCACCAATTTAGCTAACAACAAATATAGACAAGTTTGCGACTCTGGTCGAATAAATTAGACAATAATTAAAGATATCAGACTAAAAATTATCAATTAAACAACATGAGCGCGATCGCAATTACTCAAACGCCGAAAACTTGGAACTGGCAGGGACACAATATTACCTATCAGCAAAAGGGAGATACTGGGGCAGCAGTGGTTCTGGTGCATGGTTTTGGCGCATCCTGGGGTCATTGGCGCAAGAATTTGCCTGTATTAGGCGAATCATGTCGTTGCTATGCGATCGACTTGATTGGTTTTGGGGCTTCAGACAAACCTCAGCCAGGAACGGTTGACTATACCTTTGAAACCTGGGGTCAACAACTTGCAGACTTTTGTCGCGAGGTAGTAGGTAGTCCTGCCTTTTTGATTGGTAATTCTATCGGCTGTATTGTAGTAATGCAGACGGCTGTGGATTATCCAGAATTAGCTTTGGGAGTGGCAGCAATTAACTGCTCTATTCGCCTACTGCACGATCGCAAACGAGTAACCTTGCCTTGGTATCGCAACTATGGCTCGATGGTAATGCAGCAGGTTTTGGGTAATAGACAAATTGGCAGCTTCTTTTTTAACCAGATTGCTAAACCCAAAGTTGTCCGCAAGATATTACTTCAGGCATATCGTAATCCAGAAGCTGTTACCGACGAACTAATCGATATCTTAATGAAACCATCTCTAGATCCAGGGGCAGCAGATGTCTTTCTGGCATTTACCCGCTATTCTCAAGGTCCTTTACCCGAAGACTTACTTCCTCGCCTGACTTGCCCAACGATTTTACTCTGGGGTACAGAAGATCCCTGGGAACCTATAGCAATGGGTAGAAAGTTGGCAGATATCCCTACTGTAGACAAGTTTATTCCCCTTGAAGGATTGGGTCATTGTCCACAGGATGAAGCTCCAGAAGTAGTTAATCCGATATTACTTGATTGGATTAAACAACATCATTTAAAACAAAAAAGCAGGGGATAAAATTCTAATAAAGCTATTTTTTGCTACCTACCGCAGTTTTAACCGCCGTCGCAGAATCTAAATTAGCATTCGCTCTAGTGGCTTTAAACATACCAAAACGGCATAAACCAGCGCCGAACGCTAACCGCATCAATAATAGAGTTGGCACTTCTCGTAAGGATTTAATTAAGCCTGAAACGCCAAACATAATTAATCCTTTCGGTTTAGCTATCCCCTGCCAGATAGAATCGATCCAGGAAGGTAGAGTCTCCTGCGTCCAATCATCAGTAACTACTTCTCCCTCGACTAAACCTGTTTCTGCCAGTAGTTCAGCAAAGCCTTCAATACTCGAAAAGGCGGGGTGCGACCATTGATCCAATAGCTGCTTCATGACAGGTTTTTCCCAAAAGTTGAGCGCAATAGTGCGATCGTCTCGTTGATTCCAGTCGGCAACTACCAAGATACCGCCAGGCTTTAATACCCGTAATAATTCTCTCGCAAAAACCGCCTTGTCGGGCATATGGGGTCCTGCTTCTACCGACCAAACCACATCAAAACTAACATCGGCGAAAAGACAAAGCCATGGCATCATCTATCTGAAACTTAGCATTAACATCTTTGGGGGTTAACTCCTGAGCGCGTTTAACCTGTTGAGGACTGATGGTAACGCCCGTAACGTCAAAGTTATAGTCTTTTGCCAAGATACGACTGCTGCCGCCAATACCACAGCCAACATCCAATAAGGTAGTATCAGCAGGTAAGTTTTCTAAACCACCCCAACGCACCATTTCATGCACAAAGTCATACTTTGCTTGGTTAAAGTCAGTAGACCATTTTGGCGGTGAACCATAATGACCCAGATGAATATGTTCGCCCCAATAAAATTCTAAGATGCCATCGTCGGTCCATTCGTCGTAAGAGTTGGCAACAGAGTCAGCAGATTCATAGTTGCGAGGAGTAAGTAAGTAGATTGCAATGCCTATTAATAGAGCTAGGACTAAAAAACTAAGAATGTAAAATAAGCTCATTAAAAATGTATGTTTAATATATCTTTACAAGTTTTTAATATAGCAATATTTGGCTGTCTTCATAGAGATAATATTATCTCGCACAACCCTAAAGGGTACCGCTCCGCATAAGACGTGGAGGCGCAAAAGTGTAACGGAAAAAAGTTGAAGAATATTCTTCAAGGATGAAGCAGATTTACCGATTATTAATCACAATGTAAATGGAGCAAAACGATAGAGGAGCAAGATGATATCTAATACAGACAAAATTTTAGTCGCTGGTGCTACGGGTGGAGTGGGACAACTGGTAGTTGCTAAGTTGTTGGCAAAAGACTTAAAAGTTCGAGCCTTAACCAGAACTAGATCGAAAGCCGAATCGATGTTTGATAATCGAGTAGAAATTGTCGAAGGGGATATACGTGAGCCCAATACCCTGACTAAAGCTACAGAAGCTATAGACTATATCATCTGCTGTACGGGGACAACTGCTTTTCCTTCCCTACGCTGGGATTTTGCTAATTTATTTCAGCCTTCTAATAGTCCCGAAACGGTAGATGGTCAAGGAGTCAAAAATTTGGTTGCTGCTGCGCCTCAAGACCTAAAAAGATTTGTATTTGTCTCTTCTGCTGGGGTACTGCGCAAAGACGAGCTTCCCTATAATATTCTTAATGCTTTTGGTGTCTTGGATGCCAAACTCATGGGAGAAAAAGCCATAACTTCTTCTGGCTTACCCTACACTATCATTCGCCCTGCCAGACTAATTGACGGTCCTTATACTTCTTACGATCTAAATACTCTACTAAGAGCTAAAACCGACGGCAAAAAAGCTGTAGAAATCAAAGCTGGAGATAGTTTAAATGGTGAAACCAGTCGCATTGATGTAGCAAATGCTGGCGTTGAATGTTTGCTTAATGACACCACAATTAATAAAGATTTTTCGATTGCCAATTCAGGCGATCGACCAGCTAACACTAATTGGTCACAGCTTTTCTCGCAACTATAGAGCGCTCAAAAATGGAAGATCATCTTTCTTTAGAAAATAAAAACATTTTGGTCACAAGTGTAAGTCGAGCATCTGGAATCGGTACAGCGATCGCCAAAATATGTGTACAGGCAGGTGCAAACATTATAATTCACGGAAAACAACCCTAACTAACAACTAATAACTCTTTTAATCAATTGATCTGACAGCGTAAATAGTATAAATGTCCAAATGCTTGAATACGGGATCTTGCTCTTGACGTACTTGAGAAAATCCTTTCTCGACCAACAAATTGGCAATTTTTTGAACTCTATCATTGATATTGTGAACCTCAATTACAACTTGTCTGACTTTTGACCAGTCCTGAGTATTAATTCCTTCAATGACATCAAGTTCAGCTTTCTCTACATCGATTTTGAGTAAATCTATTTGTTTGACAGAATATTCATTAATGATTTGAGAAATGGTTTTAACTTGGCACTCTAATTTTTCGGTCAAATAAGCAAAATTGACCATTCTATCTACAGAAAAAGATAAAATAGACTCTGGCAAAAACCTAATCAAATCAATTGGGAAAGGCAACTTTTCTGCATTTTCTTTAAGGGTAGTTGCAAACTGTTGTTTTTCTTTTCCAGAAAAATCAGGATACAAGCTAGAAATAGCTGTTGCATTTGGATAATAAGCAAAATCAGTAATTTGCGATCGCTTTCCTAAAGCTATTGGAAAAGTTCTTATTTTGGCTGAATTGAACTTAACGGCATTGTAGTTTAATGCTTCAAAAACATCAGGTATTGGTTCAAAAGCAAAAATATCGGCTTTTCCTGCACATAAATCATTAACCATTAAGGTAAATAAGCCAATATTTGCACCAACATCAAATACAACATTACCTTCTTTTAAAGTGATATTATGCTTTATATATCCTTGTAAGTAGGTAGACGTATTTATTTATAATATACCGATAAGTAGATAAATCTCTCTAACACAGTCAGGCTAAGTAATTTGTCAAATTCAGGTTTTATATTTAATTGAGCCTACCTACTTACTTGCTCATATAAAATTTTGGCTTCTTCTGCTCGTAAACAAAATACGCTTTGGTTATTTGGCAAATAGGTTGTTGAGAGTTGTTTCTTCATCTTATGTTTAATTAAGTGGAGCTACTTACCTAAATTCAAAGTCCAGTTTCACGCATTGCTTCTAAATAGTCGATCGCCGCTTTCAATTTGTCTTCATAGGCATCAGAAAATTCTTCAAACCATTTTCCTTCTTCTGAGCGGGGATTAAGCTTGACGAGCCATTCTTTAGCTGCTTCTCGCAGTGCTTCTTTTCTTCTGCGCTCTTTTAATTCTTCTCGTTTTTGGATCTCGATTAATTCTTGTTGATGGCGTTTTTCTTCAGCAATTCTTGCCGCTTCTTGGCGTTTAATTTCCGCTAATTCTGCTTCCTCTTGGCGTTTAATTTCTGCCAGCTTTTGTTCGCGCTTGTGTGCCTGTCGGCGATAGTCTGTATCGATGAGAGCGTTAAGGCGATCTCGATCTTTGGCTGAGTTGACAACGCTAGCCTTATTTGGTTTTTTAGGAGTGGTAGATTGTTCGGCTGTATTGTCATTGTCAGGTCTTCCTCGACCAGATTCAAGATCTGCTCTCAGTTCAGCTAACATCTGTTCCATCGATGCTTGGGATGGAGCTGGTTGGGGTGGTGAGGATTTGCGGGCGGGAGATTTATTTGAGTTTGAGTTTGCTTTTAACTCTGGCTCAAATTCGCTTTTTATCTGAGCCAGCAAATCATCCATATTTTTATCTGACATTAGTACCACCCCGTAACCTATTCACAACAAACTTAGCAAGCACTTCATTTATATTATGAATTATGCGGCGGCTAAAGTGTCTGTCAAAGGTTTCCAGTTGACATAGCGATCTCCACCCATTTCGATGACAATCTTAATTTTTGGTTCTTCTTTAGTTAAATCGATTAAATACTGAATTTCTTGACGGGATAAGATTTGACCTTCAATAATCCAGATTGCCAATCCTTTAGCACTGGCAGGTAGAGAGCCTAATTCATAAGTGGCGATCGGCGGTATATAGTAAATATCCCCCACGCTGGCATCTTGACCAATAGTTTTCTTACCTAAATGAGCTGGACGTACTCCATGTACTTTGGTTAAATAAGCTGCCAAATCTCCTAATCCTCGGGCAGTGATATTGATTGTATGGTAGCCATAGGCTCGTAAACGCCGTTGATAACGACCTTCTGCGCCTCCTTCTAAAGGAATATACAATCCCAAAGCACCAGATTTTTCTAGAGCGCGGATGAATGACTTTCCAGTGGTGATTAGTGGCATGCCTAAATGTATTTGTATGTTAATCAGTTTAAATTATATTTTAAAAGCAATTGACCAGAGAAAATACAATGTCTTTAAATATTAGGTTGTTTGAACTCTAAAAAAATTGAGCTGAAAATTTTTAGTTACGACAACTAGTAGTAATAACGATAATTTTGGCGCAGAGTTTTTTGAATACTGATTATGGCGATAACTACTACAGCAAAATGCTAGAAGCAGATCGTTTTTACAAACAGGGCGACTTACAAACCGCCAAAAAAATTCAACAGGAAGTTAAACCAGATTTTCCTCCACCAGAACTAGTTCCCAACGCTTCTGGAGAAGTTAGTCAACTTTCTCTAGAAGCACAGCAAAACTGGGCAAGCGTGCGACAGGCGATCGCCGCAGATCCTCAAGAGGTAATTGAGGTGAGAATGTTCCAGCCTTTAGAAGCTTTAGTAGATAACAATCCTCAGTTTGTTCCTGGTCATGTTTTGCTAGCCGATACTTACGATTACTTCCGATGGCAAAGAACACATTATAGATAGTACTCAAATATTGCGATCGCCATTGACCAAACCAACCAAAATCCAACAGATCGCATGTTCAAAGGAGAATTGAAGTTGCACCTCTATTTTGATTACGTTCTTCTAAGCTCGGGCAAATTTTCTAGATTATTTATCTACAGGGACGTAAAATTTTAAGCCCCTGTAGGGTTTGATCTTTATTCATCAATTAGTTCAAACCCAAAATCAGAATTGCTGGGAGATACAGAGCCACCTTTGGTAGCTTTAACTAAAACAGGTTCGCCTTGTCGTTCTCCCGAACTAAACTTGATTTCTTGTCCTGAAGTTTCGTTGGCTAGAACGTCAATTTGCTGTAGCTGACTGAGGACAGAAGCACGGTCAGAATTGCGACTGAGGGTTTTAATTAAGGCTTGAGCTGCATCAAAACTCATGGCTGTACGCCAGTTAACTAAGCCACCCCATTGTTTTTCACCGCTGCTGGTGAAATTTTGCGATCGCGGAGATTTGGCAAACCAAGGTACGGCTAAGATTAAATTGTCTACTGCTTCTCCTCCTGTAATGAGGGTAGTTCCTGAATATAAAGCATCTCCACCTAAAAGCTTCAATCTTTGTTCTGGTGGAAGAGCATAGTTTGCTTGGGCTATTTCAACTGCTACAGGAGCATAATCGGTACTGGGAAAGATAACTGCTGCTTGAGCCTTTTCCTGGAAAGCACTACGGGAGATTTCTACTCCTGGATTAAGGTTAGAGTCGGTCAGGTCTATTTTTCTAACCACTGTACCAGTAAAATTGTTTTCAAATGCCGTGGTCAGACTTTTGCTATAAGAGCTATCGGGAGCATAAAAAATTACCACCCTGTCTAGATTAAGGATATTGTTTGCATAGCTAGCTAGTTTTTGCCCTGTTGCAGTATCCGAGGGGACGGTTCGATAGAAAGAGCTTTCTTTTAGATCGCTGCTAGTACTAGTGGGTGAGACTACCGCTAGATCTGTTTGCACATATACTGATAATGCTGCTTGGGTTGCGCTACTGGAATTATGTCCAATAACTCCCAGGATAGATTGATCATTCATTAGTTGACGAGCTACCTGGATCGCATTATCTGGTTTATTGCCGTCGTTAGCAATGACAATCTCTAGTAATCTGCCGTCTACTCCACCATTGGCATTAAATTGATTCTGTGCTTGTGCTACTCCTCTCAAAATATCCTCGGCAGAATTCAGATTATTTTCTACAGGCACGACCACCGCCAAAGCAAACGGATTTCCCTGTTGACGAGCTAAAGCATTATTGTACAGAATCACAACTTCTGGATCGTTGCGATTGGCATCTTTCGCTCTTTTGAAAGCGTTAACCGCAGTAGCGTAGTCTTCTTGTTTAAAGGCTTCAATGCCATTGTCGCGATTAGGATTACCGTTGCCAGGAAAGAGTGTACGTTGTCCTCTAGTAAACCTTTCTGGCTGCCAACTATAATCTAGGGGTGAACTACTTGGGCTGGGCTGCTGGTTATTATTATTATTATTGATTGCATCGCTAGGTGTAGGATTAGGGTCGGGAGTAAAAGTAGGATTGTTCGACGCAGTTTGCTCGCCACGAGAAAACCACCAGACACTAAGACCACCAAGTAAAAGTAAGGCGATCGCACCAGCAATAAAACCTAGTGGTATAGCTTTTTTATTGGCAGATTTGACCTTGCTCTTTTCTTGTCCGCAAATATCACATTTTTGATCTGCTTCTACTTCAAATTCTGGATGAGGTTCTTGTTTAGTTCCTTTACAGATCCAGTATGATTCTTCAGAGTTATGCATTTTTTTAGCTTACTTTTAACTAATTACTAATTACTGTCCTAATTGCTTACAACCCCAATAATTTGGCTTTAGCCGCTTGAAATTCCTCTTGAGTTAATAGCCCTGCCTGAAACATTTCCATTAGCTGTTTCAATTCATTAAGATTATTGCCACCAGATACAGTTGGCGTTTCTCTAGGTAAAGCAGGGGAGTTATCAATAGCTATATCTATATCTTTTGCCTCAGTTTCTTGCTTGGCTGACATTACTTGAGGTTCAGCCGAAGATAAAGCTGCATTGCCCAATCGATATTGATTAATGATATTTAAAGCGATCGCTTTTTCGCGGGCATAAATCGGCGAATCTTGTCCCCCTAGCTGTTCTAGCTCTTTAGCTCGGTGTGCCAGATAATCGTTGAATTTCTGATACAGTTCTTGTTTTTGCGCCTCGGCGACAGCCGCTTGATAGATTCCATCTACCTGATTTTGGATCGCCTCTAAATCGGCTCGACAGGCACGTACCTCTAAAATTTGCGGTACTTCCTCCCAGTTAGAAGCCACGTCTACTTTTTCTTTGCCCAATGCCGTTTGTCGAGTATAGCGAATACTATTTTCTCTGGTGGCTTGATTAATCTCAGGAAACAATACTCCTAATGCTCTTGCCTGCACAACTAAGCTGTAGATTTGCGGATTTTCAGGAAATACATCCCAGAAAGGAGGTTCTTTAGTTAGGTGGACGGGAATTGGCGGATCTTTACTTTCTCCTTTAAGTTTGGCGCGTTTCGCCACAACGCTTTCACCCAACCATTGCTGATAAGATTGACGTAATTCTGGCATTCCCTGGATACAGCGTAGAGAAAAACCGCCAGTTTCCTGCACAAAGACAATCCGATGACGTTCCGCACTCCCCAAGGGCTTGATCGAATCTTCACTGGGAACGAACTCTCGAATCTTGGGTAACATTTTCTGCGCCGCAGGATCTCCTGTATTAATGCCACCTAAAAGAGCGACGCTGATATTGGTTTGAGGCGTAAACCCTGCGCTAGCCATGATCGGACGACTCAGAAGCATCAAGGGTTGAGATTTTTGATATGCTAAGCGGATATTATTAACGATTTCGCCATCGTCATTGAATGCTTTAAAAATGCGATCGCAGGCTGCCAATTCTCGTTGGAGACGACTTTTATCGGGAGCGTTATCAATGACGGCTTTAGTACGCTCATAAACAATTTCTCGCAGGTCTTCGGACTGCACTTCTGGTATTTCCGTTAGGTCGAATAGACGCATAACCTCATCTGCTTGCCGAGTTTCCCGCCATAGAGGGCTTGTCCGTCGCATCACATCGTCAGATATTAGAGCTGCAATAGTATCCATTCCCTGTTCGTAGCGAGTTTTACTCCCTTCGTAAACTCCCGCTAGCTGTTCTAGTAGATCCTGATATAGACCATTCATTTCGCCACGGTCAAATAGCTTAATGCCGTTTATTTCCAGCACATCAGCATTTTCCATATCCTGGTTAGCTTGGGTGTTAAAGTAGTCTCGCATCTGGAGAATACGCTGTTGAAAGCGGTTGAGACGGCGTTCTAGGAGTTCGCGATGTTCTTGGAGGCGGATAATAACTTCCAGTCCCAGAGTTCTTGATTTACGGCGAATGGCTGCATTAGCACTGCCTTCAATTCCTGTTAAAGCAGCATCGCAATACTGCTCCATTTTTGCCTGTTTGGTCAGACCGAATTTATCTTTAAACTCATTGATATCCCGCTTTGCCTCTTCGTATTGGCGATCGCGATTTGCCTCGATTTTAGTTTCTCGTTCCTGTTCGCGTCGAAATCTATCAGCACTGCTTTCCCAGATTTGTCCGACAGTAGTTAAGAATAGCTGGGCAAACTGTACTCCACGATTGCGGTCTTCCAGAATACTATAAAGCTCTTGTTCTAGCTGTTTTCTGCCCTGGCTAATAATCTGGTCGCGGCTGCGATACATGTTTTGCAGATATTCACCATGAACTCGTTCGTCAGGACTAGTTTCTTTAAGGTATTCCGCGCGGTAGGTTGCGACTTTTTCCTCAATATAGGGTACAAACTGGAGAATATTACCTTTCTCTCCACTGAGCATATTTTGAGTACATTTTAGGCGTTCTTCGGCGGTAATTTCTCCTTTAATCTTGTTTGTCCATTCAAAGATCGACGCTGAGATGGGCTTATCTTTAGCGATCGCCAAATCCGCTAACAGTTCTTTTTCCGTCAGACGCATCCGTTTGAGGATATCATCTCGCACTAGTTCTAACATTTTAGGCGGTAGAGATACCGATTCATTGAGCCACCAGCTAACAAAATCCGTTGCCAAACGGTTAGCTAAAGAAGAGCGAATTTGGGTAATGGGTATTTCGATGGTGGACAGACCAAAACTCATAAAGTTTTTCGGATAGCCTCGTCCCTCAGAATCCGTAGTTGCCCAGGAACTTTTAATATTGTCGCGGATGGAACGTTTGTGTGGAGCGAAGTCCGAAGTTAAATCCAGGAAAATATTTTGGGCGATCGCTTCTCGTAATTGTGCTAGCTTAAATTCACTATCGCCATTTTTTGTTCCCACCAAATAGGTAAAGTCAAAGGGGGGCTTGCTTGAGCTTACTTCGTCAGTCAAGCTGGGACCATACTGCTCAACATATTGAGTCCGATAATCCGAGAAATAGCTCAACTCCATCAGTGCCGCATAACCATTTGCCAAGACGCGATCGCCGACGTTAATTCCCGCAAAAGCATTGGGCATTGGTACAATAGACGTTACTGTCGAGCTACTTTCCCCCTGTAACCACTGTTGGATACAGTAGCCTAAGTCAATTAACATGCCGCTTCCTGTTCCCCCAGAGATCGACCCTGTGACAAATACATTGACGGAGTTTGTGCTGACCTTTACACCATGTTTATCGAGCATAAAGTTTTCATAACCCTTAGTACGGTTGCGGGCTTCTTGAAACTTGCGTCGGATATCGGGATAGTTGCAAAAAAAGGCAAAACGACCACAGGCTCTAATTTGTCCTGCACCAGCTTCTAGGGTAGTAATGTTCCGCTCTAGCTCACTGGGGAACCATTTGCTAATCCAAGGATAGCTGTCCATGTTGTTGATAATTGTCTGGATTTCTTTACCGCTAACTCTCGCCCAGTGCTTTTCTTGGTCTTTAAATTCTGTTCCCGCAGCTTCAGGATTGCTAATCTTATAGCCTTTATCGGTATCAATCCATAAGAAACTAATTATGGGAAAGTTTTTTAAACCACCATAGGTTTCTTCTGCTAAACGACGTACCCTTGATAAGATCTCTGCTCCCGTTCCGCCAATACCGACCAAGATAGTCGGCACCATACTCTTCTCTTCAACTTTTCCCGCCACAGTAACCTTCTCCCTGCTTCAACTAACTTTATTTAAGCCTTTTTAAATAAGCTTTGTTAAAATTGTCCCTCAGATTATCTACTTGAAGTGTTGTCCCACTACATCATTTCAGCATTCCCTGATAAATTTTGCGCGGTTCCTTTAACAGCCACCTGAAAGAAAAGGAATTCCCCAAAAACGCCAGATTGCTGAAAGAGTCGTCACTGTCCAGAATAATGCCCAAGAAATTGCCAATTTTCCTGACTTATCCATCGTCATATTGAGCCATCCCTGAAAAACCCAGCGATCTAGGGGTAATACTAAAGTCCACATCAAAGCAATCCAAGCCATGCCTAACCAAAACCCTCGCCATTTCAGATTGCTGTTAAATAAGTTGAAAAAATTATCAGTAAAAAAGGCACTCAGCTCATTACTGTTTCCTGATAAGTAAGTTCCCTTGGTAGCAATGGCTGCACCTCTTAATACCAAAGCTTCTTGTCCCAATACCACGGCATTAACTTTCACCCTGTTTGCCACGGCATTAGCGATCGCTTCAGGAGAAATAACTCCCTGTCCATCGGTCACGACAATAACTTCTTTGCACTCTTTGCCTAGGGTTTTTAAAGCATTAGTACTGGCTTCAATCGCGGCGTTAATATCCGTCCGATCGGGATTAATTTCTTGAGCTAGTTCAGGTCTTGCTAAGGCTTCATCTAATTCTCGAGCAACTTTTTTACTATCTGTGCTGAAATTATTGGTTAAAGGTTTAACCAACCCACCAAAGCCAAATACCTTAACTTGATTAGGACGACGTAACGCTTCGCCATTGTTTTGCTTTAAGTATGCCTGTACCGCCTCAATTTCCTGATTAACTATCGTCCCTGGACGATTGAATAACTCAATTTTGTTGTTGTAGGTGCTACCGCTAATATCCAGGGCGATCGCCACTGCAACCTTGGGTTTACCAAAACCCAATAGCCAAAATAGTAATGCGCTAATTAAACACAAGCCAAATAAAATTAGCGGAATCTGGAAAAGAGGATATAGCCATAGCGGGCGACGATAACTACTCATAGCAATTGCTTTATATAAACTCTAGCTTTGTATTATATACATGTGCCAGAAGTAATTCAGATTAAAATAAATTATTGCCAAATGAAATCTAACTCGATAACTAAGTTTGGTAGGATTTCTTCCCCAGATAAAGAAGTAGGTTTATTAACTACTTCCACAGGCAGATCTAAACGATAGATTTCTACCTGCTGTTGCTGCGGATTAATTAGCCAACCCAGCTTTACGCCATTATCTAGATATTCTTTCATCTTTGCTTGAGTGTTTTTGAGTTCATCGCTAGGAGACATTAACTCCAAAGCAAAATCTGGTGTAAGGGGTAAGAATTTCGCTTTTTCTTCCTTACTAAATCTAGCCACTCTCTCTTTGGCAATCCAGCTAACGTCAGGAGATCGTATTGCACCGTTGGGTAAAATAAAACCTGTAGAAGAATCACAAACTACCCCAAGCTTATATTGGCGATTCCAATTCCAAAACTGGGCATTTAGCTCCGAATTATTCATTCCCGTCTCATATCCTGTCGGAGACATAATGACCAATTCTCCTTGATGGTTGGTTTCTAATCTTAGATCTGGATTAAGCTGACATAGTTGCTCGAAGTGTTCGACCGTAATCGGATTGGCTAATGGTTTTAATTTCAGGGTGTAGCTATTCATTGTGCAAGCTATTAACTGGACACCTTAATCATAAGGGATCTGGATACTGGCGATCGCCCGTCTATTTTTTGCTATCATATTATTTAGCTAAGTTTAGCTAGACTAGTAATGCAAAATATGAAAATATCTAATATCCACGAAGCCAAATCCCAATTATCAAAATTAATCGAGTTGGCGTTAGCAGGGGAAGAAATTGTTATTGCTAAAGCGGGAAAACCCCTCGTCAAACTTATTCCCTATCAAGAGAATAAGCAGCCTCGAACCCCGGGGGGATGGGAGGGACAAGTAATTATAAGTGAAGATTTTGATGATGAGCTTCCCCCTAATCTGCTCAATCTATTTGCAGGAGAAGAGGAATAGTGCAGTTGCTGCTCGACACTCATGCTTTAATTTGGTGGTTGACTAATAATCCTACTCTGGCAGCTCAAGCTAAAAATGCGATCGCCGATCCCGACAATTTAGTTTTTGTTTCTGCGGCTTCTGCTTGGGAAATTGCCATTAAAAAGTCATTAGGTAAATTGCAGGCTCCAGATGATTTAGCTGCGCAAATCAAAGCAAAAAACTTTATTCCGTTGGCTATTAGTATTGAACATGCTGTCATGGTTGAACAATTGCCCATGCACCATCAAGATCCTTTTGATCGCATCTTAATTGCTCAAGGAATATACGAACAATTAGTAATTATTACTCGCGATCGCAAATTTGATTTTTATCGAGTCAATACTATTAAAAGTTAATTTAATGATCTGCCAGTTAAAGAAATAATTCTCAGTTGCGATCGTCTTGTTCCCAATAAGTAAAACTAAATGCATGACAGCTTATCATTGTCTTTAAGAGGTAAATTAAGCAGTATTTAACAATAATTAGCAATTTCCATGGTTTTCAGTAAGCTTTTGAGCATCAAAAAAGATAGATGGCAGCCGATAGTCAAGCAGCTAGAAGCTGCAGTAAGTAAAGACGGGGTAGTACGTCGTAAAGAAGAATTACTGACTTACGAATGTGACGGTTTAGCTAGCTATCGTCAACGACCAGCTTTAGTAGTATTACCTCGCACGACAGAAGAAGTTGCTGCTGCGGTCAAAATTTGCCACGATAACAACCTTCCTTGGGTCGCTAGAGGTGCGGGAACTGGTCTATCTGGTGGCGCATTGCCCTATGAAAATGGCGTATTAATAGTTACTGCCAGGATGAATCGGATTCTCCATCAGGATCTTGATAACCACTGTATTACCGTTCAACCAGGAGTGATTAATAACTGGGTGACTCAGGCGGTTAGCGGTGCAGGTTTTTACTATGCGCCCGATCCTTCTAGTCAGATTATTTGTTCGATCGGCGGTAATGTCGCCGAGAACTCTGGAGGAGTTCACTGTCTTAAATACGGTGTAACTACCAACCATGTTTTAGGCTTGAAAATAGTCACTACGGAAGGATCGATAATCGATCTTGGTGGCATGATTCCCGAACTGCCTGGATATGACCTAACGGGTTTATTTGTCGGTTCAGAAGGAACCCTAGGCATTGCGACTGAAATTACTCTGCGTATTCTCAAGCGTCCAGAATCTGTATGTGTCGTGTTGGCAAATTTCCCTACCGTAGAAGATTCTGGGGCAGCGGTAGCCGAAATTATTAGTTCGGGCATGATCCCTGCGGGGATGGAAATTATGGATAATCTCAGTATCAATGCCGTAGAAGATATTGTGGCTACAGGTTGCTATGATCGTCAGGCTAAAGCAGTGCTGCTAGTGGAATTAGATGGTTTGAAAGCAGAAGTCAAATCTTATAAGCAAAGAGTACAAGCAATTTGTCAGCAAAATAACGCCACTGGTATTACTACCGCCAACGATCTTGATACTCGTGCCAAGCTGTGGAAGGGAAGAAAAGCTGCTTTTGCGGCGGCAGGACAAATGAGTCCCGATTATTTTGTGCAGGATGGGGTAATTCCCCGCACTAAGCTGGTAGAAGTACTTACCGAAATAAATGCCTTGAGCGATCGCTATGGCTATAAAATTGCTAATGTCTTCCATGCTGGAGATGGCAACCTTCATCCCCTCATTCTCTATGATAATGCTGTCCCTGGGGCATTTGCCATGGTAGAAGAAATTGGCGGAGAGATTCTTAAGCTTTGTGTTGATGCAGGAGGTAGCCTATCTGGAGAACATGGTATCGGCGCAGATAAGAATTGCTACATGCCCTATATGTTCAATTCGACTGATTTGGCAACTATGCAGTATGTTCGCACAGCTTTAAATCAGAAAGGATTAGCTAATCCAGACAAGATTTTTCCTACTCCTCGTAGCTGTGGCGAAGTTGCAAACGCCCAAAAAACTAAACAGTTCAAGGACGTTGAGCTTTACTAACGGGACTTAAACTAATAGTTCGGACAATCTTAAATCAGTAACGCCTATGTTTTTTAAGAGTCAAAAGTCAGATTCTCTTGTTTTTTAGTTTCTCTAGCTCGACGGCGGTTTATTTGACGGGCTTTCTTCTCTGGAGTTAGGCGATCGCAACAGTGGGGACAAGAAATATTAGATTCATAATGGGGCGAGTTTTTATCAGCTTGGGAAATAGGATGTCCACAGGCATAGCAAAGTTCGTGAGTACCAGACTCTAATCCTTCTTTGACTGCTACTCGTTCGTCAAAAACAAAACATTCTCCCTGCCATTTGCTTTCTTCGGGAGATACATTTTCTAAATATTTTAGAATTCCTCCTTTAAGGTGATATACCTCTTTGAATCCTTGAGAAAGTAGATATGATGAAGCTTTTTCGCAGCGAATTCCTCCAGTGCAAAACATCGCCACCTTAGAATTTTCTGCTGGATTAAGATTTTGCGCTATGTATTCGGGAAATTCGCGAAAAGATTGAGTATTGGGGTTTTTAGCTCGGTCAAAGGTGCCTATTTCTACCTCATAGTCGTTTCTCGTATCGATTACCATTACTTCAGGGTCGCTAATGAGCTGATTCCAATCTTGCGGCTCGACATAAGTTCCTACCTGTTGATTGGGATTTACTTCAGACAAACCAAGAGTAACGATTTCCGACTTGATTTTTACCTTCAGTTTAGCAAAGGGACGTTTTTTTGCAGTCGATTTTTTAGATTCCAAATTAGCTAGATTAGGCAAACTACGAAGATTATCCAAGACAGAAGCGATCGCTTTTTCAGTTCCTGCGATCGTGCCGTTAATTCCTTCTGCTGCCAAGATAATCGTACCTTTAACCTGAT
>CAVRWR010000212.1:0-6479 GCA_963724445.1 uncultured cyanobacterium | reverse complement strand
ATTTGAAACTAGCTTTTGCTAAGTATCAAGTTGCGTTCCAAAACTGGAAGCTTTCCCGATCTGTTAAAAGAGGAATTTTGGAATGGATGAAAACGCTAAGAAATCTGAAACAAGAGCTAGACGTATTCAAGATACGGTTCAAAAGGCAGCGCAAAATATTAGAGCTAATTATTAGGATTTCTGAGTAATCATGATCGTTTTAGTCCTTAATGCTGGTTCGAGTAGTCAGAAAAGTTGCCTTTATCGTCTAGGGGATTCCATCCGAGCTTCCGACTCAACCTTTATGGTCGGCTCATTTAGATTGGACAGTAGCTGATGGATGGGGGAATTCTTTCCGTTAAGAGTAATGGTATTAAACAAAAAATTGTCGTTCAAGAAAGGGAGGCTAGCTTTAAGAGTTTTGTTGGACACCCTGATTACAGGAGAAACTAAACTATTAGCAAGCTTAACTGAGATTGATGTAGTAGGTCATCGTGTAGTACATGGTGGGGCGAAATAACCAAGCTACGATGATTGATGCTGATGTCTACCATGAAATCTCTGCTTTGATTCCCCTTGCTCCCAATCATAACCCTGCCCACTTAGAAGGAATTCAAACCTATCAAAGCTCAATTTTACCAGAAGTACCTCAAGTAGCAGTCTTTGATACTGCCTTTCACACTACAATTCCCGAATTTGCTAAAGTTTATCCTTTACCTTACAAATACTATCAACAGGAATTCAGCGTTATGGCTTTCATGGTATTTCCCATCAATATTGTGCCAAGCGTACCGCCCAAATTTTACAACAACCCTTGGAGTCTCTGAAAATCGTTACCTGTCATTTAGGCAATGGTTGCTCTCTGGCTGCCATTAAAGATGGTATTTGTGTTGATACTACGATGGGGTTTTCTCCCTCGAAGGCTTGATGATGGGTACTCGATGTGGTTCAGTCATTCCCCAAATTCCCCTTTATCTGATGCAGGAATATGACTTAGATGTAGAGGAAATCTAAATCACGTACTCAATCAGGAATCTGGTTTGAAAGGTGTTTCTGGTATCTCGGCAGACTCTAAGGAAATATTTTGGCTGCCATAACAGAAGGCAACAAACAAGCACAATTAGCTGTTGGATATCGACATTCATCGCTTAAAAAATTTTATCGGTGCAATGGTTGCCAGTATCGCTTTACTAATATTTCGATTTGGTAATGTAAGGACTCTGGGGTTTGATTGAGAATATTATGTTTTTGTTCGTTAAGTATCTGACTTTCAATTTTGGCGATCGCACTGCGTATTAAAGATTAAAGCTACTCTTAATATAATCAATCCAAATAATTTAAGATCTTTATAGCGATCTCCCTATTGTGATTATTTACTTGTCCTCTGTAACTCTTGAGGATTTACTGAGAGCTGTTTTTGTCTTGACCTCGCTGTACTGAGACGTTTAGTGATTTGCCGATCTGACTTTGTTCGACAGCCTGTTGCAACTCTTCAGCAGTTTTAATATCTTTTCCTCCCACTGAAATAATGATATCTCCACGACGTACGCCACCCTTGGCTGCTGGACTATCGGGAACTACTTTTGCTACTAGTACTCCTGTAATTTCGGGAACAAGCATTAGGGAATTACGATCTTCATTAAACTGTTGAGCTACTTCGGGAGTGAGAGTCAACATCTGTACGCCAATATAAGGATGGGGAATAGCTTCGCCACGGGCTAAACGATCTTTAATGGCTTTGGCTTTATCAATAGGAATAGCAAAGCCGATCCTTCCGCACCAGCCCGAATAGCTGTATTGATGCCAATTACTTCCCCGCGATCGTTTAACAAAGGTCCTCCAGAATTACCAGGATTGATAGCAGTGTCAGTTTGAATAAAGTCCAGACGCATATCGGGAATGCCAGCTTGAGCAGAGGAACGATTGAGAGTACTGATAATGCCCAAAGTTACGGTGTTATCCAAACCTAAAGGATTACCGACAGCGATCGCCCATTCTCCTACCTGTATTTGACTAGAATCTCCCAAAGGAGCAACGGGTAAATCTTTACCTTTGATTTTGACTACCGCCAGATCGGAAGGCTCGTCAACTCCTTTAACTTCTCCTGTAAAAGTGCGGCCATCCCGCAGCTTGACGGTGACATTATCAGCATCTTTAACTACGTGAGCATTTGTAAGAATAATTCCTTGACTATCAATGATAAATCCAGAACCCTGACCCTGTTGCCGATATTCTTGGGGCATCTGGGGGAAGACATCCTTGCCAAAAAAGTCGCGGAGAAAGGGATCGTCAAAAAACGGACTTTGACGATTATTAGCCGCAACGGTACGCTCGGTATCAATTCGCACCACCGCATCTCCGACACGGTTAACCGCAGCAGCCACAAAATTAGGTGACTGACTATTGGGTAAGGCAGGGGCTTTTACGGGGGCAACTTCAACTGCTGTAGTATTTTCGGGTATCAAAGCCGTTGGCAATAATTGGGGAAATGCCCGCAGTGAACCTAAAGTTAAGGCGACGCTAGCAGCTATTACTACAGCATAAATACCAGCTTGACGCAATGGCTGATTAGTAGTTTGCATAGTCACAATACGTACTCTCCTTTAGTGACAAAGATGTTAATAATTAAATTTATTTCGTTCCAGAATTATCTTGTCCCAGCAAAATATCCCATGCTGCTTGAGCAGCTTTCTTGAAGGCGATCGCCTAAAGCAGTCATTTCATCCACGGTTTTTTGCCAGTTTGACTCCACATCTCTTTGAATCATAGTGACCGAATGCTCGATTCTTTTGGGGTCGAGCAGTTGATTTGACTCTAGTGCTTTCCTAGCACTACGAACAGCATTTAGATAAGCATCTTGGGTTATGGTTTGAGCATTTTCAATTTCGGCTTGCGATCGCTTTTTAATCGCTTCTACTAAAGCCTTAGTTTCTGCCTTAATCTGTTCGTTCTGTCCAACCATTTCTTTTTCCACTAGGTCGTTTGTTTCTGTGCTTACATGAACTATGTTGTTTTCTTGATTGTCAGACATGATTAATACTCCAAATTTAGATAGATTTTTTTGAGGTTAAATTTGCCAGAATAATTATTTAGTTATAATTATACTCACTTGCCACTTGCTACTTTCGAGGCAATCCCCAAGCTTGTTATAACCGATTAACTCCCTCACTTTTGCCGTAATTTTGCCTCGCAATTGCCAATCGATCTCATCCTATAAACTCACATGTTCTAAATTACGGTGGGGATTAAAACTACTGATTTGGCGTAGTTTGTCATAGTAATCCCGTTCCTTCTTAGTAAGCTTTTTCGGGGTGACGATTTTCAGCTTGACAATCTGATCGCTTCGCTTGCCATTAGGAGCTTTCCAGCCTTTGTTTTTAAGGCGCAGAGATTGCCCCGAATCTACTCCAGGAGGAATCTTCATTGATACACTACCATCAGGAGTCGGGACTTTAATTTCCGTCCCCAAAACTGCCTCTTCAGGGGTAATGAGGAACTTCGCAAGTAATATTGTCGCCTTCAAACTTGAATACTGGTGAGGTTGCAAATTAATATTTAAATACAAATCTCCCCGCTGTTGACTTAAGGGACTAATACTGACCTTTTCCTTTAATGCGAATGCGACTACCTGGTTGTGCTCCGGGAGGAATCCTCACATTGATGGTTTCACCGTTTAGTTGCAAGCGTTTTTGCGTTCCGTGAAAAGCTTCGGAGAAAGTGAGGGTAATAGCAGCTTCTGTATCAGCAGCGGGCATATTGAACTCCGCCACCGCCAAATGCGTCTTCAAAACCACTAAATCCAGCAGTACCAGGACTAGAGGTACGATAGGTGTAAACTCTTTGTCCCCCTGGTGAGCCTCGACCAGCTCCACCTCCAAAGCGTCCTAGAAGTTCGTTAATAAAGTCATCAAAATTACCGTACTGACTATAATCAAAACCTTCTGTACCGACTCCTGCTCCAGGGTGGTGTTCCAGCAGCAGCCTGTTGCCAGTATTGACCAAACTGGTCGTATTTAGTGCGTTTTTCGGGATCGGATAGCACTTCTTGTGCCTCATTAATCTCTTTAAAACGCTGTTCGGCTGATTTATCCCCAGGATTGAGATCGGGATGATATTTTCTGGCTAGTTTACGGTAAGCTTTTTTAATCTCTTCAGGAGATGCGGTTTTGCTCACTCCCAAAATCTGATAGTAGTCTTTAAAATCGGTTGCTGCCATTACTTGAGTTCACCTCCGTTGTTGAGTAATAATTATAATATTTTTATTAAGCAATTAAATATTAATAGTTCATGGGGTAGACCTCAAATTTCATAGCTTTCTCATTAAAGCAAATTGGGTTTCTAAAAACGTCTTTTATTAGTAAAAATAGAAACCCAATTGCAGCATTTGCCCTTGCCTTAACGAAGGGAGCAAATCTACCTCAAAAAGTTGAATTATTGAAGCAGCAAAAATTAGCCAATATTAACTTTGACAACTTTATTTTTTTCTTCTTCAGCTTTAGGTAGAGTTATGTTCAAAATACCGTCTTTGTATTCGGCATTGACGTTAGTATTTTGGACGCGAGTAGGTAAAGGAATAACGCGACTGAAGCTTCCATAGCGAAATTCGCTTCTGGTCATACCTTTTTCTTCGGTTTTGGTTTCTGATTTACGTTCCCCACTAATAGAAATAGATTCGGCAGAAACTTGAATATCGATGTCTTTGGCATCCATGCCTGGAACTTCTAATTTGAGCTGAATTGCTTCTGGGGTTTCTTCCATTTCGGCAGCAGGAATAAAACCAGAACTCAATCTGTCTGTAGTTGTCGGGACTAAACTATCAAACAAACTGTTCATTTCTCTTTGTAAACTGTCGATTTCCGAAAAAGGTTTCCAACGAATTAAAGACATAATCTTTACCTCCAAAACTTGATTGCTGAGATTGAATTAGAGAGTGTTTATTGATAATAGTTGATTGGTTTGTGAGCATCTGTTATGTACTTCACTCACAATATAAATATACAAAAATTTCAGGAAGCAATGTTCGGTTTTATGACCTCTACAAGTTGAGATTTTTCTAGTGGCAATATAATTTGCTGGGGAAAAGCGATCGGTATAAGATACTCCCAGCAGTCTTTTCTTCTGCTGCTTGGACTTTAAGAAAAATGTCCTAAAGGATACCGCTTCGGCATAAGCCCTAAAGGATTAACTCCGCTTCGCGCTCCGTGTCCTTCGCGTCCGATCGCCTAAAGGCTTAACTGTAGATGTTTGTAAAGTTAAAGTCACCATAAAAAAATCCTCCTAACTAATCGGGACAGGAATTTAAAGATAATTTGTTAGTGTTTGGGAAAGCAGCAGTAGAATAGCTACTTCCCCTAAAATATTTAAGATTTAAGCTGAAGCCAATTCAACTTCAACTTTATCGGTTGCAGATTCGCTTTCTGATAGAGAAGCTGCTGCGGAAGAAGAATTTTCTAGAGTAATCTTAACTACTCGATGCTTGGCTTCTTCTACTTTGGGCAAGATTAGAGTGAGCATACCTGCTTCATAGTTAGCCTGAACCTGGGTGTTAACTATGGGCATCGGTAAAGCAATCTGTCTTTGGAATTTGCCATAGTTCAATTCCGAATATAGGTAACGAGATGATTCGCTTTCTGGGCGATGACGTTCTCCAGAAACTGTCACTGACTTCTTAGTAACTTCAATATCAAGATACTTTTTTGCTAATGCCAGCTAGAGGCATACGCAAAATCAGATTGTCATTATCATCAATTAATTCTACTGAGGGCTGCCAAGAATTATAATTATTGCCCTCAAAATCTGGAACACGCGATCGATTTGATTACGTAAAAAATCTACTTGTCCAAGGGGTGAAAAGCTCACAATCTTCATAACGAAATTTCCTCCGTCAATACGTCAATAATGAAACTCAACAGAACCGTTGAATAAATTTTAATTAGTTGAAAAATTCAAAAGCCTTGCTTGCTCACAATCCATGCTGTGACTAGCTTTCGCTTTCTGAAACTAATATAGCAAAGCCTTTTTTTAGCTGACAACCGTTATGAAAGTAGAGTTTACCGAACTAAATGCAGTGAACAAATCAAGCCGACTATAATTTGAATATTTTCATTTAGATATTTGTTCTGCCGAAAAAGAGAATAGCTTCTATATTCACCTCACAAGTTCTTCAAGTTATTCACTTAATCTCAGAATGTAGACGAGTATTGGAGATTTCTGATGAATACAGCAGAAAAACGACTAATTAAATTTAGCTTTCCCTTTAGTCAGTACTTTAGGCAACTTATTTTCTACAGATACTTACGTCAGATTCATTAATCCACTTGGCTTTTGGCGTAGATATAAAATTGATCATTTAGAAACCTGTCGCGAGCTAGATACGTTGCAATACATGGAAAGCTGCTATCAAGCAGAATGGCGATCGGTCCAAACGCATTCACCAAAGGCGATCGGCTAAAGTATCAAGTATTGGCAATAACAGGAACGATAAAGATACTATAACTAAC
>CAVRWR010000211.1:0-19166 GCA_963724445.1 uncultured cyanobacterium | reverse complement strand
CGCTCCTACTCCTGCTCCCGTTATCTCTAGGAGATCGTAAGCAGATTGGGATAGTTCATCAGGCTAAATATAAAAAAGCGTTACCTGCTCGAATTGCAAGGTAATGCTTTTTTAGTAAATATTTTTGGACTAAGGCATCGCGCAGAAATAAATTACCCTTCTTAGTTTAAATTAGGCAAAATTGAATAATTCCAATTTCCTTGAAAGCGATCGCGTCGAAGATTCACGCACGATAGCTCATCATCACTGATTTTTTGTCCAATCGGATAGGAGTTTTGATCTAGCTTGGCTTGAATGTTTAGCCCTGTTTTGGTGGTTGTGTTACCAATTAAATTCACCACGACCTCTCGACTAACTAAAGGTCTTCCTCTCCAGTTTTCTGTAATATGACAGAACATTCGATGTTCAATTTTATTCCATTTACTTGTACCTGGAGGGAAATGACAGACTTTAATCTTCAGTCCAGTTTCCGTTGCTAATTTTTGCAGTTCCGTTTTCCACAATCTAACTCGATAACCATTACTCCCTCCAGAATCGGCTGTAATTAATAGCTCACTAGCTTCTTCATAGATCTTTTGACCCATCTCTTGCCACCATTGCTTGATAGAAGCCACAGCAAAGGCTGCTGTGTCATGATCGACACCGACATTAACCCACCCAAGGTTTGAGCCAATATCATAAATTCCATAGGGGATAACTTTTCCTAGCTGTTTATCAGGAAAATCGTGAACTTTAACAGGGATTGGCTCTTTTTTTTGTTGCCATTCTTGCCCTTGATTATAATATTCTCCGATCAATTCTTTTTTCTTGGTATCTACTCAGGGTAATCGCATCAAAATATTAAATCAAAATATGCCAGAATTAGACAAAATCTGAAGCAGAAAATTATTATTCAAACCAGCTTGATAACGTTTCATTTTCAGACTACCCGAAGATGTATCCTGGCGTAGCAAATTGAGAGCTAGCCTTTTGAGGATCGTCATATTTCGCGGGGCATGATCTTTGCGAATCCGAGAAGCATCTTCGGAAAAAATTACATCTAGACACCAGTGTAACTGGTTCTCTACTCCCCAATGACTGCGAATGGAATTAGGAAAATCGGCAAAATCACAAGCCAGAGAACTGAGAAAAAATCTTGTGCTGTAGGTAGTCTTGTTCCAAAGTTGGCGACTACTTTGTTCTACAATTAAAGTCTGAAGTCCTTTCCACTGTTTGAGTCTATTAGAATCAAACACTTGGTCGGCAGGAACTGAAACAAAACATCGCTTCTCAATACGGTGGTGTCCTGCTTCACAAATACATTCTGTTGTCTTTACTAATGTCTTCTCCGCTTCTTGTGAATATTTTTCCCACCAATTCCTAGCATCTTGAGCAAGAGTGGGATGGTTTGCTTTGAGAGTCAGAATATAGTCTGCACCTGCTAAGTTTATTTGCCGAGCAATGGCAGTTTGAGTTCCCATCGCGTCCATCGTAATAATTGCGCCTTTTAAATCTAATTGTTCTAATAACAGAGGGATTGCTTTTATTTCGTTCGACTTTTGCTCGACGGCAACTTGTCCTAACACTAATTTGTGACGATTTGACCATGCACTCACTATGACTAATGACTTTAAAGAACTTTCTCGGTCATAAGAGCCATTGAGACTTTTACCATCGATTGCTACCACTTTTAATCCCAGTTTGCCTGCGATTACTTTGACCCATTCTTGAAAGTTATACTCCAGTATTTCAGGCTCTAACTGGCTAAATATTCTCCCAAAGGTATCATGGGATGGTATTCCATTGGGCAGGTCGAGAAAAGTAGAAAGCCATTCCTCTTTTGCTTTGCCATAAGTTTCTATTGCTACCCATCCATCCGCTCCGCATAGTATTGCTAAGATAGCGATCGCTATTATATCTACTAGCTTGTGAGAGCTTCTGGTCACAACCCTCTGGTCTGGTATCTTGCCAAAATGCTCTTCTATCGACTTTTTCAGGGATTCTCTGGTCATGGGAATAAAATATCTTATTTTCCCATTTTTCCCTCTACTTGTTTGATGCGATTACCCTGGGTATCTATCTGAAATTACTGGTTGTCTTCGCGAATGCTAATTTTGAGGTACTTTTCGATCCCCAGTTTTTCTAATTCTTGTTGGACTACCTAAGTTTTGGGGAATTTTAGTCAAGTTGGGCAAAGGTGTTTGTAGTTCTTTTATTCCATTTCTAATGGTTTTTGGTGATAATCCTGTAGCGAAAGAAACTGTTTTCACTCCTCTCTTTCCCAGAGTTCCTGCTTCGGATGCTGCCCATAATCGTCTTAGCTTTTCATCCATGTAAGGCATTAAAGCTTCAAACTTAGTTCTCAGGGACTCGATAATTGACATTTCAACTACTTGACTAATTCTATTGTTATTTTCTCATTTCTTGTTCTTGAATAGTAAGTTATTTTTGCGCGATGCCTAACTTAGGAAAAATAAAGATTATCAATAAAATGAACTCGAAATTTGTTGGTAGTAAACGATCGACTCGGTGTGTTAACAACTAGCGAGGTAAATCAATTGGCAGGCTAACAGGAGGAATATTAACTGTGGGACGATTAGGAATATTTTGCACCGCAGCAGATTGATTAGATTGTTGGACAACGGTACTAGAAGTTTGTTGCTGAATCGGTGCTGGGGCAGAAATTGGTTGCTGAACAACTTGGGGAACAACTTGGGGAACAGGCTGGGGTAAACCTATCGGTGCGGGAATAGAGCCTGGGGGCAAACAATTAGAAATACAAAGATTTAGGCTATTGCCGTTAGCATTATTAGTACCAACATCAAACTGAGGACCGGTAGGAACGGGAACGGGAACATTTTGCTGAATGACTTGGGGCTGAGACTGATTGCCACCGCCAAGGATAGCGTTGATTGCACCGCCGACTGCCTCTAAAATTTGAGCTGAAGCTGCTTGAGGTTGGGCTAAGGTAATAACTGTAGCGAAAGCAATTGCAACTCTGGTATTAAATTGATAATTTAAAGTTTTCATTTTACTGTCCTCACTGATTAGAAGCTAGTGGATTAATTACTTACTTAATACGCTTGCAGTGAGAAACTTATGCACTTTTTTAAATCAATAAAGAAGCTTTTTCCTCATCTAAGATTGCCCAGATTTTTTGCATCAAAGCATCTAATCCTTGGCGGGTTACCGCCGAAACGTGAAAGATCGGTACAGGAGTTAATTCTTGAAGTTCGGCGGTAATTAATTCTAAAATATCTTCTTCTACTGCATCAATCTTGTTGAAAGCAATGACCTGGGGTCTTTCGGTTAAGCCATGACCATATGCCTCTAGCTCTTGTTGTATGGTTTGATAGTCGGCAATCGGATTATCTGCTGTAGCGTCAATTAAGTGTAGTAGTACGCGAGTGCGCTCAATATGACGCAAAAAATCGTGACCTAGACCGATACCTGCGGACGCGCCAGAAATTAGACCAGGAATATCGGCAAATACCGTACCGTCTCCTGTTGGTTTACGTACTACTCCTAAATTTGGTACCAGAGTAGTAAAAGGATAGTCTGCAACCTTTGGTTTAGCCGAAGACAAAGAAGAAATTAGAGTAGATTTTCCTGCATTGGGTAAGCCGATGATTCCTACTTCAGCAATTAGTTTTAGTTCCAGGCGCAAGTGCCTGGTGTCCCCTTCTAAGCCTGGCAAGGCATGTTCGGGAGCGCGATTGCGATTACTGAGAAAGTGCTTGTTACCCAAGCCACCTTTGCCTCCTGCGGCAACGCAAAGAGTCTCACCGTCCATAGTCAAGTCACCGACATACTCTCCCGTATTAGCATCGGTAATTACGGTACCACAGGGAACTTCAATCAGGCGATCGCTCCCCTTCGCTCCCGTACAGTTATTAGGTCCGCCTTTTTTACCGTCCTCTGCCTTGAAAATTCTAGCGTAACGAAAATCAAGCAGAGTTTGTAAACGGCTTGAAGCAACTAAAATTACCGAGCCACCCCAGCCGCCGTTTCCCCCCGCAGGACCACCAGCAGGGACATATTTTTCCCGACGGAATGCTACCATGCCATCCCCACCCTTACCTGCCAATACTTCTACTTCAGCCAGATCGATAAATTGCATTGAATGATTTTAAATTAAATATTGATTAACGAAGTTTAATTAAGTTACTGTTACTAAAATTCCCCAAGGCATAAATTATTCCACGGCGATCGCGAGATAATACTATTGAACATACTTAGTCACATCTTCTCCGCATTCATCTGCCAAATACGACAAAGAACGAAAACGCAACATTGTAAACTGCTCGTATAGCGGATTGAGCTTGCAAAGAGGCGGAATGTGGGCAACTTTACGTCCGAACAAATTGATATCCCGCTCAAAAGGACATTGGGGAGGAATTACTTTGCAAACGAATTTTGCCAAACGAGGATCTTTGATATCCATTCCTTCCAACCAGTCTTTAACAGGATGTAGAACATCTACATTAGATTTGTGCTTTTTTAGAGGTGGTGTTAAAGACGATGCTGCACCTGAAGAACCTTCTGCCGCAAGTTCAGGTTTATATAAAGTATTTTCTAGGGATTTAAGCGCTTCTACCTCAATGTCCAAAGCTTCGCTAAATCGGTGTAGTAAATCATATTCTGGGGCAGAATATACTCCATCAGCCACAGCCACTAATACTGCGGTACGCAGAAAGTTTTCTGCTATGGCAGAATCTTCACCTAAATTCTCGGCGAGTTCTTCAGGAGTTATTTCTTCGAGGCGATTTACAGCATTAATATCAGCTAAGTCTTGAGTTAGTTGACCAATCAATTCTTGTTCTTCAGGGTCATAATGTCCGTCCGCCAGAGCAACGGTATATAAACCTCTAAGCCAAGCTACAATTTGGCGATCGCTATAGGCAGATTGAGTAATACCAGTCATTTTAGTTATCAGTTAGTTATCACTAGTCCATATATCAGTTTAGAATGAAAAACCAAGTGTAAACGTGATTAGTTGTGGGGATATTATTCAGGAGATTAATTTACAGGTAACAGGAGAAGCTGTACGCCTTGATGGTTGGTTAGCCGCAAACCTGCCAGATATTTCTCGTTCGCGAATCCAAAAATTGATTGAGAATGGCAATGTCCGATTAAACAATCGCCTATGCCGCAGTAAAAAAATCAAGGTTACTTTAGGGGACAATCTCCTGGTCACAATTCCTGAACCAACCAAGCTAGATCTAACCCCTGAAAATATTCCTCTAGAGATTTTGTTTGAGGATGAGCATTTAATTATTGTTAATAAACCTGTCGGCATGGTGGTTCATCCTGCACCTGGACACTACACGGGTACATTGGTTCATGCCCTTCTGTATCATTGTGACACCCTGGCGGGAATTGGTGGGGTAGAAAGACCAGGAATTGTCCATCGCCTTGACAAAGACACGACAGGAGCAATCGTCGTGGCAAAAAGCGATTTTGTTCACCAACATCTACAGGCACAAATTAAAGTCAAAACCGCTAGAAGAGAATACTGGGGAGTGATTTACGGTTCCTTGGCTGAGGATAAGGGAACCATTGACTTACCGATTGGTCGCCACAAAAGCGATCGCCAAAAAATGGCGGTAATTGCTGTCGAACAGGGGGGCAGAGAAGCCCTTACCCACTATCAAACTCTAGAAAGAATTGGCAACTATAGCCTGATGCAGTTTCTCCTGCAAACAGGGCGAACCCATCAAATCAGAGTTCATTGCGCCCATTATGGACATCCTTTAGTGGGAGACAGTACTTATGGCACAAATCGCTCTCTAAAGGTAAATCTTTCTGGTCAAGCTCTCCATGCCAGACAGCTATCCCTAATCCATCCGATCTCAGACCAGTTGATTACGGCGATCGCCCCTTTACCCGACGAATTTACCAAGCTGCTTCAGGTTTTACGCAATCGAAATTAGTTGCGATCTGGCTAGGTTAGAGGACTGTTCAATCTTTAGCTTCCAGCAGTAAATTCTGCCAGCATTGACTCAACGGCTTCTGGCGCTAGGGCTTTGGAAAACAAATATCCCTGGCCAAATTCGCAGCCTAGGTCTTTTAATTGTTTTAGCTGCTTTGGCGTTTCGATCCCTTCGCAAATAGTATCCATGCCTAGAGTTTTTGCTAGGGTAATAATTAACCGCACAATTTCAAAGTTTTCCGAATTAGAGTCCATTTGCTCGATAAAAGAGCGGTCTATCTTGAGATTGTCAATGGGAAAACGGCGTAAATAGTTCAAAGAGGAATAACCTGTACCAAAATCGTCAATACTTAGGGTGATATTTCTCTGCTTAATCTGTCTGAGGGTTTCCTGAATATCTCCTTCAGGTTCAATTAACACTCCTTCGGTAATCTCTAGCCGTGAAAAATTACCTGCTAACCCAGTTTCTAGCAGGATGCGATCTAATTTGGCGATAAAATCGGGTTCCTGTAGTTGGCGACTGGCTAAATTGATACTCATTTTCAAAGAACCGATCTTTGGTGTCAAAGCGAACTGTTGTTGCCACATTTGTAATTGTTGGCAGGATTCTTTAAGTAACCATTCGCCAATATCTAAGATTAACCCCGTGTCTTCGGCAATGGGAATAAATTCCAGAGGAGAAATAAAGCCTTTTTGCGGGTGATGCCAACGAATTAATGCCTCAAAACCAACTAAGCTATCATTATCCAATGAGATGATTGGCTGATAGTACATGACAAACTCCCGACGCTTAACAGCCAGGCGCAAATTATTTTCTATTTCAACCAGCTTCAGGGTCTCATCGTACATTAGCTGGTCAAAGATGGCGTAACACCCTTTGCCATTATCTTTGGCACGATACATCGCTATATCAGCATCACGCATCAGATCGGAAGCATTATCGTATTCGGTTGAGCTATAAACAATGCCGATACTGGCACTAGTAAAAATACTTTGACCTCTGAATTTAAATGGAGAGCGCAATTGTTGTCGAATGCGATCGCAAATAATGGTGGCATCTCGAAGCTGTTTTACGCCGTCTAGTAAAATCACAAATTCATCTCCTCCCAATCGAGCCACAAGATCGTTTTCCCTAACGCATTCTTCCAGTAGCTTGGACACGGCAATTAGGAGTCGATCGCCAAGTAAAGTGACCCAGACTATCGTTAATTACCTTAAAGCGATCGAGATCGATAAATAATAGTCCATATCTATAGCCTGGATTTCGTTTGGCATGGGCGATGGTAAATTCAATTCTTTCTATCAGTAAAGAACGATTTGGCAATCCCGTTAGGCTATCATGCAGCGCATCATGTTCTAATTGCTGCTGTATTCGCTGACGCTCATCAATTTCCTGACGCAGTTTTAAAACCGCATTGTTAAGTTCAACCGTGCGTTGATGTACCCTGCGCTCTAGATCCTGATTTAATTCAGATATCTTAGCGTAGGCTAGTTGCAGAGAAATTTGGTTTTTAACCCAAGCTAAGACTTCTTTAACCTGAATCGGCTTGCTGATGTAATCGACTCCGCCGACTTCAAAAGCTTTAACCTTGTCTAAAACATCATCTAAAGCGCTAAGAAAAATAATCGGGATATCGCGGGTATATTTATTCGCCTTTAATTTTTGACATACTTGATAACCATCAAGACCAGGCATTTTAATGTCTAATAATATCAGATTGGGCAGAATGGTCTCCGCACCTCGTAATGCCATAGAACCATTTTTGGCGCAGCGTACCTGATATCCTTGCTTACTTAAAGTAGATTCTAAGATCTGCAAATTATCAGCAATGTCATCGACCACTAAGATGCTAATTTCTTTGGCTGAAATAGAGATCGTCATTTTTTTACGTAGGTGGGAATAAATTACTTTTACTACTTGTTATCAGACTAAGAATTTCATCAAAATCAAAGTTATTAATTTGCTTTTGCAGCGCATTTTTAAAATCACCATGTTCTGAAGGAATTTGTTGCAGCAACTGACTAAGTGTATCTCGATCTAACATTGATGCTGCCAATTCCAATTGATTTAACCATTGATCGGGCATGATTCTCAATGTATCTGCCGTCAATTTAAATTCGGACTTAAAATCATTTTGCGATGTCGGGTTATCTGCCTCATATACATAGCGTATTCCTAAATGTTGAGCGATTTTGTCGAAGATAACGTTTTCTGAACAGGGTTTACCGACAAAATCGTCACATCCAGCAGCTTGAAACAGTGATTTTTCTTCTTCCAAGGTACTGGCACTCAATGCCACAATCGACGTATGCCAGGTTTGAGAATAGGATTTTATTCGTTCTGTTGCCTCATAACCATTCATTACAGGCATTCTCAAATCCATCCAAATCATATGGGGTTGCCACCGTAACCAGATATCGATCGCTTCTTTACCGTTGACTGCTTCTTCAATTTCAAAACCAACTGGCTCTAATAATCTGGACATAATCATGCGGTTAGTTTTAGAGTCGTCTACAATCAAAATTCGATATTTGGTCTGGTTTGATTCCAGACCGATAATTCTTCTGAGGTTAGACTGAATTTGCGATGCTTGAGCTTGGGTACTTTCTGCTTGAATCTCTAGATTAAATAAAATGCCCGTTCCTGAAATGCTGCTGTGGCTGACGCTAATATCCCCTCCTATCAACTGAGCCAACTTACGGCTAAGGGGTAAGCTCAAAGAACTACTGGCAGTAGATTCTTGTTCTTGTCTTACTCTAGCTATTGGATCGAATAAACTGGCTAATTCTGAAGAATTAAGGGCGGCAGCGGTATTCTCCACTTCAAACAGAAGGTTATGCTTTGTGCTAGAGTTTTGCTGACTTGCCTCTGTTTCTAGACTGCTAGAGGTAACTCGAACACTTATCTTGGTACTGGTCTTTGTGCTTGGCGTGGATTCAAACAGACAATAATCGATTAGATTTCTCAAAATCTGACGTAGTCTACGCTCATCAATACATATACCCTGAGGCAGATTGTGTTGTCTAATCAAAGAGAATTCCCAGCCTCGATCGCGAGCGAGAAACTGAAGGCTCTGTTCGATGTTGTTTAACCAAGCCTGAAAATCAACCTTATTGCGTTCTAAAGTTAATCGATTTATTTCAATTTTAGCCAGGTCAACTACATCGTTAATAATTGATAATAAATGTTCGCCGCTACGATTGATAATGGCTAAATTTTCTTGACTAGCTTCCGTCGTTGATAACTCTTGCTCCATAATTTGAGCAAACCCCAAGATGGCATTTAAAGGCGATCGCAGTTCGTGACTCATGTTCGCCAACAAAATATATGGCTCAGGATGAACTGTTTGAGCTGCTTTTTCTATGGCTAGATCGCGGTAATTGTTCAATGCTAAATTCTGCTGCTGTGATACAGCTTCAGAAACGTCTTCTTGATCTCTCAATTGATTCCAGTTTTTGAGCGATCGAGTTAGCCAAAAACAAGTTAATAAACCAGAAGGAATAGCTGACAATATATAGATAAAATATTTTTCGAGTTGATTGCCTTGCCTAGTTACCGATTCAAGCAATAATTGGGATCTCGGAATAATTACCACTAACCAGTTAGTACCCAGTTCTTGATTGTGCCAAGGTCTTATTTGTCCGACAAAATCCTGCTGCTTAATGGTCAGACTTATTGCTTGAGGTTGATTGGGTCGGGAAAATGTATCAAATTCTTGGAGCAAAGACCTCGACAGATCTTGGCTACTGACTGGGGAGTTACCTGCTAAATTTTTAAAGTTATCCGCAATAACTGAACCGTCTCGATTGATAACTGCTACTTGAGATGAATAGCTAAACTTTAGTTCTGCTAAATACCGATCGATTTTTTGAGTAGAGATTTGGGCAGAAGATTTGCTTAGACGATCATCGGAACTAGCTAGATGGGACAACAAGCGATCGCTAATATCATTGGCATAATGATCGACAAGATTATCAATACTTTTATCGGTTGCTTTAATTGAGCAATACTCAATTATGCCAATAGTAGCCAACAAATTCAACACAATTGGCATTAAGATTACTAGATACAAAGATCTGTTACTTCTTGATACCTGTGGCATTTTAACTATATTTTCAAATCGTCTTATTCTATTTTTAAATTTCATCTGCGTTTATACAATAAACCAATAAACAGATGCCTTAACACCAGAAATCTATCATTACAAAATGTTGAAATGAAAGCCTAAAAATTTTACTGTAATCGAACGCAATTTGAAAATTGGTAAATATTGGCATGCAAGTACTTAAGTCAAACTTATGTTAACGACAATACTTTTTGAGCATATCCAACCAAATCAATTAATTTTGTTTGACCAAATTTGACTACCAAAAGTTAAAGCTATTATCGTATAAGCTTGTACTACAGATACCTTGCTAATTAAGTATAAGCGAATAATATAATTATAAACATAAAATAATTATGCATGAGAAACATCTGTTTCCATGCAGGAATAAAAAGCAATTAAAAAGAGGGAGGTCATAAATTAACAACATAATTTCTTGCAAAATCATTAAGCTAATTTTTAACTTTCCCTCTTGTTTGGAAGTTACCCCGAAGGGTGAACCGCAAACCCTTGAATTTAATCTTGAAGTTAAACTCAAGTAGTCTTACGATAAGGAACTTTGGACATGTAGTTGATATTAGACACAGAAGCAGAGCTAGGTGCATTGGCACGGCTAGGTAAGCTACGAGCCATATCCATATACAAAGCTGGGCTACCTGCCCTTGGTTTATCTTCTTGGGGTTTGTAAGAGCGAACTTCGCTTTGCCAAATGATTTGGGGGAAGCCTAAAATAGCGCGATAGTATTCGTCATAACGGGGAGAAGTAATGTTGAATGGACGTTCACCTTGATCGCGACTAGCAAGTACTCGACGACGTTGAAAAGGTACCATATCGTAACCAAAATTCTCCATGTATTCGTCACTGTCAAGCAGTTCGTCTACGAATCCTTCGATACCTTTAGTGGCTACTTTAATTGACCAAGCAATTTTTTCTCTTTCGTTATAAACATCACGACCCAAAACTCTTTGGATACATTGCTCTACAAAGCGATAGTTGCTATTTTTGACGTAGAAGCTGTTGTGAAAAGTTTCTGATAGTAAAAGTCCTCGAATAAAGTCACGAACGGTAATTTGACCGTTACGCAACTGAGATTCTAGAAATCTTTCCCGATCTGAGCGAAAAGCATGGAAAAATATCTGACGATATGCTGCTTCGATCAACTCATTCATTTCAGACAGAGAAAGTAAATTCTCTGTTGAGTAAATTTTGGGTTGGTCATCGCCGCCAATGTCGTATCCTGCAACACGTACATTCTGAGAGCTAGGCTTATAACCTAATAGGGGAATAGGCAAGTCAAAACCTCCGTTTATTGTGAAATATATTAAAATTCGTTAGTCCCAATCATAACGTTAGACAGGGATGGCAAATAAACAACGGTAACAAAATATTACAGATTAATTAGCGTAACGCTACTTCGTAAGAAGTCAGCAGTAAATTGTAGGGTAAGCATGGCAAAAACAATCACAAATATTGAATATTTAGTGAATATTTAGAAAATGCCCAGCAGTCAGTCAGTAATCTGTGATCGCTGATCAATTACCATCCCGAAATAGCAAATGCTCTCTCGTCAGTTTCGGCAATATTTTCGGCTGTGGGTTCGGAGGCATTCTCTGTAGTTACGCGAGACTCTGCACAGAAAGTCGCTGTATTGAATCCACCAAATCTTTTGACAGTACTACTTCTTAGGCGTAAATCAGGACTGACAAACCAAAAGCGTTCAATAATACTCATGGTTTCATATTCGGTAACTAGCACTAAACCGTCTTCAGAATCCAGATGATATTCTCCTGCTACGGGAACAATCTCGGCATATCCTCGTTCTCTTAATAGTTTTCCCTTACGAAGATCTTCTGAGTCGGGAATTAGAGCAAACACCGTAGTTCCTTGATGTTCTTCATTCTCTTTATCCCAAGCCATTGAACCATCCCAGCTAACAAAGGCACCACCGATCGCTGTCTGCGAATCTATATTGTGCATCGCACATATTGCGGCAATCTTTTCATTCCCAGCCTCCAAAAACTCAACGCTAATTTCTGACCCCCCGCTTTCGGCTCTTCTGAAAGGCAAGTGGTGCGTAGTACGTTGCGATCGCCATTTTCCCGCACTCCGTTGAAAAAAATCTTTTGCGTCTTTTATGGAATTCATGGTCATATAATCTTTATTTATCGCTTATCTAACTACTATATCGATAATCAAGCGCATTTTCTGCTGCATAGTCTATTTTTATATTTTTTCCGCATCAAAATACACCAAAATTCTCCCTTACTCATAAGTATTTTATAACTTTTTATTGCTTTGATTAATTAATCCTTGACACAATGGACTTTTTATAGTGTCAATGCTAGATTTATTCCAAATCAACTACTTAGCAACTGAAAAAATAGAAAAAATAATATTTATACAGGCTGAGTACTTATTTAGAACCAGGAGTAAAGCCAATGGATTTATCTACTCAACTGAGTATGGAACAGCAGTTCAAGTTAAAGGTGCTTCAAGAGCAAGTGCAGGGTTTGAGTAAAGAGCAAGCTCAAGAATACTTGTTAGAAATGTTTCGTCAGATGATGGTTAAAGATAATTTAGTCAAGAATCTGCTCAAAAATGCTTGAATTTTAGCGAATTGTAGCGAATGAGACTAAGTTATATCCGTTGTATCTGTAGTGTGAAGCTAGGCATCTCAACGCTGAGGATTATTCTGCACTAATAATTCAGTCTATAGCAACCTAGGACAGGCAACTAGATCGACTCAAAGATTCTCTAGCTCAATCGCCTAAATCTACCAAAATTTGGTATTGCCAAATCAATTGGCAAACAGGGCTTCACACCTACAATAACCTTGTTTTAATCATCCTAGAGTCAAATATTTGACAAAAGTTAAGTGAAGAAATATTGATGATCTGCAATCATAGTTAGCAATACCTTACAAAGTTTAGCGAAATTGTTAAAGAATAATTCATTTGTCACATTAATAATTATCAAATAGAAACTTTACCTCATAGAATAAATATAGGTAGTAATAAGTAGATATACTTGGTGGTATTAATGGAAGCTGAGATTAGTCAAGAAGCATTGTTGTCAACCCGAGAATTAGAAATTGTTGAGCTGGTGGTTACTGGCTTGAGCAATCATAAAATCTCTCAGAGACTAGAAATCAGTAAAAGAACTGTTGATAATCACATCAGCAATATTTTAAAGAAAACTGGTGCTATTAATCGCGTTGAATTAGTTCGTTGGTCTTTGCAATGGGGAAAAGTTTGTCTTGATAATGTAAACTGTTGTTCTTTACCAGACAGTAGTGCAACCCTGCGTCATAATGAAGTGGTGTCTTAAACAACATTTGTTTAGAATCTTTCTGGCGACCTCAGTAGTTGTTTTGGCTAGTTGTCAGAATTCTCGATATATTACCCCGCCTACACAAAGCCTTAATGCCACATTAAATTCTTTTGCCGCAGAAGGAACTCCTAATTTTTCTTATAATGGTGCTTACTTAATTTATACCAGCGATCGCAATGCTAAACGTAACGTGTATCTCTACGATCTTCAGCGTCAGCGTAGCATAAAACTTCCTGGATTAAATCAACCTGGCAGTATGCAGTCCCAAGCAGACATTAGTGCCGATGGAAGGTATATCGTTTATTGCTCAGAACAGTTGGGTAAATCTGATATATATTTGTACGATCGCTTAACGGCAAAAAGTCAGAATTTAACCAATAATTTTATTGGAGAAGTCCGTCATCCTAGCATCAGCGGCAATGGACGCTTTGTTTCTTTTGAGGGAAATCGAGCAGGACAGTGGGATATTGAAATTTACGATCGAGGATCGCGAATCGATCTGTCAATGCCTCAAAACTTGGCTGCACCCTTACAGGAATCCGAGTAAAGTAAGATTAATTGGCAGTAACTTAATGTTTAGTAATTACTTGTTGTCCCTCGGAAGAAAGCGCGTATCCCAGAAAAGTCTCTACTGCTGAATTAGCTGGTTCACGATACACATAATAGAGATCTTGGTTGACTTTATCCTCTGCACTGGAATGATTGATTTTCATCTCTACTAAACCCGAAGCTTTTTCAGCTTCATTTAAGGGACGATCTGTAGCAGCTAAATCAATGTCTCCCGATGCTAATAAATTTATTCCTACTTCATTACCATCCGCATCAATATTGACAACTGTGCCAGGAAATTTCCGATGAAAGTTTTTTCTCAACACACGATTGACCTGAATTACTTTGCTCGAACCATTGATATTGACTGAAGTTCCTTGAGGAACGATGTCGGGAGTTGTAAAAGCCTGCTTAGAGATGTCAGGATTAGCTGATATAGATACAGAAGAGTTAGAATCTTTGGGTTCGACATCAGCAAGATTCAAAGAACCGTCTTGATTAACATTTTTCGCTACAGTAGATTTCATCAGATTGGATTTAGTCAACCACAAAAATCCCATACCGACAAGAAGTAAGGTAGAGACAAAAGCTAGGGTTAGGGGGAGGATATCGCTTTTTTTGAACATATAGAATATATAAAAATACCAAGATAATAAGTGTATTTAAGTCTAAAAAATCAAATCGATTGAAAATAAGTTTAGCTTACCGACTAAAAAGTAGTAAAGCTATTTATGCGATCGATAATTTTGTTTTTAACTCCTATTAATTTTTATCTTTTCATTGGCTAGGGTTAAACTTACTTTATTCAAAGTAATTCATAATTTTAGGCGGGCAAGAAATTTCTGGCTAGTAAGCTCTCATGAAACCAAGGGAGACGAAAAATATGAAAAACTAGAACGCTCTAATTAAGCACCTAAAAGTTACCTTGGTAACTAAATTAATGATTGATTATTCAATCTGCAACCATAGTTGATTTTTCAATCGATGGAAAAAATGTGCTGAGAGGAATTATTGTGTTGTAAACTAAGCTGACGACTGAAACTTCGAGATTCATCCTCTAAGTCGCCATGATGCAGCCAACGGAAGTAAATCCAGTAAATCGAGAGCAGAAAAGTAATGCCATCGTCAAATAATCCGCGTCGGACAAAAATTGTTGCCACAGTGGGACCAGCTACATTAAATCCCGATATTTTACGCCAGTTAATCAAGGCGGGAGCAACCACTTTAAGGATTAACTTTTCCCACGGTACTCAACAAGATCATCAGAAGGCAATACGCTTGATTAGACAGACTGCTTTCGAGCTAGATCAGCCAGTTGGCATTTTACAAGATTTACAGGGTCCCAAAATTCGCTTGGGTAAGTACGCGGTTGGGAAAATTCAGCTAAAAAAAGGTGACCCGTACATCCTTACTAGTCGTCAAGAAGTTGAATGTAATCAGGATATTGGTTACATTAGCTATGCAAAATTGGCTCAGGAAGTGCCTGAAAATGCCACTATCTTGCTCGATGATGGCAAGGTGGAAATGAAAGTAGAGAGAATAGACCTCGCTAACCAGGATCTTCATTGTCGAGTCGTTGTCGGTGGAGTTCTTTCCAGCAATAAAGGGGTCAATTTTCCTGGTGTCTGTCTGTCGGTAAAAGCACTGACTCAAAAAGACCGCGAAGACCTAATGTTTGGTTTAGATCAGGGTGTTGACTGGATTGCCCTGAGTTTTGTTCGCAACCCCCAGGATATCCTGGAAATAAAAGATTTGATTGCTAGTGCTGGTAAATCTATTCCTGTAATTGCCAAGATTGAAAAACACGAGGCGATCGAACAGATGGATGCTATTCTGACCCTGTGTGATGGAGTAATGGTAGCCAGGGGAGATCTGGGGGTAGAGCTACCAGCAGAAGACGTACCAATTCTACAAAAACGTTTGATTGCGACGGCAAATAGATTGGGAATACCAATTATTACCGCGACCCAGATGTTAGACAGCATGGTAAATAATCCTCGTCCGACCCGCGCTGAAGTATCGGATGTGGCTAACGCTATTTTAGATGGCACCGATGCAGTAATGCTATCTAACGAGACTGCGGTTGGAGATTATCCCGTCGAAGCCGTGGAAACTATGGCGACGATCGCCTGTCGAATTGAGCAAGAGCAACAAACCAACAACCTCAAACGAACTAAACGCTCGATTACCCATGCTATCTCGGCTGCGGTAGGGCAGATTGCTTCTCAATTGGATGCAGCAGCAATTATGACCTTGACCAAAACTGGCGCAACGGCTCGCAATGTTTCAAAATTTAGACCAAAAACGCCGATTCTAGCTATTACTCCCCATGTCTATGTCTCCCGAAGACTACAGTTGGTTTGGGGTGTCAAGCCACTATTGGTATTAGACCTTTCTTCGGCAACTCAAACCTTTCAAGCAGCAATTAACGTGGCTCAGGAAAAAAAGTTGTTGTCTGCGGGGGATCTAGTGGTTATGACGGCGGGAACTCTTCAGGGTGTAGCAGGATCGACCGATTTGATTAAAGTTGAATTGGTTAAAGCGATTTTAGGAGAAGGTTCTGGGATCGGGCAGGGAGCGATCACTGGTCGGGCAAGAGTCGCTAATTGTGCCAGAGATATTAATGACTTTAATCCTGGTGAAATATTAGTAACTCCTTCAACCAATGCCCAATTTGTTGATATCATTCGCCAAGCCTCGGGAATAATTACCGAGGAAGCTGATATTACTAGTCATGCGGCGGTAATTGGTTTGCGCCTAGGTATTCCTGTAATTGTTGGATTTAAAAACGCGACAGAAGTCATTCGCGAGGGGGCAATCTTAACTCTGGATGCGAAACGGGGCATAGTTTACTCTGGCACAGTTACTCAGATCTAGCTAGTTTTCGATCGCAAAGCTGTGGTGGAGTAATTACACTAAATGATGTTCCATTGCATAGTGAATTAGCTCGATACGATTGTTGCGTTCTGATTTGCGTAATAGACTACTGACGTACTTTTCAATCGTACGGTGGGAAAGATACAATCTATGCCCAATTTCTATATTGGAATAACCTTTCATTAATAGCTCTAACACTTCTTGTTCTCGCTTAGTTAGCTCTAGCTGTTCCTTTTTGATCGAATCATCGCTAACCTCAATATTAGAGTTTTCAGGCGAATTTGAGTAATCGACTTTTGTTGGTTCAGAAGGTTCGCTATGAGAAAATCTCAATTCCGAATGAATAATTTGCGATCGCTCTAATAGATTCCGAATAATTGCCCCCAACTCATCCACTTCAAAAGGTTTAGGCAGATACATATCACAGCCTACCTGGTATCCTTTGATGCGATCGGTGGTATTACGACGCTCGCTCAACAAAATTACTGGTAATAAACGATATTTAGGTAGTTTGCGAATACTTTTGATTAAATCATAGCCATTTTTGTAGGGCATTCTAATATCAGAAATTACCAGATGGGGATGATATTTTTCCATCATCGCCATTGCTTGTTGACCATTTTCTGCGGCAACTACGGAATATCCCTGGAGTTCTAAATAATCGCTAACAGACAAGCGAATCCCTGGATCGTCTTCAGCAACCAAAATTAATAACGGCATTAGTCTTTAAGCCTACTTCTTTGCTTATTCACTCTTACATTATCTTCTAGCACGTTGCATAATCAAGTTAGGCGATCGCTTTTTTTCCGTTACAGATTCATCAGAAGACTTGTTTTTAAATATTTTCTTTAATTACCGTCAACAAACTATCAATCTCTTCGGGCAAGGTTAGATAATGGACACAGGCACGTATACAGTCAGGATCGGCAATTGTCCTGAGCAGAAAACCCTGTTTTTCTAAAGCATCAACTAGTTCTTTATGTTCAACTCCTGCAACCTGAAAAGAAACTAATCCTGCTTCGGGAGGAGTATTTTTCAAACAGCTAACTCGTTCAATGTTCTGTAACTCTGACCAGAGATAATTACTCAATTCACAAATTCTCTGATAGCGATCGCTTTTGTGACCCCATTCTTGATGGATGGCGATCGCGCTTCTTAGGCCTTCATATTCAGGATAAGCGGAAGTAGCAACTTCAAACTTGGTTCCATCTGGTTTCCAGGTGATGGGTTTTCCTTGAGCATCCATTTCTACCCCGCGCCAGCCGATGAAAGTAGGGTTTAACTCGGCAAAGGCATCCTCGCTGATATAGAGTCCGCCGACTCCCGCAGGACCACAGAGCCATTTATGTCCCGTAAAGGCATAATAATCAATTTCTAGTTCAGGTAAGTTTAGATCGAGGGAACCAACGGATTGAGCCGCATCTACCATGACTGCGATCTTTTTATTAGCAGGATAATTATGACAAGCTTGGGCGATCGCTTTGAGGGGTAAGACCTGTCCAGTGTTCCAAAGTAAATGGCTTAATACTGCTAGGCGAGTATTCTCCGTTAAATTACTGTGAATGACTTCTACGGGGTCGCCATGATTTAAAGTATCCGCGATCGAACAGATCTTAACTTCTACCCCAAACCGTCGTGAAATTTCTGCTACCGTGGCGATAATTCCTGGGTGTTCGCAGTCCGTCATCAGGATCTGGTCGTCTTCTTGCCAATCTACTCCCCATAGGGCAATATTACAACCTGCGGTAACGTTTTCGGTAATGGTAATGGTTTCTGGAGTTGTCTCTAATTCAGAGGCGATCGCTTTACGCAATAAGTTAACTCGATTAGTAAGCCAGGTATTAATCTGACCAGAAAAAGGACCTACTTCCTGAATATATTTATGGGTATTGATAATTGCCTGTAATGCAGTTTCGGACATTGTCCCCTGACCGCCAAAATTAAAATAACTCTTGTTGATTAATCCTGGAAATTGCTGACGGTGTTCTTTGAGGTCTGTTTTAGATAAACTATTAGTCATAAGTAATATCTTGCTCTGTGGCGAACCATTGTTAGTATATCCACATTCTTCCTTAAAAATTCAGCGACGTAATCTTTGGGTCAATATTAATGCTGTCCTATGGCAGCAAGGCAGGGAATTATCATTCACTACTATTTTTTCTTGCTGCTTGCCTAATGCTAATCTCTGACCACCTGCTGCTAAATTACAAACGCTGTAATCGTCGCACCTTTTTAGAAATACACGGCGACTCACAGCAACAAGAGCCGGAAAAGGACTTTTTACAGAAATTAAAGCGGGAAAATCAAGCTCATATTCACAATGTTATTGCAGCGCGATCGCTCGAACCGCAATATCCAGAAGCATCTCGTAGAGATTTACAGTTTAATACTC
>CAVRWR010000210.1:0-4842 GCA_963724445.1 uncultured cyanobacterium | reverse complement strand
GACTACCGTTTCTTGTGTAGCGATGAGTTTCTCGAACTAGAGGTGGTGGATACCTCTGGAGATATCCATCAAATTGAGATTGAAAAAGATTATGACGACGATCTGGGTTTAGAGTTTGAAACGGCTTTATTTGATGGTCTGATGCAGTGTAACAATCACTGTCCTTTTTGCTTTATCGATCAGCAGCCCCCAGGTAAACGGCAAAGTCTTTACTTGAAAGATGATGATTATCGTCTGAGCTTTCTCTACGGCAGTTATCTTACCCTAACCAACCTGACAGAAAAAGAATGGCGGCGGATTGAACAGATGCGCCTTTCTCCCCTGTTTGTCTCGGTACATACTACTGAACCAGATATTAGAACTCGTCTATTGAAAAGCGATCGCGCGGGGCTAATTATGTCTCAGCTTCAATGGTTTCAGTCACGGCGTTTGCAGATACACGCTCAGGTAGTCGTCTGTCCTGGAATCAACGATGGTAAACATCTAGAACAAACTCTCCTAGATTTAGCCTCCTTTCATCAGGGAGATATTCCCGCAGTGGCTTCGGCTGCGGTAGTTCCCGTAGGCTTAACTCGGTTTCGCCCGACAGAAGATGAATTAGTCCCTGTAAGTCAGGCAAAAGCAGTGGAAGTGATCGAGCAGGTACAGCAGTTACAGGCAAAATTTAAACTACAGTTTGGCAGTACCTTTGCTTGGTTAGCGGATGAATGGTTTCTGATTGCCCGTCAAGATGTTCCCCCAGAGTCCCATTATGAAGACTATCCTCAAATTGGCAATGGTGTCGGTTCAATTCGTCTATTTCTCAAACAGTTTCAGACTAAAGCTCAAGCAATGCTGCCCAAAGCGATCGCCCAACCTCGGAGATATATCTGGGTCGTCGGGAATGCAGTAGAACAGGCTTTTGAGCCGTTAGTAGAGCAGCTAAATCAAGTATCGGGACTAGACATCGATCTAGTCGCGCTCAATAGTCAATATTGGGGACAGGAGATCACCGTCACAGGTTTGTTGACAGGACAGGATCTACTCGCAGGTTTACCCAAAAGAGATTTGGGGGATGGAATCCTCTTGCCATCCTTGATGCTAAAACATGATGATACTAAATTTCTCGATGATTTAACCGTTGCTGATGTCAGTCAAAAGTTAGGAGTGCCAATCTTTCCCGTAAGTGGTGTAGAGGAATTAATTAATCAATGTATTAAATGTATTAATTAAGGAAAGATTTATTTTTCCAGGAATAAGCTAGATATGAATCGAGCGCGGCTTGAGTGGAAATCAAGTCTTCAGCTAAATATATTTGTTCTTTACTGATTACGCCCAAAATCTGATGCGGGTTGTTCCGCTCAACTACTGGCAGCAAATATAAACCCCTGGTTCCCATACGCTCTAAAGCTGAACTGATTGGTTCTTCAGGATAGGTACAGAGAACTTCTACGGTGCAGATATCCTGTAGCAGCGATCGCTCTAGCTCTAATTCTGATTCTTGTTGGAGTTCGAGCAAATGGCGTTGAATATCGGCAAGAGTAACAACCCCAACTAATTGCTCCTGTGGGTCGATTACTAAAGCAGTATGACATTTGTTGCTCAAAATAGTCGCACCAGCCTCTAATACGGATAAAGATTGAGACAATGTTAAATAAGAACTGGACATCATTACATCTACAGATATTTGTCCTAGCAGCTTTCGTTCATCCTGTTTTTCTAAGTTCAAGCCCATTTGCTGAAGATTTAAGCCATCGATCGCTTGTTGAGCTTGAATCAGACCAATCAGCCAAACGCTAACCCCCACCGCTGCCATTAAGGGTAGGATAATCGAATAATTTTGCGTCAGCTCAAACAGTAAGGCGATCGCAGTTAACGGTGCGTTAACGCTTGCTGCTAAAACAGCAGCCATGCCGACGATGGCATAAGCAGGGGGCGGGGCAATGACTAATTCTGGCGGCACGATTAAAGCCAAAATATTACCGTAGGTTGAACCCAAACAAGCCCCTAAAAATATAGCTGGAGCAAAAACTCCGCCAACGAAACCGCTACCTAAACTAATGGCGGTAACGATTAATTTAACTATGAGCAGCCAAAACAACAGAGTCAGAGAAAATTGTCTTCCCGTTAAAATCTGCTCTACGGTGCCATAATCTACCCCTAAAACTTGAGGTAAGCTCAAGGCTACTGTACCCAGAAGTATCCCCCCCAGGACGGGTTTGAGCCAGATCGGTAATTTGCCCAACCACTGTAAACCAGTGACCTCCCCGCGAAACATAGCCTGTGCCAACTTAATGGCTTGGGTATAGGTAAATGCCACCAGGCTAGCGAGTAACCCCAATCCCAAGTAAAATAACCATTCCCAATGGCTGAAAACTTGGTAAGTTGGCAACTCTAAAGCTGGATGGACTCCTAAAATCGAAGAGGCGATCGCGGCGCTAATAAATGCCGACAGTAAAATTAGACTAGCTGCGGGAGTGGTAAACACCGTACCTAAAACTACTTCTAAGGCAAAAAAAACTCCAGCAATCGGCGCATTAAAACCTGCCGCTAATCCTGCCGCTGCCCCCGCACCCAACAGTAACCGATAGCGGTCTTTAGACACTTGAAACAACTGTGCCAGAATAATCCCAATATTTGCCCCAATTTCCACACTGGGACTTTCTGGTCCTAAAGAAGCTCCCGTCCCCAGAGAAATAGAGGCTGCTAGCATTTTCAGAGCAGGTCGCCATGGGGCAATTTTCTGCTCTCTAGTGCTTTTTAACAAGGTATAAAAATCCTGACCTAATACCTGGGGAAACAGCCATTTCATCGTGCCGACGATCGCCCCGCCCAAAGTAGGAATTAACAGTAATGTCCAGCCTCCCCAAACGGAAATTATGCCTAATAATCGCTGAAAACTCCAAGTTTGAATCAGATCGATCAGATAGCGAAACAAAACCACAGTCAAACTCGTACTTCCGCCAATAATCAAAGCCACAATTAAGACCAGGGCTTCTGGTGAGGGTTGCAGACGATTAAGGCGATCGGTTAAATATGCTGAAAGGGAAGCTAAATTTAATTTGTCAGCTTGAAACAGTTTAGGTTGACTTGGTATCTCGGTCATTGAATGCCAGGCGATCGCTAACCATAATTTCGAGATTAGCCTCTATTCTAAGATTAACCTGTTTCCTAAGGAATATCTCAAGGTCTAATATTTGCCCTAAGCTAGGTCTACAGAATCTACCTGGAATTAATCCTGCCATGAGCGATCGCCAATTCATTCCCAAACTAACTCAAGATGGTTCTTATACATTCTTCTCCCAAGAGTTCCAAGAAACGTTTCATTCATCCTTCGGCGCCAGACAAGAAGCCCTGGTAAGATATATTGAACCCTGCCTGCTCGAACAGCTAGCTAGACAACAATCAACTATTTGCCTCCTTGATATCTGCTATGGCTTAGGATACAACAGTGCTGCGGCGCTGGAGGCGATTTGGTCTGTCAACCCTCAATGTCACGTCAAGCTAATTGCGCTGGAAATAGCGGTTGATATTCCGCTTCAGGCGGTAAAGCAAAATCTTCTGATGGATTGGCAAGCTCCTGTGCCAAGGCTTTTAGCCGAATTATCAAATAAATCTAAAGTTTCTGAGAAACTTTTGGATGCCACACTAATATTAGGTGATGCTAGGCAAACAATTGAGCTGGTAATCCAAGAAAATATCAAGGTAGATGCTATATTTTTAGATCCCTTCTCTCCCCCCAAGTGTCCCCAGCTATGGACGGTTGAATTTATGGCTCTAGTGGCTCAGTGTTTAGCACCTACAGGAAGATTGGCAACTTATTCTTGCTCCGCGGCTGTTCGTAGCGCCTTGCTATGTAATGGGTTTAAAATCGGCTCTATTTATGGCGCTGGCAGAAATTCTCCTGGAACAATTGCTGCTTTTGAGTATAAAAGTTTACCATTACTGTCCCTGAGAGAAGAAGAACATCTGCACACTCGCGCGGCAATTCCCTATCGCGATCGCACCTTACAAGCTAAGTCAGAACTAATTATCGGCAATCGATTACAGGAACAACAGACCTGTGATTTAGAGTCTGCATCTCAGTGGCGTAAACGTTGGCAAAGGTTAAATATTTAACTTATATATCACCGTAAAATCACTTAATTATGGAAAATAAACTCATTTTAACCAGTTAGAATCTAGTACGAACTCAGTATTATGCCCGATCGCAAACTAAAAATTAACCTTCATAATGTGTATTAATGGCAATTTAAAAACTTTGTATTAATTTTGTCTTTACTATGAAAGTCCGAGTTAGACTGAGATGAGCAGCTATGGAATACAAAAGCTAACACTCTAACTTGATATATTTGGTATGGATTTAGGCAAAAATGGTATTGGTTATTTAGCTATTCATATCCAAAATTTTCCAGAACTAAGAAAATAATGAAAGAAGTCGGCGGGTTTCCTTTAGCTACTAAAGTAGGTTCTCTTGTGAGTAATAACTCTAATTTGACGACTGCTAAAATTCTGATAGTCGATGAAAATCCTTTAAGTCGAATGACTGCGTTCGACCTCCTGTCTTTAGATGGTTATGAAGTAATTGAGGCAGACAGTTCAGTTACGATTTCTGCTGGCATTTTAGAACAACAGCCAGATTTGATTTTGCTGGATGCGATGATGCGGCAGGTGAATAGCTTTACTCTGTGCCGTCAGCTAAAGGAAAATTATCGTACTGCTAATATACCAATTGTTTTTACCACCCTAACCGATAGTAGAGAAGATCGAATCAGGGCAATGGAGGCAGGAGGGAGTGATGTTTTACTCAAACCACTAAATCGAGTTGAGTTATCTACTAGGGTTAAGTCTCTCATTAGTCAA
>CAVRWR010000209.1:0-10203 GCA_963724445.1 uncultured cyanobacterium | reverse complement strand
TTGACGAATTTTCGAGAAAAATTATGCTGTCTACCTGCTGGAGAGAAAACAGTCGGAACAAAAGCTGTACTACTGGAATGGGCATTGCCAATAAATCTGGATTGGCTTTACCTTGGAAAGCTGCGGCATCTTGAACAGAGGTAAAAGCATAAATCACCTTTTTCTCGGACTGTAATTTAGAGTTAGCAATCGTAGTGAGAACCCAATCTTCTGCTAGATTTTGCAATACATAATATTCAAGATGCTGAAGTTGTTCTGCAAATAATTTTAAGACTGGAGCGATTCGCTTTTTCGATTACTGGAGGCGGTACGCCATAATCCGCTGCATCGTTGATAATGAGCTGTAACTGTTGGTTCAAGTTCATTTTAGTGCAGTTAGTCTAAGTCATGGTCTTTTAATTTATCGGTTGTTAGCTATCAGCTATGACGCGAAGGACGCGATATGCCCTAAAGGGTTAGGACAGATCCTTTAGGACAGCCATCAGCTTTTAGATACTGCTGAGTAATTCCATTTTAGATAGATGGAGCGAAATTACTCAACAGATAATATCAAAGAGATTAAGCCTTAGCTTTTTTCTGTTTGTGTTTCTTTTTCTCGGCTTGTTTAGCCTGTTTAGCTTCTTTCTTGGCTGCTTTTAGTTCAACTTCAGCTTGCTGTCGAGCTTTTTCTTTTTCTTCGGCAATTCTGTCGAGATAGTAATGATAATCTCCAGGATAAGCAACTAATTCTCCATCGCGAATTTCCACAATTTTGTTAGCAGTCTGAGAAATAAAATAGCGATCGTGGGAGACAATTAGTACCGTTCCGTCATAATTCTGTAAAGCATCTTCTAACATCTCCTTGGCAGGAATATCTAAATGATTAGTCGGCTCATCTAAAATTAATAAGTTAGCAGGCTTAAGCAGCATTTTGGCTAGAGCTAACCGTGCTTTCTCGCCACCGCTCAATGCGTCAACTTTTTTGAAGGCGGTTTCCCCACTAAAGAGAAACTGTCCGAGTAAAGTCCGAACCTGCTCATTTTTCCAATCAGGAACCTCATCATGAATGGTATCCATTACGGTTTTACTCAAATCCAAGGCTTCGGCTTGATTTTGCTCAAAATAACCTGGAATTACATTGTGCTTACCAAGTTCAATTTTGCCCTCATCAAACTTTTCCATACCCATCGCCATTCTTAGCAGGGTAGACTTTCCCGCACCGTTTGGACCTAAAATTGCAATGCGATCGCCTCTTTCAATAGTTGAATTTGCGCCCAAGAATAATATATTGTTGTTATAAGCATGAACTAGATCCTCAATAATTAATACTTCTCTGCCACTTCTAGGAGAGGGAGGAAAACGAAACTTAAGAGTTCTCAGATTTGCCACTGGCGCTTCTACCAGCTCAACCTTTTCTAGCTGCTTTTCTCTACTTTTGGCTTGGGTGCTTCGAGTTGCGCTGGCTCTAAACTTCTCAATAAATTCTTGCTGTTTGGCAATTTCTTTTTGCTGTCGCTCATAGGTCGATCCCTGCGCCAATCGTGCTTCTGCTTTTTGTTGTAGATAAGCTGAGTAGTTACCAAGATAGGTAGTAGAAACACCCCGCTCGGTTTCCACGATTTTGGTACAAAGACGGTCAAGAAACTCACGGTCATGGGAGACAATTACCATCGGCGTATTGATACCCCGTAAATAGTTTTCTAACCACTCAATCGTCTCTAAATCTAGATGGTTAGTCGGTTCATCGAGCAGTAATAAGTCTGGCTCTTGCAGCAAAATTTTTCCCAAACTCATGCGCATTTGCCACCCGCCACTATAGGAGCTTACCAGGCGATCGCCGTCTTCGGAGCTAAATCCCATCTCTGGCAGAATTTTCTCAATCTGAGCGTCCAGGGTATATCCTTCTAGAGCCTCAAACTTGCGCTGTAGCTTATCCAATTGGTTAATTAAGCGATCTAACTGTTCGGGATCGGCTGTTTCCATCTCTTGCTGCACCTGATTCATCTGCTGCTGGATCTCATTGGCTTCAATAAAAACCGTCCAGAATTCTTCATAAACCGTGCGAGTCGGCTCCACCTCAAATTCTTGGGTCAGGTAAGCAATCCTGAGGCTAGTTGGGCGAATAACTTCTCCTGAAGTAGCTTCGATCTCGCCACTAATTATCTTGAGCTGAGTTGATTTTCCTGCACCATTGACCCCCACTAAACCAACTCTTTCTCCAGATTTGACCTCCCAGGTAACGTCTTTAAGAACCTCTCCTGTGGTATAAATTTTGCTGATGTGTTCGAGTCGCAACATGGACTGTCTCCTGTAGTGGGTAAAATGTACTAGGGGGAACTAGTTTACTTTATGTTTATTTTTATTACGTTTTAGCAGTGACTTCTATTATATGGTCAATAGATTGAAATAGATTTAATTATTTCTTTGACTTGCTGATTTTGTCACCTAATGGCTAAAGCTAAGCAGTTCTAAGACTGAAAAATTTTTCCTTTGTCAGAGTTAGATTAACAAGAATAATGATACTCAGTAATCTTGCCAGCAGTTTGGTATGAGTTGACATGGTATAAAAATCGTGCTGTGAAAAATACTAGTGTTTTTACCCTCTTCAAGAGCGCAATAGAAAAGTACTTGCAAAGTATCTCAAATTTCAAGTATATTAAATACTCATTCATATAAATTTTTTTTTAATCCTTTCATCCTTAGTTAATAGAGTTGAATGACTAATATTTAGTCGATTTAAAGTTACTGAAACTTTTGATTTGGTTTTGCTATTTATATTTAGTATTTTTCTTGAAGATGACCACAGTTCTTATAGTTGACGATCTAATTAGTATTAGAGAGTTTTTGAAAGTAAACTTATCTAGCGAACCAGATATACAAGTAGTAGGATTAGCTGATAATGGCGATATGGCAATCGCTAAAGCAGAGCAACATCAGCCAGACATTATTTTAATGGACATTAATATGCCTGGAGAAATTGATGGAATTCAAGCGACAGAAAGAATCACCCAGCGTTTTCCCCAAATTAAAGTTTTACTGCTGACTACTCAAGATGATAAAGAACAGCTAGATCGTGCTTTAAAAGCTGGTTCTAGAGGTTATATTCTCAAAAACACCAGTATTAAAGACATTACCAACGTTATTCGTTTAGCTGAAAAAGGCTTTTTTCAAATTGGACCCATGCTAGGTAATTGGGATGGTACATTACATAACAGTATCCATTTAAACGTCAGCAATTTTAATTCTACTTCTGCTCATCAAGAGTTAGGATTTGCAACTGCTATTCAGCAAAACAACTCTATTTTACCTGGGGAAGCAGCTAAAGCAAATCATACTTTGTCCAATCTATCCTCAGAGGTTTTCCAGCTGCAAAAAACCATTGAGTCCCAAGAAAACACAATTGTAAATCTGACCAATCAATACTCGGAAGTTCAGCAAGAAATTAAAACCAAACTTAACAGCGACAGAACACCTTATAACGGTTCAGGAATTGGTAATTATGGCTTTAAGATATCAAGACCTCGATCCCGACAGCGGCAAAATGTTTTATTTATTGGCAGCTTTCTCTTAGGAATAATAACTGTACTTTTTCTCGTCTTGTTAACTGTAGTTTTAGGCGGATTAAAATGACAATTCCTCACAGCCAGCTAAAAAATTAGAAATTAGTAACTATCTCCAATTAAGCTTGAGTTTGTCCCACCAAAAATTACTTCAGGCTGGCTATAGTACTTAAATTCTAGTAAATTGAAAAAAGGGTCTTCTAAAAAAAAACAATAATGCTCCAAAGCCTGCTGAGGAAAACGTAGTTTTGGTGATTGATAAAAGGTAATCTTATGTTTTTGAGCGCGATCGCAAATTTGTTGCCATGCTGCTTTTGTGGGTAAAATTAGACCTAAATGTCGAGGGTAAATCCCTGGCTGTCTAATAAGAAAGTCCTGGGTTACATGACCGACCAACTGAGTGCCGTAAAAATTGAAAATTACTGCCGATTTATTTTCACGACCGACAGTGCAACCTAGATTTTGAGCATAAAATTCTTTAGCTTGAGCCACGCTGCTTATGGGAATAGCTAAATGAAAAATAGCTGTCTGACTCATAATGATGACAATATTAATTAATTGGTTTATATATGTTCGTTAATTCTAGAAAATTTTTTTGCTTGAGAGAAGTTTTTAACTTTAGATTTAGTGACACCACTGTAAAGTAGAATACGGTGGGAAATAAAAACATGTTAAAGAATATAGATAATTATGAAGCAGAAAGGAGTCGCAGTTTGGTTTACTGGGTTCAGTGGCGCAGGGAAAAGCACCATTGCTGATGCACTTACTAAAAAGTTAAAGTCTGAAGGTTATCAGCTAGAAGTTTTAGACGGCGACGAAATTAGAGAAAATCTGACTAAAGATTTAGGTTTTTCAAAAGAAGACCGGGATACCAATATCCGTCGTATAGGTTTTGTAGCTCAATTGCTCGCTCGTAATGGTGTGATAGTTTTGGTTCCTGTCATTAGTCCTTACCGCGCAATCAGAGAAGAAATAAGAGCAAAGATTGACAATTTTGTCGAGGTATTTGTCAATGCTCCTTTGTCAGTGTGTGAAGAGCGAGACGTAAAAGGACTTTACAAGCAGGTTAGAGCAGGCAAAATCAAGCAGTTTACAGGTATTGACGACCCTTATGAGCCACCAACTAACCCAGAGATAGAATGCCGTACGGATCTTGAGGAATTATCTGAGAGCGTGGATAAAATATTTAATAAATTAAAAACATCAGGATATATTGCCTAAATCCAGAAATCTACTATCTATTAATTTGACTCTCAAGATAAATCAGATAGTATGCCTGGATCATCAAAGTAACAGGCTGTATGGTGAGGTAATCCAGTTAATTCCTCACCGTAATTTGTGTTGGTTCAGACCAATATGCCTGGTTATTTCTGATGATCGAGAGGGGGAAACAAGTTTTGAGCTAGACTGTATTGACCTACAGTCTACTTCTGACTTATTTTGGCCTGCCAACTTATTCAGACCTGCTTTGGACACAGAAGCTATTGGTCTTCTAGCTCAATTAAATGATCTCAGGCATCATTCAATTAGCATCACATCAAATTATAAGTATCTCCATGAGTTTATTCAGCAGTTTTGGCAAGAAAATCAAGCTGAGTTTTTAGTGGAGTAAAATACGGTTCCGATCATTATCACTATATTCTTATTGCTTTTAATCTTTATTTTCTCTTAGTTTTTACTTTTGTGGTCTAGATTTTAGTATGAATAAAAATTAGTAGCCTGGTAACTATGAGTTTAGTAAATTCTAATACTAACCATAAAACCAACTTCAATCATAATGATCCAATACCATAATTAAGGCTATATTGATTAATCTTGGCTATAGCTGATAAATCAGTAATTGCCCCGATCTAGAAAAGCCCTAAATTGGTTATGAATGTAAGGTGTCTCTCATAATTTAAGGTGGAGTAGAGTTTTTAAATGCATAGTATGGGTAGAAAAAGTGTAAAGTACGGCACAGAAACCCTTTTATTGACTAAGTTATATCTTAAGATTTAGCGATACTTTATTTCCTTATCAAGATTACGTAAAGTAAGTGAATAATAGTGGTTATCCGTAAATTTACAGATTATTCTTGGAACATAAAACAAATTTTTAAGTAATATCTAGAGCGAGAAATAAAATGAGCAGCACACAGCTACGTACACAATTTACTACTTTTAGACCAGAAGGTTTTTTGAGCGCAGCAAATGCTTCTGAATTCTTAGAGCGTTTGACTACAGAAGTAAGAGCTTCAGTTGATTCTGCACTGCTAGTAAACATGGAAGCGGTGGAATTTATGGACAGTGCTGGATTAATGGCTTTAATTAAGGCATTTCGTTTGGCTGAGAGTTTAGGACGTAGATTCGGGATTTGTTCCCTTGCTCCTTCGGTACGCATTATGTTTGAACTTACTCAACTAGACAAGGCGTTTGAAATCTTTGATAATCAGGATGCTTTTCAGGTGGCAATTGGGTAGGTAAGGTAGTTGTTTCTACTTGCCTATTCCCAACCAAACTGGAATCATGAGTTTAAATGCGATCGCAAGGGAACTTAACCAAAGCAACCCTAATCCATCACTTTTGCCTAAAACCTCATAATATATCGCTAAAACCCTTAGATCTTTAGTTAAAAATGCTGGTTACTTTTCCTGCTAGATTGGAAGAATGTATCGTTCCCCAGTGACGGCTATCAGTGCTGACTGGGGAATTGTCTCCAGTTAAAAAGCAGTTTCCATTATGCTCAATTGCTGTAATTCGCTTGACTATTACTAAGTTGGCTCGAACGGGATGCCTGGTGACTACAATGTCATGAATTTTTGGTAAAGATCCTCGGTAAGCATATGGATTGACTAGTATCTCATCTCCAGGCTTTAATAAAGGCAACATTGACTCTCCAGCAACTTGAAACCGCTTACGCCGCCGTAATAATAGCAGCAACAGTTCTTGATAGTTTGTGTTTGGCAGGGAATCTCTCATGCTAAAGGAAGTGAGAAAATAAAAGGGCTTCGCCCCAGCTATAAGCTATAAGACCAGTCAATTAAAAGCTTAGAGCTTTTTGCTCGTTGAATTTGCGATCGCCGATATTAATTTTTCAGTTCTACTTTTTTGACGACGTTTTGCCGAATTAGCAACTATCATGCGAGATAGACTTTTTAAATCATCTCATGTGGTGTGGTAATGATTACTAACGGATTTTCTTGCCTCGGGCAGCGACTAAGAAAAATAAGCAAAAGCAGATATTTCATCTTATTTTCAATTTGTTTTATTTTGGTTGTGGGGTGCAATAAAAGCCAAGTTCAGCAGGGTAGCAATGATAACGCTACTACTTCACAACGTATTTCTGTCGGCACAACCTTAAAACCTCGTACTCTCGATCCTGCTGATAACTACGAGCTTGCAGGATTAAACATTGTTTATAATGTCGCAGAAAGTCTTTATACCTACGAGATCGGCACTACTCAAATTAAGCCGCTATTGGCGACAGCAATGCCAGAAATTAGTGAAGATGGTTTGACCTATACCATTTCTCTAAGAGAAGGAGTAACTTTTCATGATGGCGCAACCTTCAACGCCAAGGCAATGGAATTTTCTTTAAATCGCTTTATACAAAACGGTGGTAAGCCAGCCTTCTTATTAGGCGACGTGATTGAACGAGTAGAAGCGATCGAGGAATACAAACTTAAGATTACCCTAAAGCAGCCCTTTGCAGCTTTTCCTGCTTTATTAGCTTTCCCAGGTGCTTGCGCCGTATCTCCCCAGGCTTACAAAATTGGCGCAGGAGAATTTCAGCCGAATATTTTAGTGGGTACAGGTAAATATCAACTAAATCAGTTTAAAAGTGATTCCATTACTCTCGAACCCAATCAGAATTACTGGGGGGACCAACCCGCCAATCAAGGGATTAATATGCAGATATATGGGGGAAACTCAGCCAATCTATTTAATAGTTTTGAAACAGGTGCAATAGATGTCGCTTATCAGTCTCTCGATCCCCAGCAGATTGAAAGCTTAGTCGATCGCCAAGGTGACATTCAGGTGATTGAAGGCTCTGGAACCGTAGTAAATTATCTAGTGTTAAATCTCCAGCAAGAACCGCTCGATCGGCTAGAAGTTCGTCAGGCGATCGCCGCAAGTATCAATCGTGCTTTAATCAATCAACGAGTTCTCAAGGGACAAGCTGAGCTTATCTATAGTTTGATTCCTACCGCTTTTGAGGCTTATCAACCTACCTTTGAACAGGTATACGGTGAGGCTAATACGGAGAAAGCCCAAGAATTGTTGACCAAAGCTGGTTATTCAGCCCAAAATCCCGCCATTATCGAAATTTGGTATCCTTCTGGCTCAATTACGCGGGGCATTGTGGCAGATACCATCAAAGCAGCAGCCGAACAAGAATTAGGCGGTATAGTGCAGTTTATGCCAAATAGTGTGGAATCTGCCTCATTTTTCGGCAATCTGAGTCAGGGAGTCTATCCTGCTGCTCTAGTAGACTGGTATCCTGATTTTCTCGATCCCGATAACTATCTTCAGCCATTTCTTAGCTGTAGTAAGGGTTCGACCGATGGTGGCTGTGAAGAGGGAGCAGCCCAAAGTCGCGGCTCATTTTATTATAGCGATCGCGCTAATGAATTAATCAAACAATCGCGACAGGAACAAGATCCCGCCAAACGTCAAGCTATCTTTGTTCAATTGCAAGAACTACTAGCCCAGGATGTACCCTATGTTCCTTTGTGGCAAACTAAGGACTATGCTTTCGCTCAAAATAAGATTGAGGGAGTCACGATTAATCCTAGTCAAACCTTTCCTTTCTGGACAATTAAGAGAATGGACAATTGATCGGGGACAATCGATCGTTAGCACCAATAAATTTGTGAGAAATGAAGCTAATCATCCAAATTCCCTGCTATAACGAGGAAGCAACTCTGGGGCTAACTTTGTCAGAACTTCCTCGTCAGCTACCAGGCATCGATGAGGTGGAATGGCTAATTATCAACGACGGCAGTCGCGATCGCACTCTAGAGGTAGCTCAGGCATGTGGAGTCGATCATATCGTCAATTTCCAGTCAAATCAAGGTCTAGCTAAAGGCTTCATGGCAGGATTAAAAGCCTGTCTTGAGGCGGGGGCAGATATTATTGTCAACACTGATGCCGACAATCAATATTGTGCGGCAGATATTCCTAAATTAATTAAGCCTATCCTCACAGGTAAAGCGGAAATAGTAATTGGTGCTAGACCAATTCAGCACATTCCCCATTTTTCTCCATAAAAAAACTGTTGCAAAAGCTGGGTAGTTTTGTAGTGCGCCTTGCTAGTCAAACCGATATATCTGATGCTCCCAGTGGTTTTCGAGCAATAAGTCGAGAAGCTGCATTGAGGCTAAATGTGTTTAATGAATATACCTACACCTTAGAAACTATTATTCAAGCTGGTCAAAAAGGTTTGGTCGTTATCTCGGTGCCGATTCGCATCAATGGTTATTTGCGCCCTTCTCGGCTAGTCAAAAGCATGGCTGCCTACGTACAACATTCTATTTTGACTATTGTACGGATTTTTATGACCTACCGTCCTCTAAAGTTCTTTATGCTGCTGGGCAGCGTTCCCTTTAGCTTGGGCTTTTTACTCTGTTGGCGCTGGCTATTTTTATTCTGGGGAATTATTGGTAACGATCCGACTAAACCTCGTGTACCAAGTCTAATTCTAGCTGCCATTTTAATTCTCATCGGCGTTCAGCTATGGATTTTCGGTTTGATTGCCGATTTGCTGGGAGTTAATCGTCAGCTATTAGAAGATATTCAGTTACGTTTGCGCCGTCAAGAATATCAGCCTAGAGGGAATAAATCAGAAAAATCGAATCTAAATTCTTAAATCTAAATTACTTTTAAAGGTAGTTTAGCTGTTTGTCTAGCACAGTTCTCAATAAACTGAGGTAAGAATTTTTCAGGAGATAATAACTGATGGTATGCCGCTCGATTGCTGAGTTTCATCTCTCTTAGCTCTTGTTCTGTCGTGGTTTCAAAATGCTCTAAAATTAATTCCCCAATATTTTCCATCGAGTTTACTGGAACTTTGACAATCTGAAACTGGTTTTCATCGGGAATTATGCCGTCAGTATCGATGACCACAGGGATACGTCCTGCATTAAGCGCCATATAAAAGCGTCCTGAATAATTACCGCTACCTCTGACGCACAGCACATAATCGCATCTGCTGGTATTGGCAATAAATAAATTTTCTAGAGCAATTTTGTTGGACTCATCTTTGACATAATAGCTGGGATGATTGTTAGTTACTTCAAACAAGCTTTCAATTCGCCGATCCTGCGACAGTAGCGCGATCGCTCTTTCCCTAATCTGTAGACTCATACCCTCTGTCAGTCTAGGGTCTACTCTTCGAGCTAATTTTCCTTGAGCTAAGACTGATTTGGCGATCGCATTAGGAATAATCTGCTTGCTTAAGTTAGCTAATTTGCCCCTAGAGGATGTAGTGCCACAAAAGCCAACCACAGGCTTGTTTCCCTTCAAGGAGATATCCAAAGAATCTAAACCTTTTTTGGTGCGATCGTTGCTCCAGTAAGGGCATTCTGTTTCAAATGGACGCTTCAAGCTTTGGTACAAACCGCAGCGCAAAATATTGGCGGATGGTATATCTAACAAGACATCGGAATCACTGGTAGCATCAATAA
>CAVRWR010000208.1:0-18383 GCA_963724445.1 uncultured cyanobacterium | reverse complement strand
TTAAGTGAACAGATAGCTTTTGTGACTCATCAATTAGAGCATAAGCCCCTTGTTGAATACGGTCATGTCCGAATTTATAATCTTGTATTAATAGTTGTTCGTTTAAGTCTGATAGAGGAATAATTAAATTCGCATCAATCGCTAAAGTTAAATTTGACCAAAGTTCCGAGGCAGATGTTTGAGCAGATCATCGAGATGGTATTTAAGTCAAACTCTGCCCCAATACAAGCTGCTAAACTTAAAACGTTTTGGGTGGATTTAGGCAATTTCTGCATTTTACCGACCATAAATTCAACCATGTTATCGGTACTGCCACTCCTTTTAATCTCCTGGAGATCCCATTGCCAATTGCCTCTAGGATTTTTAGCTTGAGTAACAAAATTTTGAGCAGCATTAAATACCAACAAATTTTCTGCATAAATACTTTTTAAAAATTCATTGACAAAGAAAGGATTGCCAGAGGTTTTTTGCCAAACTAATTCTGCTAGCGATCGCACATATTCTCTCTCACTATTTAACGTGTCGGCAATTAACTGCTCGATCTGATTAAGAGCTAAAGGCTTGAGAATAATTTGATTGACTATTACCCCTTCTCGACGCAGTTTGTTTAGAGTAATCGTTAATAAATGGGCGGGATTAATCTCGTTATCTCGATAAGAGCCAATTAAAAACAAATATTCAAGATCTGCATCCATCATCATCAGTTCGATCAACTTGAGACTAGCAGAGTCTGCCCATTGTAAATCATCCAGAAAGATAACTAAGGGATGCTTAGAATCACAAAAGACGCGAATAAAGTTTTTAAAGACCAAATTGAAGCGATTTTGGGCTGCTGTTGCTGCCTAATTTTGGCAAGTTTGGCTGTTTGCCAATAATTAATTCTACTTCGGGAATAACATCAATAATTACCCGACCATTTACGCCCAAAGCAGCTAACAGCTTTTTACGCCATCGATTGAGTTCTGTTTTACTTTCCCCCAAGAGTTGCTTTACTAAATCAGTTAGAGCATCAACAACTGCCGAATAGGGAATATTGCGCTGAAATTGGTCAAATTTACCAGAGATAAAATAGCCCCGTTTTTCAGTGAGGGGTTTATAAATTTCTTGTACTAAAGTTGTTTTACCCACCCCAGAATATCCAGTAACTAGCATTAGTTCGCTTGAGGCTGAATTTAAGGCTGCTACCCTCTCAAATGCCGCTAGTAAGGTAGCAATCTCTACTTCTCTACCATAGAGTTTTTGAGGAATTTGAAACCGATTAGCCACATCTTGAGTGGCGATCGCAAAATTGCTTATTTTCCCTGTAGTTTCTAACTGTCTGAGGCATTCTTCTAAATCTGCCTTGATGCCGTCAGCACTCTGATATCCATCTTCGGCTGCTTTTGCCATTAACTTCAGCACCATATTGGAGACGACTAAGGGAAGATCGGGATTAATCTGCTGGGGAGGTAAGGGTTGCTTGGCTAGATGACAGTGGACTAACTCTAGCGGATCTTTTGTCTGAAAAGGCAATTGTCTGGTGAGTAGCTCGTAAAAGGTGACTCCCAAAGAATAAAGATCGGTGCGGTAATCCAGACTACGATTCATTCGTCCCGTTTGTTCGGGAGAAATATAGGCTAAAGTGCCTTCGAGGACGTTAGGACTTTTTAGACTGGGATTTTCCTGCTGGAGTATGGTGGCGATGCCAAAATCAATGATTTTTAGTTGTCCTGTTGTCCGATTAAAAACTATATTGGCAGGGTTGATATCTTTGTGAATGACCTTGGCTGCATGAATTTTACCCAAATTCTCGACTATCTGAATCGCTATGGGCAGGAATTCTCCTAACGTCAAAGGTTGTTCCTCGATCAATTTTTTTAAAGATATCGCCCCAAAATCTTCGAGAATAATGACTAAGGTTCTCCCGTAGGGTTCTAAACCATAAGCTGCGATCGCCCCATCAAAGTTCAGACTACGGATAATTTTGTATTCTTGCCTATAGCGGTTGAGTTCTTGCGCCGTAGGATAATCCTGTTTCAGTACCTTGAAAATAACGGGCTGATTATCTGAGTCACGAATGCCTTGATAGATTTCTGAGTTAAAGCTTTCGTAGATTTTGCTAAGAATTTGATAGCCAGTCAAAGTTATCATGATCAATTACTCAAACAACTAATTCAGGTACGGATTAAGTAGCAAGTAGGGGTAAAATAAGTAGTTCGTTATTCTCCCCTGTTTCCCTGCATCAATTCACTTGACGATTGAGAAGATCGTCGCGTCGATTAAAGAAAAATTCAGATGGAACTTTGACTAAAGTTTGCATAGCACACTTAAATCTGTCCACTTTGTAACTAGATTTTCGCGGCACAATCTGCTCAAAATATTCCGAATGCAGGGTGAAACCAAAATTAATTTTCTGCGGTAGATTGAGTTTGGCAATCGCTCCTTGTTTGAGATTGTTGGCATCAAATAGCCACACCTGATCGCCTTCGGGACTAATTACAGTTGCAAAAATATATCCTTGGTTTTGACCGTGGGGAATAAATTGAACGCTGTCGAGAATAGACTTTGGCTCTTTTGGAGAAAACTCTTCTGGAGAAAAAACATAAAAATCAAGTAGTTCCTTGCCTAAATCATACAGGGGAACATCAGGATTTTTTTGCCGTTCTGCTTCGATCTGCTGGGTAAGTTTTTCCCAATCTCGATCTAAAGGAATCCTGGCTAAAACTGAAGGGAGGTCGTGTTTGGGAAGTTGCCTGTCTGACAAAATTCTATTATGATGGTCGCGGAAACTAAGATATTGACGACGACAGATTAGATCTCGATGATATCCTGCATAGACTTGATAAATAGCAGAATATCCTTGAGTAGTAAACTGTTCTCGCGGATCGGCAGTATGCAGAGTAGTGGAAAACCAACCTGGATGAATCAAGATTTCTTCATCAATTAGTCGAACCTCTTCAACTCTATCTTCTTTATTGTCATTAACTTTAATCTTTACTTTGCGTAATACTCCAGGGTCAAAGGCAAACATCCAAGGTATGCCATGATATTCTGGTTCATAGCGATCTCCGTTAAAGTGTTTGACATCATTGGATTTTATGGCTTCACTTACGCTAATGGTTGCTTGCTGTACCGCAACCAAATTAATATTTCCCTGACGGTCATGTTGATAATTGCACAAAAAGTGATAGCTATCGCCATCAAAAGTAATCAGACGTGATGGGACAGTTGGTTCTTCTTGCTTCAAGTCTTGGCGGTTGACCAGATATATTTGCGTTTTTGGATAGGCTTTTCGCGGTGAGACGTTTACCCCCAATAAAGTTGCTGCACCGATTTGGAAAGGCATATCGGGGATCATCATCGATTCTTTGGTCATCATCACTGTATGGGGACTACCATCAAGAACCGTTCCTTCTAATTCCCAATGTTCCAAAGTACCTTCGCCATCCCAACGGGTAATATAGACAGCACTAACCATATCGGTGAACATATTTCCCAGACGTGGTTTGGACTTTAATTCACAGGTAAATAATTTCTTTTTCTGAGGATCGTAAAAGGGGTGAGCGGTGTTTACTACTAAGGGAAAAAATGCAAGGGGAATAGAAACAATATGTTCGTCAAAGTAGCCGATGGGGGTAATAGTTTCGAGAGTATTAGGGTCTACTTCCCAGTAACGCCCTGCGTCTGCGGTGAGAACCAGTCTGCCGTCCAGATTAACCATAGCAGTGTTGGCAAGCTCGCCAATTCCAATTAGACCGACTCTAGCAGGAAAGAAGGCTTCTGGCAGTAGCTCGCTCAGTGGTGATTGTATTGAATGCCAAAAACTATCCCAAGTGTTCAACTTTTTACTCTGGACTCGAATTTTTCCCTGTTGAGGCTGGAGATCCCACCTGACAATTACACCTTCCCCAGCAAATAAATGGCGATCGTGCCGTCGATGAAAAGGAGCAACAATAAAAACATGACCCGATAAATTCTCTGGCCAAACTCCCTCAATCTCAACCTCTTCGCACAAATTAGTTGAATTAACAAAACTGCGGAATTTACTAACGTCAACTGACATAACAGATACTCCTAAAGTCTATAAGAATTTAAGCCGTGAAGAAACTTCAACGATCTTCATTGAATACGTGCGCAAAGCTTCATTTATGACTTAATTAATGCTTTTTTTTAAAGTCTGAATTTTATCTTAGTTTTACTTTGATCATTCCAATCTCATAAAGCTCATAAAAAAACTCATGTATCCTGCGACTTAGCAAAATCAGTTTGGGAACAAGCCTCATTGTGACTTAAACCATAAGCTTGCCAATCTCTGAGATGTTCACTGTAGCCATTGGAGAATATCTTGGGGATTACCTACCGTTACACTTAAGCCAATACGCTGCACATCATTATCGGTGCAGCGAAATAACCTTTCAAAGACGGAGATTAAATGAGTACCGCGATCGCTTCCTGCTTACCTATCTTCACAGATTAATTTTTAATATAAGATATCTAATTTTGTTGAGCGGTTTGCAGAAATTCGGGTTGAATCCAGCGATCGAGCTTAATTTCCTGCAAATTCTGTAGATCGGGAACTGTCTGGAGTTGAGTAATATGACTTGAGAGCCAATCTGGACGAATTTGCCAATCGTTAGTGAATAGACTTGAAGTGCATTTGGTAAAACTAGAGCCAAGAATATTGTCTAAAATCGTAGGTTTGACTTTAGTCCACTTACTAACTAAGGTAAATGGATATCATATTTTACTTGGGCATAGCGTCCAGTGCGGGGTAGAAAATGCTCTAACAATCTCAATCGCTGAAGAACTAGTCCTGCGGTAATGGTGGGAATTGTGCCGTTTTGTACCCCAAGGTTGATGGTGATTGTTTCTGCTAGATGGCGATCGCTATTTTGATCGCTATTGAGAAAAGTTGACGATTTCGGAACATGGCTATCAGGAAATAGAGCCAGAAATTTATTAACGGGAGTTGGATGGCGATTATTAGTTGCTTTTGCCGTTTCGTGACTCAAAGATAGATAAATATTGGCGGGTAAAGCAAATTCTTGCAGATTAATGGCACTTAATACCCCAGAATCTACCTCTGCTTGAAATTCTAGATCCGAGGCGAAGCCAATATAGTTTCCTTGGGTAAGATAGGTTCGCATCAAGGCAATCGTATCTACTGTTTCAATCTGGGGAAAATCAGTAAGTTCTAGACCGAGTTCCGCTAGGCGAGATACAAAAACTTGATGGCTAGCAAAGCGATCGCTTAATAATACCAAAGGTTTTTGTTTAATATCGGTCAGGGTTTGCCAATTTTTTTTAGCTAATGAGGAATTAGATGCCACTATTAAACTATATTTGACTGAGGCAATATTTCGTCGTTCTAGTTCGGGATTATCCCCTAAGACTATCTCCGAAAATCCCAGGTCAACATTGTTATGTTCAATTGCTTTCTCTAATAATTTAAAATCGTCGAAAACTTCTAGTATTGTTTTAATTTCAGGATGCTTTTGTCGATACTGATAAATTATTTTGGGCAGCCAGTTTTGAGCAGTTCCTTGAGAACAGCCAATAGTGATTTGATTAAAATTAGATTGCTTAAATTTTTCTACTTTATCTGCAATATCTGCTTCTAATTCGACCAGCTTTTCTGCTTCCTTTACTAAATATTGACCAACCTCTGTTAGCTGTACTTGTCTTCCCAAACGGTCAAAAAGAGAAGTTTTTAAATCAGATTCTAAAGATTTTATCTTGGCACTAACTGCTGGCTGGGTAAGATTTAGACTTTCGGCGGCTTCTGTAAAATTTAAACAACGGGCAACTGCTAAAAAAACCTTTAATTGATAGATTTCCATAATAGTGAATAGTTGTAAAAACGTCTATCAAAAAAAATTATCAATCCATACAAAACTTTGATGAATAACTCTTGGAAATTAAGAGACAATTTAGAGAAGAAATATAAAGTTTCTAAATCAATTTTATTGACGAATAAAAGCTAAGAGCTAAGAGCTAAGAGCTTTTTGAAATAATAACCCCTTTTAAAGTGGAGAACAGTACATGACGAACACTCAACACCTCAAGACAGACGTTTTAGTAGTCGGCGGTGGTACTGCTGGTACGATGGCAGCGATTAAAGCCAAGCAAGCTAACCCAGAAGCAGAGGTTTTAATTTTAGAAAAAGCCAATATTCGGCGCAGTGGCGCGATCGCCATGGGCATGGATGGGGTTAATACTGCCGTAATTCCAGGTAACTCTACACCAGAACAATACGTCCGCGAGATCACCATCGCCAACGATGGCATCCTGAACCAGAAAGCAGTCTATCAAACGGGCAAGCTGGGTTATGAAGTCATTCAAGAATTAGATAGTTGGGGGGTTAAGTTCCAAAAAGACACCTACGGCAACTATGACTTGAAACAGGTGCATCGCGTTGGTAAATATGTTCTACCTATGCCCGAAGGGAAAGACTTGAAGAAGATTCTGGCTCGTCAGGTGAAGAAGCATAAAGCCAAAGTGACTAATCGCGTGATGGCAACCCGCGTGATGGTCAAAGATGGTAGAGCGATCGGCGCAGTCGGTTTTGATGTCCGTAATGGCGACTTTGTGATCATCCAAGCCAAGGCGGTTGTGCTTTGTACTGGGGCTTGTGGCAGATTGGGATTGCCAGAGTCGGGATATCTCTACGGTACGTACGAAAACCCTACTAATGCAGGTGACGGCTACTCCATGGCTTATCATGCAGGGGCAGAATTGACCAATATTGAGTGCTTCCAGATTAACCCTCTAATCAAGGATTATAATGGTCCAGCCTGTGCCTATGTTGCCAGTCCTTTCGGCGCATATACGGCAAATGCAGAGGGACACCGCTTTGTTAATTGCGACTACTGGAGTGGTCAAATGATGCTGGAGGTTTGGAAAGAGCTACATTCTGGCAAAGGTCCGATTCAGCTTAAGATGACCCATTTGGATGAAGATACGATCGCCGAAATCGAAACTATCCTCTGGGCAAATGAACGTCCTAGTCGCGAAAGATTTCATCAAAACAGAGGGGAAAACTACCGTACTCACGGGGTAGAAATGCACATCTCCGAAATTGGCTTGTGTAGTGGACACAGTGCTTCGGGAGTTTGGGTAAGTGAAAAGGCAGAAACCACCATTCCAGGATTATATGCTGCGGGAGATATGGCTTCTGTTCCCCATAACTATATGATTGGAGCATTTGTCTTTGGTCGTTTGGCTGGTACTAACGCGATGGAATATGTGGAGGGTTTAGAACATTCTGAACCAGATGCCGATTGGTTGGCAGCCGAAAAAGAACGGATTTATAAGCCAATGCAAAATCCTGACGGCATTCCCCACACCCAGGTTGAATATAAGCTGCGTCGGATCGTCAATGACTATCTGCAACCCCCTAAAAACACTCACAAAATGGATATTGCCCTATCCAAGTTTGTTAATTATCACGACACTCTTGAATTAATGGGAGCAAGAGATCCTCACGAACTGATGCGCTGTATGGAGGTTCATTTTATTCGCGACTGTGCAGAAATGGCAGCAAGAGCCTCTTTATATCGTAAAGAAAGTCGTTGGGGTTTATATCACTACCGTATCGATTACCCAGAGAAAAATAACGAAGAGTGGTTCTGTCACGTCAATTTGAAGAAAGAAGATGACAATATGACTCTCTTTAAACGTCCTGTCGAACCTTATATTGTCGATGTCAACTTGGAAGAAGAGGTTTACGACGTGAAGGTAGCAATTGATTCTACAAAAGAAAAGTAAGGTGGCAAAATTACTTAAGTTAGCAAGTAAGTAATTAGTTAGGGGCGAACGGCCGTTCGCCCGTACATAAGTAATAGGTAATAGGTAAAAATGGCTTTAACTTCTCAACGGATTGATGTTCCCGTAATTGTCGATGAATCTAAATGTTTGGAAAAATGTCATGCTTGCATTGAAGTATGTCCTTTGGATGTCTTGGTGAAGAATCCAGAAACGGGCAAGGCATATATGAAATATGACGAATGTTGGTTTTGTTTGCCCTGCGAAAAAGAATGTCCCACTGGTGCAATTACGGTACAAATTCCTTTTTTATTGCGTTGAATGTAAGGGCGAACGGCCGTTCGCCCCTACGTAAATATTGTTCAAATTTTAATTAAATCTTATGTATGACGATATTAATGATGAATTAAAACCATGGGTGGAAATGCTCCAGTCGACCGCAGTAGAAGATCGGTTGGTTGCAGTAAAAACCCTACAGCATATGGGAGATGAAGATGCGATCGCACCTTTAATCGATGCTTTAAAAGATGAAGATACTAACGTCCAGAAGATTGCTATTACAGCTATTTGGGAACTAACTAATCCCATCGCCGTTAAACCATTAATGGCTTGTTTGCGATCGCCTGATGAAGAAGTCAGAGAAGAAGCTTTATCGGCATTGAAAGAGTTGATTGCCCCTGCGGATCTAATGATGCTGCTGGATTACATCCAGGAAGATAATTTTCAGATGCAGCTTAACGTATTGATTCTGCTGCGGAAAATACACGATGCCCAGGCACTACCCTATGTGCTGCCGTTTTTTGAATCAGAACAGGAAGAACTAAGAGAAACAGCGATTACTACCCTGCGCTATCTAAATCAGATCGAAACTTGTCCCCCAGCTTTAACCTTGATGAACGATCAATCTCCCAAGGTTCGTCGAGAAACGACATTGACACTGGGCTATCTCCAAGATCCCGAAGTAGTTCAATTACTTTGTCGGGCTTTAACTAGCGATCCAGATTGGCAAGTACGCCGTAGATCTGCTCAATCCTTGGCTTTGCACAAAGATCCTAGCTCTATTGCTGCATTGGAACAAGCCTTATCTGACGAACATTGGCAGGTACGCAAGTTTACCGCCCGAACTCTCCACGAAGTAGCCGACGAAAGCGTTATTCCCGCCTTGATTAAATGCCTTGCCGATGAATACTCCGATATCCGTCGCGATGCTGCAACTGCTCTAGGCAAGATTGGCAATCCCAATGTCTTAAATGCTCTCCAGCAAACCTTAGACGATCCTGATGCTGATGTGAGAATCTTTTCCCAAAAGGCGATCGATAAAATTCGCGAACAACAAACCGTTACTAATCAATAGACAATTGTACGGGCGAACGGCCGTTCGCCCCTAACCGCTAATGACTAATAACCGAGAACAACAGACAATTCAACTACTCAAACAAATTATCGAGCCAAATCTAAATAACGATATTGTAAGTTTGGGCATGGTGCGGAATCTTAGGCTAGTAGATGATTACGTATACCTCAAGCTGTATATTGGTTCTCATCAACACGACTTGAAAGACAAAGTACAGGCTGCTTTATCTACCCTCGATTGGTGCAAAAAACCTTACATTCAAGTATGTACTATCCCTGGGGTAAGGCTTACCTTAGCAATTTCTAGCGGTAAAGGCGGGGTGGGCAAATCCACTACCTCGGTGAATCTAGCAATGGCATTGAGTTTATCTGGGGCAAAAGTCGGCTTGCTAGATGCAGATGTTTATGGTCCTAATATCCCGCAAATGCTGGGTTTAAAACAGTCTGACGTACAGACTATTGATACTCCTGTAGGAGAGGGGCTGTCCCCCGAATTAAATTCGGGGGCTTGTACGCCCCGTCAAAAGTTTATTCCCCTAGAAGCCCATGGCATTAAGGTAATGTCTGTCGGTTTACTAGCCGAACCCGAACGTCCTTTAGCCTGGCGAGGTCCGATACTCCACAAGATTATTACCCAGTTTATCAACGATGTGGAATGGGGTGAATTAGATTATCTTTTGATCGATCTACCTCCAGGTACAGGAGATGCTCAAATTACCATCGTGCAAGAAAGCCCCATCTGCGGAGTAGTCATGGTGACAACTCCTCAACAGGTAGCCTTATCAGACGTGCGACGGGGAATCTATATGTTCCGTCAGGTAGGTGTTCCCGTCTTAGGTATTGTGGAAAACATGAGTTATTTAGAAAATGCTCAAGGAAAACGTACCGCTGTCTTCGGCATGGGCGGTGGCGCAGAAATTGCCCAAGAATTATCAGCACCATTATTGGGACAAATTCCTCTCGATCCTCGTATTTGTAGCGGTGGAGATGAGGGGAATCCAATTACTCTTAGTCAACCAAATTCTGTAGCTGCTCAAACGTTTAATCAAATTGCCCTTGCTTTGAGTCAAACTTTTGCCACTGACCAGAAAGTAGCTGCTAGTACAAACTCAGCAAAGCCAATCCTGTCAAATCTATAGAGTGCATCAAGTTAGCAGATAGTTAATAAAGAGGGGACAATTATGAATCACCATCAAGAACTTAAGGTTTCTCGACCTAGACCAGTTTTGATGACACCAATTAGACGTTGTGGTAGTCATGCCTTGCGTTTGAGGCTCAATTTGTCTCCTGATTTTTATTCTCCCTACCCACTGCATATTATTGATTTTATGCCGTTAGTAGAACTCTATGGCGATCTCAATGATGATTGGACTTATTTTCAGTTGATCCTGGACTTAGTAGGCTTGCAAAATGTCACTATGGTCAAGTGGGATGGTGTAGCGTTAGATCCCAATAAAATTTTTGCTGCGATTAAAGATGAACCTCGTAGTCCTCATCGAATTGCTTGGGAAATGTTGTTCCAGGCAGGACAAAAACATCAGGCAAAAGTAGTGATGGATAAGTCTTTAGACAACGTATACTATGGGTCAGAACTAATTGACTTATTCGACGATATGCTGTTTTTGAACGTAGTCCGCGATCCTCGCGCCCAGGTAAACAGTATCAATCGCGCCATCATTCATGATTACGATCCCATTTTGAATACAATGTCTTGGGTAAAAGCCCACGACTGCGTTCAATCCATCATAGAACGATATCCCGATCGCGTTTTAACCATCAGATATGAAGACTTTTTAACCAATCAAGAAGCCGTACTAGATCGAGTTTGTCAGTTTTTGGGGATTGAGTTTTTAGACTCGATGATGGATGTTTCTGGCTCAAACGAAGCTAAAGATATTGCAGTTTTATCCGCCCTTTGGCAAACAAATAGTTCTGCGCCCATTCCTGCTTATATCGACAAGTTCAAGCAGACTATGAGTACTGAAGATATAGAAATCATTGAAACTATTGCAGGAGAATATATGAACCATTATGGTTACGAAAAAATGACTCCTGCTTCAGCTAATATTACTGCCGATGCGATCGCAGCAGCCAAAATACGTAGCGCACCCAAGAAGCAGCAGGCTTGGTTAGATCTCAAGCATAGCGATCCTCGCGATTACCAATTGAGAAAATTTCGAGCTGATTATTTGGAAATGATTAAACAAAGGCTATTGGCGCAACAAAGAGAAGCTTTGAACATAGTTGAAAGTGCTATAGCGTAAATATTGCCTAGAAAGGTGTTTTTAGATCGATAATCTAAGCTTGACTACCGTAAATATATTTGATTTCGATATATGGGATAGCGATCGCCAATTCGTCAAAAATTTACTGCCGTCGATTTCACCAAACAATTAAAAGTAAATCTGAGTTATATTATCTAGTATCAATAATGATACTGGTTTGCAATTCAAAGTATGGCACAAATAAAAAAGCTATTAACTCAAATCAAGAATAACCCTACTGACGTTAGGTTTAATGATTTAGCTAAAGTTTGTGACTATTACTTCGGACAACCAAGACAAAAGGGAACAAGTCATAATGTTTACAAAACACCGTGGCAAGGAGATCCCAGAGTCAACATCCAAAACAAAAAAGGAAAAGCAAAACCTTATCAGGTAAAACAAGTATTAGCAGCAGTTGCCAAACTGGAGACAACAAAAAATGATTAACTACAAACATTATGCTTATAGAGTAGTTTGGTCTGTAGAAGATGAAGAATTTGTTGGGCTATGTACCGAATTTCCCAGTCTTTCTTATCTAGATGAAGATCATCTTAAAGCACTAAAAGGTATTTCCAACTTGGTCAAGGATATTGTTGCTGATATGGAAGCCAATGGTGAAAAAATACCAACACCAATTTCAGAGAAGAACTATAGTGGCAAGTTTCAAGTTCGCATTACTCCCGAACGCCATCGAATGTTAGCGATTGAAGCAGCCGAACAAGATGTCAGTCTCAATCGTCTTATTAGCGATAAGTTGGCTTAAGTGATTGATATATGAAACATTTCAATTTCACTTAATAGGCGCAAATGCTATCTTATGACCTACAAAAAATGTTTGAGAATAGTCAGTTAGTTGATTTGTGGTTTGATTTTGCCATCCCAACTTTTTCAAACTTGAACAGTTACAAAAATATCATCAAGTTATAAACATAATTTTTTTGCTTTATCAATAAGTATATTAGTTCTTGATTTTAGAAAATTATCATAGTTATCATTGAACATATTCGCGTTGCACAAATGAGTTTTTAAAATTCTTTCTAATTTTTCTGCTTCGTTTGGCATCATTAATTTATATTCACTTGGCGGTTTGTTTGTGATTTTATTGTTATCACTTCTTGAAAGAATTGTAAAATTAGCCAAACAATTAATCTGTTCTCTTGTATAGTCTTTGCTAAGGTTTTCTAGGTAACTTTTGGGGTAAATATGATGAAACTCTTTTCTATTTCCAATTGATAGTACTTTTTCTAAAGATATTTCTGTACCTTGAATAAAATTCAATGGATGTTCATCCGCTACCATAAGAATAAAAGTTTTAGTCGCAATAGCAGACATGATTAAGCAATTTCCCAGAAAATAATCTTCATTTATAGAATAATTAAATTCCCCTAGTTCATTAGATTCGTTGATTTTAAGCTTTTGTATTTCTACTATATCCAAATCAGTAATTTTTGCTCCTCCCCTAGCATATCTTTTGGAAAAGCAAGAACGCCAAAACCATTTTTTTATAACATCATTTTGCTCTTGAGGTACAGGTGAAAATTGCGTTTGTGGAGAAACAAAAAAAGAGGTTAGAACCACTAAAATATTTTCCATTGGTAAAAGCTTAAGAGAAAATATATTGAAATTGGTTTTTAAAAAGTCAATAGCTCTAAATAGTCCTTGTTTAATCTCCTCAAATTTTTCTCTAACTTCGCTACCCGGAAGTTCCATGAAAGCGTCAGGCTTACAACTGTTCATAATTACAGCAGAACAACACTTTAAAAGTAACTGATCTCCTATATTATCAAAACCAAATTCTTCTAATTCTTGAGAGATTTCTTGGAATTTTTCCTGAAGATCGAATTCTTCGCTCCAATTCCATACAGATAATAGATCGAATGTTCCTAAAACAACTTTTTGTCGATTAATCCTTTCAAAAACTGTTGCAACATTTTTCCTCTCTTCAGTTTCAAATCTCTCAACAGGTATAATTGCTTGAGTAAATTTATCTACCAAATCGTCTATTTGAGTTGCTAACTTTTCGTCTAAATCTCTTGTAGATTGCCTGTACTTAGGAGAATCAAAAACATATCTTAATGGAAAAAACTTGCTTTTATCATAATTATCTTTGTCTTCTAGGTATTTAAACGGAATTATATCTTCACTGTCAAGTTCAAAAAAAGGTTTGTCCAGTTAATGTCTTGATTATCTTGAGCAACAAGAGAATTTTGAAAAATGCCGAAAATAGAAGTTGTTCTTTGTTGACCATCGAGAACATAATCTATTGGATATTCTGGATCATTTTTTGGCAATTCATATGCTCCTAAATTTCTTTCTATCCGTAATTCACTTCTAGTTCTCCATAATAAAATAGATCCAAAAGGGAATCCTTTATATATGCTATCTATGAAATAAGCAACCTGCTCAGAATTCCAAACAAAACCTCTTTGGAAAGAAGGAATTCTAATTCTTCCTCTTTCTAAATCACTAATCAATTGCTTAATAAATAAGGATGTTTCAGCCACAGTATAAATTATGTGATTTTTAGTATAAATTTAGACAGCCAACAGCTTAACTGAAAGAACACATAACCTGCTACTTGAAAATTGCGTTTTGTGGTGCATAGTGCAGGGTACAAGTTAATTTATCCAGAAATGATCGAGTTATAATATTTGTATTACTTCACCCTGAAATCATGTATAAAATCAAAATCCGCAAAGTTGGCAATTCTCTTGGCGCAACTATACCCAAAGAAGTATTAGAGAAATTACGAGTTAGTGAAGGAGATACGGTTTTTGTAACGGAAACTCCTGATGGAGTGAAACTTTCGGCTTACGATCCAGAATTTGAGAAAGCGATGGCTATTTATAAACAGGGAAGCCACAAATATAGAAATGCGATGAAAGAATTGGCTTAATGAAAGAACCGATTTGGGTTGCAGAAAGAATAGTTTTAGCTATCCATGAAGATCAGTTAGCACAACATGGTGGAAGTCCAGGTGTAAGAGATGCCCTAAAGGATACCGCTTCGCATAAGAATTTATTGGGCGCAAGTTTGGCGAGACCAAAACATCTTTTTACTTATGGCGAACCATCAATTTTCGATTTAGCAGCAGCTTATGGTTATGGTTTGGCGAATAATCACCGAGCATCTTCGATGCTCCCAGAGCAAAGCTCTGGACACACTCCAGTATGTATCGATGGGAATAAAAGAACTGCTTTTATGGTCATGTATACCTTTCTGGGTTTGAATGACTATTGGCTAGAGGTAGACGAGATGGAAGTAGTGATCAAAATGGAAGGCTTGACTACAAATAGAGAAACTCAGGAATCGATATCCCTGTGGTTGAAAGAAAACTCTACATTTGATAATTAAGTTGAGTGCGATCGCTTTTTTAACATTCCATACTTTTGAACAAAGGCTTTCAGCACGACAAAGAGAAGCTTTGCATACTTTCTTTATATAACATTAACAATTCAATGATTAAAACTCTGGTCAACCAAGCCAATTTTGTTAAGATTGATACTCATTTGATAGGTTTTTAACTCTTTGAACTACGGGAGTTTACTGCACCACCAAATTAATAGACTTTTGACAACACGTTAAGCCAGCATTTTCTTTAAAACATGACACTAATTCCTAATCAACCTGAAACTGCAACACACTACGCAAAGCCCTGTTTCCAAAATCAACAGCACGGCTGCGTCTTCGAGAAAATAGCGATTATTGGCTGTGGCTATGTTGGAACTGCTTTATCACGCTATTGGGATCGACGAGGATACTCGGTTACCGCAACTACCACAAGACAGGAGCGGGTTAAAGAATTAGAGAAGTTAGCTAGCCAAGTGGTAGTAATGAAAGGGCAAGACAGCCAAGCTATGCAATTGTTGGTAGAAGATCGGGATACCGTTATCTTAAGCATTGCTCCCATTAGCGATCGCCAGGTGGATGCGGAGGTATATCGGGAAATTTACATTCCCACCGCCAAAAACCTAGTAGCAGCACTGAAAGACAAGCCAAGTGTAAAGCAGGTAATTTACCTCAGTAGCTGCTCGGTATACGGTAACAAGCAAGGTAATTGGGTTGATGAAACCTCTCCAGTTGATACTAGTAATGAATACAACCAGGTACTGTATGAAACAGAGCAGCTTTTATTGAATTCAGGGAGTGAAAATGCCAAAGTGTCTGTTCTGCGTTTGGGGGGAATTTATGGTGCTAAAAGAGAATTGACTAAACGCTTGGCAAAATTTGCGGGTAAAACTATTCCTGGAAGCAGTAAAAGCTTTACCAGTTGGGTTCACCTTGACGATGTTATTGCCGCTGTAGATTTTCTAGCACAAAGAAGATTGGCTGGCATCTATAATCTGGTGAATGATTTTAATCATACTATTGGCGAATTAGGGGATCTCGTATGCGATCGCCAAGGGCTTGAGAGAATTATCTGGGATGACACCCAACCGAGTTATCGTTTGCTTAATGCTCGCGTCAGCAATCAGAAGATTAAAGCAGCAGGTTACAAGTTGATTCATCCAGAGACGATTGTTTGAATTAAACTAAAACTAATACGCTCGCTTATTATTGCGAGTTTCTTTCGGCACTAAGAAGGGAGAGTAGATGAATCGAAAGGCTCTGCGGAGGATTAACTACAATGCTTCAACATGATAATTTTGTAGACCCCAGACATGAAATCTGGATGAAAATAGCGGATATGTTGGCAGAAATTTATCTTTCTGCGGATAGTAATGTTAATTGGCATGAGTTAAAGAGCCATATTCCCTCAGCAAGCCGTGAAAAAATAGCGAAACTTGTCAGTAAAATCCAAAATAGTCAAGACCTTCACAAAGGCGATCGTATTTTTCTGGTAATGTTAAAGCTTTTAAATGATTCATCTTCTAAGAATGGGTTAGAAGCACTTACACGCCTACAAGAATATATATCGGAGATCGAAACGACTTTTGTACCTTGGCATATCGTCTTAGAGAATCAAAAACGCAATCATCACGAATCTGAAACCGAGCCGATGAAATTGGCAGATTTATATCGAATTGACTCGACCCAAAGAGCTATCCAGGACGCCAAAGCTGGTGTACCTCCTCAACAACGAGACCAGTTTTACCGTGGGATTATGAAACCCCCATCACCAACTGCTTCACGAAGAAATATTTTTTCGGGGTTAGCAATCTATGGTTTAGTACAACACTTAATTACGGTAGATGAGCAATCTGGTGCAGTCCAGATTCAACAGGTAGGTCAACCTTATAGCTCGACAATTACTGGTCTTTGGTTTGATAAAGACTACTTTAAATCTATGCCTCAGCGAGCTTATGACTTTCAGAAACCTGGAACTAATGGAAAAAATGTTTGGGATGACTACACTTTCAATGAAGAAGCAGATCTTAGTAATAAGAAAAGCTGATACTTTAATTTAATTTTTATTGAGTTCTATTAATGGACAATACAGTTAACAAGATTACTAAATTTACCAGACTAAGCATTGCCTTTATATTAGGAATAAGCTTTTTGGGTCTATTTGTCCCTCAGAGTCAAGCAGTTCAATTAGCTGACGGGACAGTTGCTTTTGCCCACCCACCCAGCCTACTCGATGCCATCACTACTTTTAGAGCAGTCAGATTTAGAGGGGCAAAATACTATTTCACTATATCTTTGCCAGCTACAGCCGATGAATCCTTGCAGAAAATAACTATTAATCTGCGTCAGGGGGGGGATAAGATTAACTATCGACTGGATAAAACGATCGCAGCCGTAGGAACAGCCAGAAATAAGACCGAAGAGATAGCGATCGCCGATACGCTTTTTGCTGAAGAAACCGAAACAGTTACGGTGATTTTTGCTGAACCTATCTCCCCTGGAACTACTTTTACTGTTGGCTTAGTCCCCAAACGTAATCCAGATCTTGGTGGTACATATTTATTTGGCGTTACGGCATTTCCAGCAGGAGAAAAATCTCAGGGAATATATTTAGGACCAGGGCGTTTACAGTTCGACCAAAGTCATGATAGCGACTTTGGTTCTTGGTAACTGATTACTGTTAGGTATCGATTAGATTGATAATTGCGCTCGATACATACCTGTAGCCAAGCTAGTTGACTATTACTTTTTCTTCGTCGTTTTCTACAGATTTAACTACCGACTTGTTTTTCATCTCTGCTTCTTGTGCCATCAGGTCAATGATAGAAGCTTTTTCCAATAAACCTAAAACCTTTCCTGTTTCGTCGATTACTACGAGTTCACGATTTCCTTGAGTCTCAAAAAACTTAGCCGTTTCTAACAGGGAAGTATTGCTGGGAATAATATCTGCTTGGGGAACTGGTTTAACCAACTCATTAAGATAGACATCATTCCATTCAGAAGTCTGAATCTGCTTTAAATCATCAGTAGTTAATGCACCAGTTAGCTGTTGGTTTTCGTCTACAATTAAGAATTTTTTCCAACGCTCTTTACCAATTACATAGTTATTAACAAACTCTCTGATCGAAAGACTGTCACTGACGATCGGACTATCGGCAATCACAGCATCTTGGGCGGTATATTGACTTAATTTGTCCTGTACTGTGGCAGATTGAGCCGCAAAACCAGCGTTTTGTAAGAGGAAAGTACCAATTAATAGAGTCCAAATACTTCCTACCTGGCTAATGCCTAAAACAGAGAGAATACCCAAAGCGATCGCCAGCCAACCAATTGCCTGACCGACTCTACCTGCAATGATCACTCCCTTATTGGGATTACCTGTAACTTTCCAGACGATCGCCTTAAGCACATTACCACCATCTAGGGGTAACCCAGGAATCATATTAAATGCGGCTAAGACTAAATTGATGTATGCCACTAAAGAAATAATTGCCTGGATTGGAGAACTCAAGGGCGCTGTGGCAGCAATTAAGAAAAATAGCCCAAAGAGCAACAGGCTGACTAAAGGACCAGCGATCGCCACTAAAAATGCCTGTAGCGGTGTTTCTGATTCTTTTTCTAGGGTAGCTAAACCACCAAAGATAAACAGGGTAATGGACTTGACGGGAATACCCT
>CAVRWR010000207.1:0-28215 GCA_963724445.1 uncultured cyanobacterium | reverse complement strand
CTTGTCTATTCTGCTACCGAGTGCTCCAGTGAATTTCAAACACGATGCCTCCCCAATTTTTTGTAAGTGCCTACAAAAACTCCGGCGTGATGATCAGTCGCAGTGTGGTTTCTGCTGAACCCTCAGGGCGACTCAGCCACCATAATGCGCTTTTTTTGATGCGTAAGGAACCCTGAGCGCTTCCCAGCATGTTAGCGGCGACCGCTCCCAGGGTCGGTTGATGGCCGACCACCAGCACTGTCCCGCCCGCATTCGGCCAGTGCGCGGCCTGCAATACGGCGTGTACCGAGGCGCGGGAGCGAAAGCGGCCATATCACAGGCCAGATAATTTCAATTAACGGCGGCATAATCTAAACATGAGTGAACCTATGAAATCTCCGTATCCCTGCAACACCGGTGCATGCACCACACATCCCGCTTGACCGACTATTACCAGACCGAACAGGACAGACAAGCCTCATCCCTGCGTCAGATATTCGACAATCGCCCGGTGCAGCATTACCGGGATCTTGCGGGTATTGTCTTCGGCCACATATTCCGCGTCCAGGCGCTGCGGCATCATGAAATCAACCTGAATAGTGCCGCATTGCCATGAGCGGCCAATGCTGTCCTGCAGGTGATATTCAATCTTCGGGCCGTAAAAGGCTCCTTCCCCGGGCAATTCGTCCCACTCCGTGTCGCAGCCGCGCAGCGCCTGGCGCAGCGCCGCCTCGGCGCTGATACGCCTCGCTGATTTGCTCACCAACCTGCTGGATAAGGCGCGACTCGAAGCCGGTTCGCAGATCGTGAAGACGACTCACGTTGAAGTCGCAGACCTCGTGCGCAGCCATCGAGTTCCCGGCAGCAAGGTGCGCATCGAGATTCCCAGCGACCTACCGCTGGTGGTCGCCGACCCGGGTCTCATGGAACGCGTCATGCACAACATCGTCGCCAACGTCAAATTAGCCATATTATTTATATTATTGCCAGTCTTAGAGTAATCACTGAAAGGTCGAGACTATAACCGTAAGTATAAAAAAAGTAACATTTGCGAAACATCTATCTAGGGAACAATCCTAAATCTTGTTGAATCACAGTTTGTAACATAAAGCACCTTTTGAAGATTGAATAGTATATTTATAGGGCTTACGCAGTCTAGTAAATTTTGCCCCATAGCTCTTTCAACTCTGAAGGAAACAAGAGTTTTTAAACTCCCCCAAGATTTGATGATTTAGAGGGCAGGTGCGTAAGTCCTATCTAAGTAAACATTGAACTGCAATCTTCTAACGCTATCTATACTGAATGGCAAAAACTACCCCTGGCTTCTGGAATCAGTTTTGGACAAAATTACCAGTAGCTTATCGAGGCGCACTGATTATCGGGATTCCTGTGATTACTATTTTACCAGCGATCGCTGGTTGGGACTGGTCAAATAGAACAAAAGCAGATGCAAATCGGTGGATTAGCCATACTCAAGATGTCATCAGGGAAAGCAATAGTCTAGTCGGAGTATTAGTAGATGCTCAGACAGGAGTTCGAGGCTATACCATTACCCAAAAGCCTGAGTTTTTGCAGCCCTATAATCGGGCAACTAAAGAGATTCCTGCAAGCATTGAGGAATTAGAAACATTTGTTCAAGATAACCCTCTACAGCAGCGACGGTTAAAGGAGATTAAACAGCAGGTTGAAACCAGGTTAAATTTATTGACACAAATTTTAAACCAGTTAAAAATTTCCCAAGGAGAGCTTACTCCTCAGTTAATTGAGTTATTTACTAAAGAAAAAGTAGAAATGGATCGTGTCCGCAACTTAGTAGATACTTTTAAGGCAGAGGAATGGAGATTATTAGATATTCGTCAACGGCGTTTAAAACAGATTGGACGTATTACTGATATTTTACAGTGGACAACTATCAGTTTTAGCTTAATGGGTTATATCGTGGCGATCAAACTCTATTATCGAGTGGAAGACGAATTAAACGCCAGGTTAAAAGAGCTTGCTTTGAGCAACAAGAATTTGGCTGAAACCAATCAACTGATAGAGAAACGAAATCAGGAGCTAGATCAGTTTACTTATATAGTCTCCCACGATCTCAAAGCGCCATTAAGAGCAATTTCTAATCTATCAATGTGGATTGAAGAAGATTTAGGAGACGAGCTAGAGGAGGATACCAGCAACAACCTGATTTTGTTGCGTAACCGCGTGCAGCGCATGAATAATTTTATTGATGGGCTACTAGAGTATTCCCGCGCGGGGAGAGTCAAAGCCGAAAAAAGTACCGTGAATGTTAGCCAGCTACTGTCTGAAATCATTGATTCCCTGGCTCCCCCATCAGCTTTTACCATTAGTATTGATGACAAGATGCCTATAATGCAAACAGAATCCATACTGCTGCAACAGGTGTTTAGTAATTTAATCAGTAATGCAATCAAGCATCACGATCGCGATCGGGGAAACGTTAAGATTTCCGTCGAGGAAAGAGAGCGTTATTATCGATTTGCCGTAGCTGATGATGGTAAGGGAATTGCCGCCGAACACCAAGAGAAAATCTTTGAGATCTTTCAAACTTTAGAGGGAAAAGATGCCACAGATAGCACTGGTATTGGTTTGTCAATCGTCAAAAAAATTGTGGAAAATCAAGGTGGGAAAATTTGGCTAGAGTCAAAGTTAGGGAAGGGAAGTACCTTCTTTTTTACCTGGAGCAAGTAGGAAGTAGCGAGTAATAAGTCCTAAAGGATAGTCAACCGCTTCGCATATAATAAGTCAGTCTTTTGGTAGATAACAAAAGCTAGATAGTTAATTACAATTAGTTAATTTTAATAACAAGAGGTCAATTAAAATGAGTATTGAAGACAGAATAAAAGCTACGGCTAAAAATGTTGAAGGTAAGGTGCAAGAGGCTGTAGGAGAAGTTACAGGCAATCCCCAAGATCGAGCTGAAGGACAAGAAAAGCAGGCAGAGGCAGAGGTTCAGCACAGCGTAGAAAATGTCAAGGACAATATTAAACGAGCCATTGATTAGTTGATAGCACAATTGCAGCTTGATTTATTTTTGGCAAGGAGGTTTGGGATTACTCAACCTCTTTGTGTGTTTTTTAAAGATAGAATATTGTTATAAGACTGAACGAACCCATTAAATTTTTTGCATATTGAAGCTGTCACATCCTGTTTCAGAATACTTACCAGATATTAGAGATCTGCCCTTGATCTTAGCTGGACCAATTTTACGTCGCACTGTTGCCGATAGCGTGACGGTTTGGTTGGCGCTTAAAGAATCGCGATCGCTTTGCTTAGAAATATACGCAACACAAGATCGTGGTGCTACAGTTGGTAATATTCTGTTTAAAGGTAGAGGTAACACGGTCAGGTTAGGTAAACATCTCCACATAGTTGCCCTGACCGCCAAACCCACTGAAGATTACTTACTTGAGTCGGGACAGATATATGCCTATAACGTTTACTGTGATGATAATGATCCTGCCACCCTGCCCCAACGCCGCTACAGCCTCCTGGACGATATCAAAACCAGTAACTACAGTCTGAGCTACTTTATCCATCAGCTACCAACTTTTTCTTTACCACCAAATGATTTAAACGAGTTAAAGATCATTCATGGCTCTTGTCGTAAGCCTCATGGCGGCGGAAAAGATACTCTGTCTTATCTGGATAATTTGATTGCTGAATCAGCAGACTCCCCAACCGCAAGACCTCATCAGCTATTTCTGACGGGAGATCAGATCTACGGCGATGATGTAGCCGATCCGATTCTTTGGCTGACTCAGGGAGTTAATCAGCTGTTGTGGGGTTGGTCAGAAAAGCTACCTCTAAGATCTGGAACAATTTTGGCTGATGAGCTGCCTCCTGGTAAGCGGACTAAAATTGCCGAACTGGAAGGAGGACTAACCGCAATGCTGGAAAATACTCCAGAAGAAGCAAAAAGTCATTTATTTAGCTTTGGAGAATATGCTTCGGCTTATTTATTGGCTTGGTCACCAGTGTTGATTCCTAAGAATTTTCCTGCGGGTAAAAGTTTATTTAAAGATAGCAAACAGTCCCGTCACTGGGAACAAGAAGTCAAAGACATCACCAGCTTTGTGCAGGATTTGAATTATGTGAGACGAGGATTAGCAAATATTGCCGTATATACAATTTGCGATGACCACGACATCAGCGATGATTGGTACCTCAATCGAGAATGGTGCGATCGCGTATTGGGTAAACCCCTCGGTCAAAGAATCGTCCAAAATGGTCTATTAGCTTATGGACTCTTCCAGGCTTGGGGAAATACTCCTCAACATTTTGAACCAGGTACAGCGGGTGCCAAGTTACTCCAGCAAGCTTCCATTTGGTTAGCCAGTGAAGGTCAGGATACCTCAGCCAAACGAGAGTGCGATCGCTATTTAGGTCTGCCTGCAATTGACGAGTCAACGAGATTGCCCCAATACGAACCAGACGAGAACGTACTTATTCTGGAGCGCGATCGCCAGGCTCTACCCTGGCACTACACCGTAAGCAGCGATAAACATGAAGTGATTGTGCTAGATACCCGTACCTGGCGGGGATATCCTCTTGGGGAAGAGAAAAAGCCACCAATGCTGCTCTGTCCTAGGGCGTTTAAACAGCAACTCGAAGCTCCTTTAAGTCAGAGTCAGCCAAAAGTTGAAGTTACCATAATAGTACTACCGACAAATTTGGTGGCGCTGGGAATTATCGATCGCATTCAGCAGTTTGAATTAAGTCGCGGTCGCGTATTTAATAGTGATGTGGGGGACTCCTGGAACTTTGATGATTCAGCTTTTGCCCAGTTGCTGCTTACTCTTTGTCACCAACGCGATCGCGTGATTATTCTTTCGGGGGATATTCACTATAGCTGTGCGGTGCGCCTAGATCACTGGTTTCATGATTCTGGTTCGAGTTCGGTAATCGTTCAGCTAACCTCTAGCGCGATCAAAAATTCTGAGACGGCAACTCGTTTAGTCCATACTAGACTAAAATCCCTATTGCCAGAAGCAACTAAACGCTGGTTGGGCTGGAATAATCCTCTCAAATTAGTCAGAATTTCCGCTTCAACCTCAGCTAAAAAATATTCAAGTCCCCCTGAATCATTCCCAGACTGGCAATATCGGGTGGCATGGTGCCAAAGACAATCGGCACAGACTCTTGCCTGGAAAAAGTCTCCAACAAATATAATGCCTCAAGGATATGGTCAATCTCGTTTAGCTACCCCTAACCTCTGGCAGAAATTTATCGCGGGATTACTCTTTTTGCTCTGGCGTAATCCTTGGTTACAGGAGGGGACAGAAGTTATTGGCAGAAATAATCTCAGTTTAGTTAGGTTTGAGTGGTCAACTAGCAAAACCGTAATTCAAGAAAGTTACTGGCATGCTCCTTGGAAAGATACTGACACGGTTAAAAGCCGTTATGAAATTTCTTTAGAGGCAGAACCCATGCCACCTTTAACTAAGAACTAATAACTAAGGACAGAGCTTTGGCGATCGCCAAGAATCGGTAAAAACCAGTCTTATTGGTCGGGTATAGCCGAAAATGAATATCATCTTTAATAAAGTAGTTCACACTGTTAACGCTCAATTATTCATTTTCAATTATCAATTGACTTATGGCTAAACCAACAATTTTGACCGTAGATGACGATCTAGATGTACTACAGGCGATCGCACGGGATCTGAGAAAACAGTACGGCGATCGCTTTCGGATTGTTCGAGCTAACTCTGGGACATCGGCAATTGAAGCGCTACAGCAGCTTAAGGTGCGAAACGAGACAGTGGCTTTGCTGCTGACCGATCAAAGGATGCCTGAGATGAATGGGGTGGAGTTTATTGAACAGGCTGCCCCTATGTTCCCCAAAGCCAAACGAGTGTTGTTAACAGCTTATGCTGATACTAATGCTGCGATCGAAGCCATTAACACTGCCCGACTTGACTATTATCTTTTAAAGCCTTGGGACCCCCCCGAAGAAAAGCTATATCCTGTCCTAGATGATTTATTAGAAGACTGGTTAGCGGTGTATCGTCCTGTTTTTGAAGGCATTAGAGTCATCGGCGATCGCTGGTCTGACCGTTCTCATAATGTTAAAGACTTTTTAGCACGTAACCAAATTCCCTATCAGTGGATGGATGTGGAAATTGAGCCTGAAGCAAGTAAGTTGATTGAGTATGCAACCACCAACGACAGTAAGCCCAAGTTACCCTTAGTCTTGTTCGCCAATGGGGATAAATTAGAACAGCCAAGTAATTTAGAAGTTGCTGAAAAAATTGGTCTACAGACTCAAGCAGAAAAACCGTTCTATGACCTAGTAATTGTCGGTGGAGGTCCAGCAGGTTTAGCCGCCGCTGTGTATGGTGCCTCAGAAGGCTTAAGCACTGTGATGGTCGAACGTTCTGCCCCTGGTGGACAAGCGGGTTCGAGTTCTCGGATTGAGAATTATCTGGGTTTTCCTGTAGGTTTAAGCGGCGACGATCTAGCTAGACGGGGGGTAACTCAAGCCAAACGATTTGGGGTAGAAATTCTAACTCCCCAAGAAGTAGTTGGGGTTAGGCTAGAAGATCCCTATCGTATTGTCAAACTAGCTGACGACAGTGAGATTAACTGCCATGCTTTACTGCTAGCAACAGGGGTCTACTGGCGTCGATTAGATCTACCTGGATGCGATCGCCTAACGGGAAGAGGTGTCTATTATGGTGCTGCCAAAACCGAAGCGCTTTCTTGTCAAGGGGAACATATCTATCTGGTAGGAGGCGCAAACTCGGCGGGGCAAGCAGCGATGTATTTCTCTCTATATGCGGCTAAGGTGACGATGCTGGTGCGAGGAGACTCTCTAACCAAAAGCATGTCCCAATATTTGATCGAACAGATTGAGGCGACTGATAATATTGAAGTGCAAACCCATACTGAAGTTATCGAAGTACATGGAGAAGATAGCCTGAGCGGATTAACTTTGCTCTACAATCAAACAGGAGAAACTGAACAAGTAGCAACCAAGTCTCTGTTTATTTTTATCGGTGCCAAGCCTGAAACTGAATGGCTAGAAGGTATAGTAGCAAGAGATCGAAGGGGCTTTATTTATGCTGGAGCGGATTCAAAACACAATGAAAATTTTCGCGGTTGGAATCGCGATCGCGATCCGTTCTTATTAGAAACTAGTGTTCCTGGTATCTTTGTAGCAGGAGATGTCCGACACAATTCCGTTAAGCGAGTAGCTTCAGGAGTGGGAGAAGGTTCGATCGCAATTATGTTTGTTCATCGCTATTTAGCGGAAGTGGGTGCATAAACAGTTCAAGCTCATCAATTATTTAGATCGGCTATTATATCGCCAAAAAATGCAGCAATGCTATTGATTAATAATTCAAACCGTCAGGAAACTAAAACTTGCTAATGAGCTACTTAAAATGGAACTTAGATCGAACAAATGGCATAGATACTGTCGATCCGACAGGAGATTTCTACATAATCGGCGATGAAGGCGAGATCGCCGAAAAATTTACCAATATAGATGTATTTCTTGAAGTTTTAGTTGAAGGGGCAAATAACATCAAGATAGGTAAGAGCGTAGTTGTAGATCCTTTAATTGAACCAAATGAATTCCATTTTGATTATCAGGACAGGATTTTGCAAATAACTTATGGCAGACAGCAAGCTACTATCTTAGATCGAAATAGGTTTGTTCAAGATGTATATGAAGCTGTCACAGAACTATTAGAACTACTAGATCGACAATCGGAGAAGGCGCAAACACCAAAGCGGAGTTTGACTAAGTTAAGGGAGTATTCGATCTAAGCAATAATTTATCTATCTGCGGGATGGGACTCTAGCCAAAAAATATCGCGATCGCATGGCTCAAGCTTTGGTTAGTTCTGAAATTCCTCCAATTCAGATCTTGCACCTCACGTATTGTCTACTTAAATAATTATCGTCTATTATTCTCTATGCCTTATCTGGCGAGGCGAGTTAGACAGCAGGTTATCGGAAAGTAATCATTCAAAGCTTATCATGTACTAAATCAACTATTTAATATCAATGAAGTTCTTAAATACCTGTAAATAGGATATTTCTCCGCTAAATCTCAAATAAATGCTTTAATTTGATACCCTTCTACAAGCTAAATAGCCAAAATACCATAAGTATGTTGGGCAAAATTAGTATTTACCTTGTATATTAAACGCGGACATTCCCACCAACTTTCAGTTAACAACAGATAAGAACACCCATGATAGATACAGACAATATAAATGTTCAGAATAATAGCCCTGTTGCTGAATCAGGTACACAAATAGCTGCTATTGATGTGGGAAAAGATTTTAATGGTAGTTTAACGGATGCGATCGCATCCGTTGCGTTATCTCAACTAGAAATAGCAACGATACCAGCCCCAGAAGTAACTATCCCAGCTCCAGAAATAGAAGCGATACCAGCCCCAGAAGTAACACCTGTTCCCACTCCAGGAGCCGCTGCCGTACCAGATCCAGGCGCAGCCGTTATTGATGTAGATGCAGATTTTGACGGTGATTTGGCTGGGGCGATTTCCGCTGCTAATAAAGGAGACGTAATTAAGCTGGGAGCCAATACCTACGAGACATCTGGACTCTATCTAAATAAAGATATTACAATTGATGGGCAAGAAGGTTCAATTATAGATGGAGGAGGAACTTCTCTAGCCATCTTTAGTCTAGAGGAGGGAGCTTCGGGGGCTACCATCCAAGATGTAGAAATAACCAATGGGAACGTCGGTATTCAAGGTCAAGGCGCAACAGATCTAACCTTACAAAATCTTGATATAAATAATATTGGGATCGACGAACCAATTAGGGATGGTCAAAACAATATTGGGATAAATCTGTCCCATGCCGACGGATTTCAAATACTCAATTCAGATATAAGTAATATTGGGAGAAAAGGAGTCGGCATACTTGACACTGACGGTGGAACCGTCAGTGGGCTGACCTTAGAGGATATTAATCTTGATGCAGAACACGCTCAAAGCTTTGATGCTGCTGGTATAAAACTTTTTAATACCAACGAAATTACTGTTAGCAATAATAATCTCTCCCGTATTAACGCCTTCAACATTTGGAATGATATTACTAACAGTACAACGATTGATGGCAATGTTATCACTGGGGTAGGGGAGGACTTTTTAGCACCAGTATTCAACCAAAATGTAACTGTATCGGGTATCTACAACGAAAAAAGCTATGAATCTATTGTCGATAATAACGATGTTACTTCATTAGATAATTATTTAGCCTTTGATGCAACAGCATTTACTACTGAAACTATGGTTCTTGGAGACAATAATAATTTTTCCAGCATTGAGCTTAATTCTACAGACTATTGGGCGAATGAAGAAATTGAAAAACTGGTTGCCATAACAGAAGATCCAGACGAGGCAAACTTTGCTTTATTTGCCGATGATTTTTATGCCAATGCTAATATTGGCTAATCTTATAATCATAATGCTGTTATTGGTAACGAATCGTCTGTGTTGTCAAGTGGTTTGTTAAGCAAGCATCTTGATCAGGGCTTCGCCTTTCAAGTATGAAGAAAGATATTGCCTCCCCCCTTCTTTCTTTAGGATACGACGCGAAGCAGCTTGCACTAAGGCATATGCGAAGCGGGACGTGCCTCCAGGCACTAATCCTTTAGGGCTTGCACTAGATGCGGTGACATTTGCATGAGTGTATCCTTTAGGACTAGCCCTGAAGGACACCTTCGGATATAGCTTCTTGCTCAACAAAGGCTTTAACTATCCTTTGTCGCCCCCGAAGATTAGTGAGATAGGTTCAAACAAACAGCCCTGCCTCAAGGCAGGGCTGTTTGTTTGAGCAAAACCTATGGTTTTGCCAATCAGTTACTTCTATAGAGCAAATTAACCGATAATTTCTTTAGCTTTCGCTACCACATTATCAACTGTAAAGCCAAATTTCTCTAAAACAGTGGCACCAGGAGCAGAAGCACCAAAGCTTTCAATGCTCACCGAGCCTCCTTCAAAGCCAGTGTATTTCTGCCAGCCAAAGCTGTTTGCCGCTTCCACTGATAGACGTTTTCCTGCAACCTTAGGTAGTACGGAATCCTTGTATGCTTCATCTTGGGCTTCAAATAGTTCCCAGGAGGGCATGGAAACTACACGAACCTTCTTACCATCAGCAATTAATTGTTTAGCTGCACCAACGCAAAGCTGTAGTTCACTACCAGTGCCGATCAGAATCAAATCAAGTTCTTCAGGAGCAAAACCACAGGATAGAACATAAGCACCTTTAGTTGCTTTCTCAATGGAAGTACCTTCTAAATTGGGTACCCCTTGGCGGGAGAATGCCATCAAAGTCGGTTTGTTTTGTTTTGCCTGGGCGATCGCAACTTTATATGCCCCAGATACCTCATTACCATCCGCTGGACGAATTACGGTTAAGTTAGGAATCGCTCTTAAGGAGGCTAGGGTTTCAATGGGCTGGTGGGTAGGACCATCTTCACCCTGTCCAATGGAGTCATGGGTCATTACCCAGATAGAACCAACTTCAGACAGAGCAGACAAACGAATTGCCGCCCGCATATAGTCGGTAAAGATGAGGAAGGTAGCACCATAAGGAATTAAGCCCGAACCATGAAGTGCCATGCCGTTACAAATTGCACCCATGGCGTGTTCCCTTACGCCGAAGTGGACGTTACGGTTTTGGTATGCACCTTTTTGGAAGTCACCAAAGCCTTTTAGCTCAGTCAGGTTGGAGTGGGTTAAATCCGCTGAACCGCCGATCAATTCTGTCACCACAGGGGCAAGTTTGTTTAAGCAACCTTCGGAATACTTACGAGTTGCCAATCCTTTGTCTTCGGGAGTGAAAGTTGGTAATACTTCCTCCCAACCATCAGGCAGCTTACCGCTGAGGAAACGTTCAAATTCTGCTGCTTCTTTAGCATATTTAGCTTTGTAATCAGACATAACCTGATTCCATTTTTGTTCGTAGTCTGCACCACGTTCAACTGCCTGACGCATATGCTTGAGTGCTTGATCGGGAACTCCAAATTCTGACTCAGTCCAGCCTAAGTTGTCGCGAGTAAGCTTAATTTCGTCTTCTCCTAAAGCAGAGCCGTGAATACCGCCAGTATTTTGCTTGTTCGGCGCACCATAACCAATAATGGTTGTTACTTTAATCATCGTGGGTTTGTCGGTGACAGATTTAGCCTCTTCAATGGCTTTGGCGATCGCATCTAGATCTGTATTACCGTCTTCAACGTGAAGTACGTGCCAGCCGTAAGCTTCAAAACGCTTGGAAACGTCCTCGGTAAATGCCACATCAGTCGAACCGTCAATGGAAATATGATTATCGTCATAAAGAGCGATCAATTTACCCAATCCTTGGTGTCCTGCGAAAGAACAGGCTTCACCGGAAATACCTTCCATATTGCAGCCATCACCCAAAATCACGTAAGTGTAGTGATCGACCAAAGTGGCATCAGGTTTATTGAACTTTGCTGCTAAATGAGCTTCTGCTAACGCCAAACCAACACCGTTGGCAATACCCTGACCTAAAGGTCCTGTAGTAACTTCAATCCCAGCAGTAACAAAGTTTTCAGGGTGTCCAGGAGTGTTAGAACCCCATTGACGAAACTGCTTAATATCTTCGATGGACACACTGTCAAAACCTGCCAAGTACATTAGAGCATACTGCAACATTGACCCATGACCAGCCGAAAGCACAAAGCGATCGCGATTAAACCACTTAGGATTCTTGGGGTTGTAGCGCATAAACTTATCCCATAGCACAAAAGCCATTGGGGCTGCGCCCATCGGCAAGCCTGGATGTCCAGAATTGGCTTTTTCTATGGCATCTACTGCTAAAAAGCGAATCGAATTAATACAAAGTTCTTCAACTGACTTAGTTGATGGAGTGGCAACTACCATATTTGTTATATAAATAAACTACGATAAAACAAAAAAATTGAGCTTGCTTAATGCACTGATTAAAGAAGAAGCTGGAATCAGACTAGATTTTAAGGGCATATTTTCGAGTCTCTTTCTTATCTTCTCATCCTATCGGAACCCCTAGCAAGTTCCAAGACTTTTAAAATTAGACAAATTGTATCGCCTCATACAGTAAATCAACTAATTAGTTGATTTACTGCAAATTGACCCATGAATGCAAGTTTTTTGCTCAAACCAATTGATTTTAATCTTAAAATATTTTAATTTTAGCTGTACTTTTTAAAAGCTAGAGTAACATTATGACCGCCAAAACCAAAAGAATTGGATAAAGCGACGTTTACCTGATGCTCTCGGCTAAAGTTGGGAATATAGTCTAAATCGCATTCTGGATCGGGATTTTCCAAGTTGATCGTCGGCGGAACTCGATCATTGGCGATCGCCATTACTGTCGCTACCGCTTCTATCCCCCCTGAACCTCCCAGTAAATGACCAGTCATGGACTTGGTAGAGCTAATTACGATTTGCTGCGCTCTTGACCCCAAAGCTTTCTTAATTGCCTTGGTTTCGTTGGAATCATTGGCTGGGGTACTAGTGCCATGAGCGTTAATATAATCTACCTCTTGTGCCGCCAAATTGCCGTCAGCTAAAGCTAGCTCAATCGCCTTTGCAGCACCTTGTCCCCCTGGCACTGGAGAAGTCATATGGTAGGCATCACAGGTCATGCCATAGCCGACAATCTCTGCATAGATCCTCGCTTTACGAGCTAGAGCCTGTTCGAGTTCTTCGATGAATAGAATACCCGAACCTTCCCCCATCACAAAACCATCGCGATCGCGGTCAAAGGGTCTACTGGCGCGAGCAGGGTCATCATTACGAGTTGAGACAGCTTTAGCTGAACAGAAGCCTGCAAAAGAAAGCGGGGTTACTGCTGCTTCTGCGCCACCGCAAATCATCGCATCTGCGTAGCCTCCCTGAACTAACCGAAAAGCATCGCCAATCGCATGAGAACCTGCGGCACAGGCAGTTACAGTGCAAGAGTTAGGACCTTTTGCTCCCGTATGTATTGCCGTCAACCCTGCTGCCATGTTAGAAATCATCATCGGGATAGTAAAGGGGCTTACTTTTCTAGGACCCTTGGCAATCAAATTTTCGTTTTGAATTTCCATTGTCCTTAATCCACCAACTCCCGTACCAATCAAGACTCCTACACGATCGGCATTCAGCTCGTCGATCTCAAACTTAGCATCGGCGATCGCTTGCTTGCTGGCGCATACTCCAAACTGAGCAAAGCGATCCATTCGCTTGGCGTCTTTTTTATCTAAATACTCATGAGGATCAAAATCTTTGACCTCCGCCGCAATTTGACAGGCGTGCTGTGAGGCATCAAACAGAGTTACTAAACCAACTCCATTCCGCCCCTGTAATAAACCGTCCCAATAATCGGCTAAATTTTTGCCGATGGGAGTGATTGCGCCCAAGCCTGTAATTACAACTCGCTTTTGCCTATTTGTCATTTCTGCCCTTCTTACGCCTGTAATCTGACAATACTTCTTTTGGGCTGCCTTGGGGCATTTTACTCTGGTGAGCGCAATAGCGACTTAGGGTATCTATTTCTTCTAGTTGGTGTCGCTATTGTATCTAGTTTGCTCTGCCAAAGTTCTGGTCAGCACCATCTACGACCGCAGCCATCGTCAACTGGAACTTAACTCAAAAACTCATTAGGCAGCAGCAGTTTCCTTACTGATATGCTCAACTGCCTTACCTACTGTGTCTATTTGTTCGGCTGCTTCATCAGGAATTTCAATATCGAACTCTTCTTCTAGAGCCATTACCAATTCTACTGTATCAAGGGAATCAGCGCCCAAATCATTAGCAAAGCTAGCTTCAGGGGTAACGCGATCGGCTTCTACCTCTAATTGATCGACTACGATCCCTTTTACTTTTTCAAAAATTTCTTGATTCATTAATTCTTTCCTAGTTGAGTAACCCGTTTTAACAAAAATAAAGATCTGTTTAGGAAAATTAGACGGGATTTTTCCCTAATCAAACTAAATCCTGGCTTAAATAAAAAGCGGCAATTCCCATCTTATCGGAAAGGGGGACAAAGTTAATCGCAAATCTGTAATTGCTTTATCCCTGCTCTGATTTAGATTTAGCCCTGAAATTATAAACTAAAAAACAAAAACGGAAGACTATCTTGGGGTCGATAATTCTTCCGCCTACCTGGTTAATTCAGCTTCTAGTCAGAAATTACTCCGCCAACGAACTGTCTCCTAAAGGATAAGCTTCGCAAATAGGAAGCTTCCCGCATAACCTCGTCAGTTTGCTCAACGGGGGGAACCCCCGCAAAGCAACTGACTCGCAAAACGCGCCTTAACTTCCCACTGCTCTGACCGCGAAGTCAATCACTAATCTAACTTCTAGGAGTCTTAGCCTGCTTTGCCATATCTTTAAACTTAGACAAACTACCACCAGGACGACGACGGTATGTGGTAACTGTAGGCATCAAATTATCAGTAGCAAATGTTTGTCCTGCCATCTGACCATCGCTGTTAGTGCCACTAGCGTTGTTGTTATACATTGCGGCTACCCAAAATGGCGGGTCGAAAGAAGATGCACCAGAATCTTTTAGACTTGGCTGAGTCTGCTTTTCCTTCGATGTTGTAGCAGATCCTGGTGCTGCTTTACCATTCTGTTTGGCTTTAGTATTTGCCTTGGTCTTAGTCTTGTTATTCTGCTGGGAATTTTCTTTAACAGGTGTTTCAGTTGTTACCACAGATGCCAGTTTGTCCTGAGCAACATCAGCAGCTTCTGTAGCTGTCTTTACTGCGTCTTGTACAGGCTGAGAATTCGCTATATCCGAAACTTTGTCTTTAACAACATCAGCAGCTTTTTCGGCAGTTTTAACCGCTGATTGTACGATCTCAGAATCTTTTATTTCATCTAATTCTAGATAATATTTTTTGTCAGAATTAAACAGCTTTTTGAGCATTTGCATGGATTTAGGTTTACTCCTACTAAATAAAATTTAAAGAATTGATGCTAAATAAAGTAGATTTTTCAGTTACTCTTATCAAGCCAGAAAAATACACCTACTGCAATGATACTTTACAAAAATTAATCGCTATTTCAGGTGGATTAATTAAGATTAACAGCTTTAAATTTACTTAATCCAGACAGTCTTAACGTTGACAAATTCGTGAATCCCTTGGCTACTTAATTCCCTGCCATAGCCCGATCGCTTGATCCCACCGAAGGGTAAACGAGGATCGGATTTGACCATGCCATTGATAAATACTGCCCCTGCATCGATTTCCCTGACTAAACGTGTGCTTTCTTGAGGATCGTTTGTCCAAGCACTAGCACCCAAGCCAAAGGGAATATTATTGGCAACAGCGATCGCCTCAGTAATATTTTTGACCGTAAATAGCAGTGCCACTGGACCAAAAAACTCCTCCTGGGCTGTAGCAGAATCTACTGGAATATCGCTCAAAATTGTTGGGGGATAATAATTGCCAGGACGGTCAGTAATCGGTTCTCCCCCCGTTAAAATTTTTGCTCCCTGAGCAACTGCTGCTTGAACCTGCTGGTCTAACTCTGAGCGAATGCTAGAAGTAGCCAAGGGACCAATATCCGTATCTTTATCCATCGGATCGCCAATTATCAAAGCCTGAAACTGCTTTAGGAGCTGTGCTTGAAAGCGATCGCTGATACTTTCTGCCACAATAAACCGTTTTGCCGCAATACAAGACTGTCCGTTGTTGAGCATCCTGGCTTTAACTGCTGTAGCTACTGCTTCTTCTAAATCCGCACTCTCCAAGACAATAAACGGATCGCTACCGCCCAATTCCAAAACCACCTTCTTGATTTGCTGCCCCGCTGCTGAAGCTAATGCTGCCCCCGCAGGTTCACTTCCTGTCAAAGTGGCTGCCTTAACGCGATCGTCTTCAATGATTGATTTAACCTGACCTGCACCAATGAGTAAAGTTTGGAATGCTCCTTGAGGAAAACCAGCCTGAGCAAAAATTGATTCGATCGCCAGAGCGCATTGAGGGACATTAGAAGCGTGTTTGAGCAGACCTACATTGCCTGCCATCAAAGCGGGGGCAGCAAAGCGAAAGACCTGCCAAAACGGGAAGTTCCAGGGCATTACTGCGAGGATAGTTCCTAAAGGCTGATAGGCTACATAGCTTTGACTAGCATCACTGTCTATTGCCACATCCGCCAAAAATTCTGGAGCTTTTTCGGCGTAAAAACGACACACCTTAGCGCATTTTTCGGCTTCGGCGATCGCACTTGGGAGTGTTTTGCCCATTTCTGTCGTCATTATTTCAGCAAACTTAAGAGTGTCTTGCTCTAAAATATCTGCGGCTCGATTTAACCACTGACTACGTTGAGCAAAGGTAGTATGACGATAATCTTCAAAGGTTGATTGCGCTAAAGCAAGCTTAGATTCGATTTCAGCATCCGTTAGAGGATTAAAAGTCTTGAGAGTTTCTCCAGTTGCAGGATTGATAGTTGCGATCGCCATTATGTTTTTAGTTGTGTTTTTATCTTAGAAGCTACATCTATCAGGCTAGCTTTATGATTTAACACCACTGCTATTTTTATAGAAAACGTAATTATTTTCTCTGACAATTAGCGGAAAATTTTCCAGACATTGTTAGCAGAAGCGATCGCAGCAGGAATATGCTGGAAAAGCAATAGTCATTAATCAATTTCGGTTTTAAAAGGAGATTCAGCACCAATAATTACTTCTCCTTGCTTTTCTTTTTCGGCTAATTCTGAATTTAATTCTAAAAGTTTTTCTAAGATATTATCGTCTGCTTTAAAATTATAAGCCTGCATAACTAATTTATCTAGCTGTTGGTGTAGCTGATAAAGTTTACTGGCTGGTTCATAAAAGTATTCGTTATAAAGTTTAGTAATTCCCCATTGTTTCTTTGACATTTGTTCGGTGCGATATTGATGCAATTCGATAGTTTTATTACGAATTTGTTCGACGATTGTTCCCGTAGGGGCGAACGGCCGTTCGCCCTTACAAGGATTTTGCGGAAAAGGAAAAGTTTCAAAACAAGTTTTGTGAGTATAAGCAATATCTGCTTTTAAAGTTGATTTTTGTGATTCCATCCAAGTACGATGAACATTAGATGTCAGAATACCTAAAACATAATAATCTTCTGAAGCAACCACTACTGATTTATCTCCTGGAAGCCAGTTAAGAGGTGCAGGAACAAAGACAGCCCATTTAGAAACTCTAGGTACTGTAAAATAACAAGATAAAGGCGCGATCGCATTTCTCATTGCTGGTCTTTTTTCTCCATATTTCCACCAATTAATTCTTCGTTACTTTTCTGCGATTTTTATCTCTTTCTGGTTTAACATAAGTTTTTATATGTTCAAAAGGTAATTTATAGTCACTAGCATCTTCTAAATTTAGATCGTTAAAATCAATAATCCAGCGATCGGGTTTTCCATTAGCATTTTGGGCTAAATTATGAACCCATAGAAAATAATTTCAAAACCTGCTTGATTTTTATTATCTTTAGCAATCCATTCTTTAACTTGTTTTTCAGTAACAATAAAATCTTTTCCAACAGGAATTACACCTTGAAAACATTGATTTAAATTCGCTTGTAAAGTCTTTGCACCAGAAACATCAATGTGTGGCTGTAAAGAAGAATTAATATAAGCTAACTTCTTTATCATCTAAAAAATATTGCTCAGGTTGTTCATAACTCCAGTTAACAATACTGACATGAACCTTTGCTTCACCAGACCAAGCTTGAGTAGAAATCGCCTCGTGAATATGTCCACCTTCATTGGTTACATAATCTAATGTTGCTTTACGGCTTTTGCCTTGACTGATGGAATTTGTGCCAACTAAACCAACTCTTCCTGCTGGGGTTAGGGCGAACGGCGACGCAGTAGCTAATCCTTCAGGGCGTTCGCCCCTACAGATATTATCGTGTGCCAACCGAAACCAATAACTACAAAAATCGACATCTTTAACATTGGGAAATTGTTGAAATACTTGCTCTACATATTCATCTCCCAAATTTAATCTCATGTGTTTTCCACCTAAAAAGGGAGGATTGCCAATAATTGCGTCGGCTTGTACCCATTCGGTAAACAGAGCATCCTGGCAAACAATATTGTTATCTAAAGTATCGAGGGGTAATTCTCGTTCGGTTAAATTCAAGCGATCGATCGCAACTTTTTTGGCAATAGTTAAAGTAACTTTGGCTAACTCGACTGCAAAGGGATTTATATCCATGCCGTAAAACTGCAACGGAGTAACTAAACCCATTTGCATTTGTTGTTTATCTGTTTCCGAACGACGGCGGGAAGCTATTTTATCGAGTAGAGATTTTTCGATTTCTTTTAATTCTTGATACGCCAGATATAAGAAATTTCCTGAACCACAAGCAGGATCTAAAACACGATAATTTTGTAGTTCTAACTGTAAAGAATTTAGTTCGGCAATAGTATTAGCAGCATCTATTTTGCCATCCCAATAATTACTAATAGTTGGTTTGACAATTTTCATGATGTCCGCTTCGGAGGTGAAGTGCATCCCATGAGCATGACGTTCTTTTTGATTCGCTGTACCTTCAAAAATATTACCAAAGATTGTAGGACGAACTTGTTTCCAGTTTTCTCTCGCTGCTGTATCGAGATAGTTTAATTCTTCTTTAGTTAATTCAATCGGATAAACTGTAGCAAACAAACCACCATTAAAATAGTCTACGCCCTTATATTTACCCGCAGGAGTAATTCCTGGGCGATTCATTTCCTGAAACAAACCACCTAAAACATCATAAGAACTTTTACCACCCAGACAGTCTTGAATGCAGTCGATAAACATATCTTGGGGAAGCAACCCGCGATCTTCGGCAAACATTGCCAGCACACATTGCAAAACTAATCTTTGAGCAGCTAAAGTATCAAAACCTTCTCTTTTACCTCTTTGCTTGAGAATTTCGCACAGTTCGCCCATTTTACGGGCAGTTTCTTTAGTTACCTCTACCTGATTATTTTGAAAGATGGAGTTTTTCTGTTCCAACCCCATAAAGCCAAAAGCAGATGCCCTTTCTGGTAATTTCAGAAGTTCGATAACATCCACGGGTTCATCAACCTGATTATCGAAATCGTAAATCCAAAACTGATCGAAGTTGCACAGCATTACGTAGCGTGGACGATTAGGAACAATTCTTGTCCAATAATTAAAAGCCTGACGATAATGTTTACCTAGATCTTCCCCTTGCGTCTTCATTTCAATCAAAACACGAGGTTTCCAGACTAAATCCGCAAAGCCAGTTTTACCCTTCTTGCTGCCTTTGGCGATCGCAACTTCGTATTCTGCGCCAGCCTGTAACGCACCCTGATGTCCAAAAGCCTGAAAAAATCTATCTAAAAATACCTGCGCTTGACTTCGTTCTTTGCCTGAAATGTATTGCAAGCGGTATTGAACAAATTCATGCAGACTTTGAGCGGTGGCTACCATATATCTAGTCCAATAACTGATATAGATAGCGTTCCCGCCTATTTGCCCTAAGCTATACAGAGAAATACGTGATTTTGATGGCGAGGGGCGGTCGGGTTTCCCGACCATGCCCAATCGCCATGTTGATTAATATCGATTAGTTTTGCTTGCAGCTTTAAAATTTATGTAGGTATTTTCTGCTAATTTAAAGGCGATCGCCAAAACTTTTATTGATTTAATGACTAAGGTAATCAACACCACCAAAACTTTCAAAACTAAGACACACTATAAAATAGGATGTGAATAAAGCCCTCCCTTGACCAAGAGGTATTTCAGATTGTCTCAGATAAAAGCAAACAGGCAAACAGAGCTAGAACAAACGCTGACTGACTTTGAGGAAATCACTGCGGAATTAAACTATCGCAAGGCACAAAATTCTCTGCGCAGTTTGATCGCCAATATTGATTTAACTGCTGAAGAACAACAGGGTTTGGAGTCGGATATCGATCGCCTGACTCAAATGCTAGATAAATTGGAACAGTCGGTAGTGCAGATTGCCGCTTTTGGCATGGTGGGAAGAGGAAAATCCTCCCTGCTAAATGCCTTGGTAGGACAAGATATTTTTCCCACAGGAGCGTTGCACGGTGTTACCCGCACCATTGATACTGTTGACTGGAAATTGACTCGCGAAAATATTGCAGATTCAGAAAATTTTCAGCGTCTGACTATTACAGGAAAAGGTGGCGAAATTCAGCTACTAGATACCCCAGGGATTGATGAGGTTAATGGGGAGACTAGAGAAGCTTTAGCCTGTGATTTAGCTCAAAGAGTCGATCTAATTTTGTTTATTGTTTCAGGAGATATCACCCAAGTTGAATATCGTGCCTTAGCTAAATTAAGAGAAGCAGGAAAACCAATGTTGCTGGTGTTTAACAAGATTGACCAGTACCCTGAAGCCGATCGCCTGGCGATTTATCATAAGATCAAAGAGGAAAGAGTCCGCGAATTAATCTCTCCCGATGAAATTATTATGGTGGCTGCTTCACCAATTGAGGTTAGAGGTGTAAAGAATCGAGCGGGTAAGCTCAAGGTACAAAGAATCAAAGGTGCATCTCAGGTAGAATCCCTCAAGCTAAAAATTTTAGAATTATTAGACCGTGAAGGCAAATCTTTGGTGGCACTCAACAGTATGCTGTTTGCCGATGAGGTCAACGAACAGTTATTACAGCGTAAATTAATGATCCGCGATCGCGCTGCCAATAGTTTAATCAATCAGGGTATGATGCTCAAAGCCATGACGGTGGCACTAAACCCAGTGACGGCGATCGACCTATTTTCGGGGGCAATTGTTGACGTGGGGATTATTCTTTCTCTCTCGCGGCTTTATGGCATTACGATGACCCAAACAGGTGCGGTGCAGCTATTGAAAAATATTGCTCTGAGCATGGGCGGAATTAGTGCCAGCGAACTTATTGCCACTTTAGGTTTAAGTTCAGTTAAAGGACTTTTAGGCTTGACGATTCCTGCTACAGGAGGCTTATCCCTTGCCCCCTATTTATCAGTGGCGATCGCTCAAGGAGGAGTGGCAGGAGTGTCCTCCTACGCTATTGGACAAGTGACCAAAACCTATCTGGCTAACGGTGCATCCTGGGGCGAACACAGCCCCAAAGTAGTAGTGCAGAAAATTCTTGACTCCCTCGATGAAAAATCCATTCTCAACCGCCTTAAATCAGAACTGCGCGCCAAACTGAGAACTAAAAACTAATTCTCTTAGAACGTATAAAATAATTTTGATATCATCCATGAATTTGAGGCTATATGGTAACTAGACGAGTTGCAGACATATTAAAAAATGGTCAACCAGATCAACCAGTAACGATCAAAGGTTGGGTACGCACCAAGAGAGAATTGAAAGGATTTTCTTTTATTGAGGTAAATGATGGCTCATCTTTAGCGGGTTTGCAGGCGGTTCTAGATGCCGACTTACCAGACTATGAAAGTACTCTCAAACAACTGGCTACAGGGGCTTCAGTCGAAATTACAGGGAAGCTGGTGGAGTCTCCAGGAAAAGGACAAAAGATCGAGATGAAGGGCGAATCGGTAATTGTCTATGGTACTGCCGATCCAGAGACTTATCCTTTACAAAAAAAACGTCACTCCTTTGAGTTTTTACGTACCATTAGTCACTTGCGATCGCGCACCAATACTTTAGGGGCAGTATTTAGGGTCAGAAATGCCTGTGCTACAGCGATTCATCAGTTTTTTCAGGAGAAAGATTTCCTCTGGATTCACAGCCCAATTATCACCGCTAGCGACTGTGAAGGGGCGGGGGAATTGTTTACCGTGACTAACTTGGATCTAAATAATCTACCCAAAAACGATCGGGGGGAAGTAGATTATAGCCAGGACTTTTTTGGTAAACCAGCCTATCTTACCGTCAGTGGTCAGCTACAGGCAGAGGTGATGGCAATGGCGTTTCAAAATGTCTATACATTTGGTCCCACTTTTCGTGCCGAGAACTCTAATACCTCCCGCCACTTGGCAGAGTTCTGGATGGTGGAACCTGAAATGGCTTTTTGCGATTTGGAAGGGGATCAAAACCTGGCTGAAGAATTTCTCAAGTATATTTTTAAATATGTCCTAGAACATTGCGCCGACGATCTAGAGTTTTTTAACAAATGGGTTGATAAATCCGTCTTGGCAAACGCCGACAATATTATTAATAACGAGTTTGAACGAGTTACCTATACTAAGGCAGTTGAGCTACTCGAAACAGCATCACAGAAATTTGAGTTTCCCGTCGAGTGGGGTATCGATCTTCAGTCGGAACATGAACGATACTTAGCGGAAAAGCTATTTAAAAAACCAGTCATTGTCACTAACTATCCTAAAGACATCAAAGCCTTCTATATGCGCTTAGATGAAGGAGAAAAGACAGTCTCGGCAATGGATGTCCTCGCCCCTGGCATCGGTGAAATCATCGGTGGTTCCCAGAGGGAAGAACGTCTCGATGTTTTAGAAAGACGAATCAAAGAAATGAATATTGAAGCTGAGGATATCTGGTGGTATTTAGATTTACGTCGTTATGGCACAGTTCCCCATGCTGGTTTTGGCTTGGGTTTTGAAAGGTTGGTACAGTTTATGACAGGAATGACTAATATTCGCGATGTTATCCCTTTCCCCAGAACCCCTTTAAATGCGGATTTTTAGCCGATTTTTAGATAATTTCAAATAATCTGCGATTAAGTTTAATTTGGGATAAGATACCTACTTGTCTTCAACTTGGCGATTGACTATGACTATCTTCCACTGTCCTAAATGACTAGCTTGAAAAGCAACCTGACTACCATCACCATTGATAGTCGGTTCCATAGCAGATCCTTTGATGTTAACTGTTAATAGCTCTGATTTTTGCGAGGAGCGATCGTAAACAAAGATATCACTTTTACCTCTTTCTGTAGAAACGTAGGCAAGATAACGTCCGTCCGTACTTAATGATGGCTGGTCTTGGCTAGAATCTCGGCGATTAAGATTAGGTAATGAAACCAATTTTTTGCCTTGGAGATCGTAGAGAAAGATATCTCTTCGACCACGACGGTCTGAAGCAAACGCCAAATAACGACCATCTGCACTATAGGCTGGATATTCTTCTACTGCATTACTGTTAATACCACCAGGGATAATCTCTGGCTGGATTAACAGGCTATTGGTGCAGCTAGTAATCAAGGTTATGGCCAAAAATGATCCTACAAAACCTCCGTAGGGCAATATCTTGTGAGTCATACTGGAGAAAAATTATATAGAACAAGATAAAGAGTTGACAAAGCTTGGCTAAAAAGGCGAGTTAGATTTTATCTAGGTTTAAGATTAAACAACTGGGTGTTTATTTGCACCCTACTCCACTGGTTGAATTTCCCTGGAATTACCTAGACTGCATACAGCAATCCTATCTAGATTAGAAAATTTTGGGTGAAATTAAGCAGATACTAACAATTCAAGGATTAATGACCAGCACCGTAGAGAATTCAGGCATGATTTATTTGGCGATAAAAACAGTTAATTCTGAAGTTACAAAAGTAAAAAAAAGTATTTAACTTTGCATTTACGACATAACTATATAGCTTCTATATTGAAATTAATAGACCATAATAAAGTGATTATTATCAGGTAAAATGTTACAAATAACATTTGATTATGAATTGTAATCTTAAATCTTAAACAAATCTGAAATTGGCAACGACAAATATTGCCATGCTGCTTAAAAGCAGATAAAAACACCTTTTTTTGCCTAAAACTACAGCAAATCAAAAAATTTAGGCATCGTTTCAAATGTATCTACAGCTTGTTTTTTCAGATTGGGCTGATGTTTGTTTACATTAAGGTATCCCAATTTGTCTTTTTTTCTGGCAAATTTAAACTGCCAATTCGCCCACAGCCATTGATATTTATCAAACTAGTAATTTCACAATTGATAACGGCAAAATATTATCTGGACTTAGTAAGTAATTTTACTGGTTTTACTGGTAGAATTGATTTTAATTATAAAAATCCCTTGAACTAAATAATTTTTACAAACCGATGTTATATAGTAAGCAGCCGTCGAAATATGTTTCGACTTTATTAATGTATAGTCGTACATCTCGTATGATTATTGTATGGCTCCTAATTGTTGGAGATATTCTGGGGCTACTGCTGTGTTTTAACCTGGCTTTGGAGCTAAGACTATCCCGTACTTTGGATCTGGGAAACCCGATTTTGTATGCGCTCATTCCCATGTACTTGTTTGGCTTATACCTAACCGATACCTACAAGCTAAACAGAGAAGTTTCTGGGGTACGCCTGTCAGAACGAGCGATTCTAGGAATATTGGCGACAGTTACTGCCGTAACATCGGGAGTTTACATTACGGGAATTTGGGGTAGCCAGCCAATTGTAGGTAGGGGCGTATTGTTGATTAGCGTAGCTCTATTCTCCATTTGGGCTGTAATTAGCAGAACTGTGGTCGATCGGTGGCTAAAAGTGAACCAGCAAACTAGCCGTTTTTTAGTTCTGGGAGATTATCAGAAAGTCATTGAGTTTGGCAAAGAGCATCGGAAATTAAATTCTCGAACTGAGTTTGTTCCCTTCTCCGATAATTTTGCCAACAACGGATCGTATAGTTCGGGCAAATCGGGCAATCAGCAATCTTTGGTAATGGATAGTGTGAGCAGTTTAAGCTCTACTTGGAAGCAGCAATATTGGTCGGGAATTCTAATTGATGGTGCAGAACGTAGTCTATCTCAGCAGATGGTAAGAGAGCTGATGGATATGAGGCTAAAAGGGATATATGTATATAGTATTGCAGACTTTTGTGAACAATTTTGGCAGAAAATTCCTCCTGCTTATGTTCAAGATGATTGGTTTGCCTTTACTGCTGGCTTTAATATTTTACACAATCGGATCAAGGCAAAGCTCAAGCAGCTAATTGATTTTGTAGTCGCTGCGGTAATGATTATAGTTTCTTTGCCGATAACTCTTCCAGTAGCGATCGCAATTAAGCTAAACAGCAGAGGACCCATTTTCTATTCTCAGGTGCGAACTGGCTTAAATGGGAAGAAATTTCGGGTTTACAAATTCCGCTCCATGTACCAAAATGCTGAATCGAAAGGTATTCAGTGGGCAAAAGAAAAAGATCCTCGAATTACCAAGGTGGGTTCTTTTATTCGCCTGACTAGAATTGATGAATTGCCTCAACTATGGAATGTTTTCAAAGGAGATATGAGCTTAGTTGGTCCTCGTCCTGAACGTCCTGAATTCGATCTCCAGTTGAGAGAGCAAATTCCTTATTACGATGTCCGTTACCTAGTCAAGCCTGGAATTACTGGCTGGGCGCAAGTTTGTTATCCCTATGGTGCGTCGGTTGAAGATGCCTATCAAAAGGTAGCTTACGATCTGTTTTACATTAAGAACTACTCTTTATTCTTGGATTTGGCGATCGCTTTCAAAACTTTTCGGGTTGTAGTTTTAGGGAAAGGTAGATAGCAATTAATTTAGCTTCTATTTGCCGATACAAAAGCGGCTGAAGATCCGATCTAAAACTGATTCGGTCACTTCTTCCCCTGTAATTTCCCCTAAAGCCTGAATTGCTCCTCTAAGATCGATTGTCCAAAAGTCTAGTGGCAGTTGATTAGCTACGGTTTCTTGCACCTGTTCTAAAGCTACCTTGGCTCTGGTTAATGCGGCTGATTGTCTTTGATTGATTGCCACCTCAGAATTGGCAGCGACGACGTTTCCCCTGTGAGTTAAATCTAAGATTTTGGTTTCTAAATCAATAATCCCTTGCTGATTTGTAGCACTGGCGTACCGCAATCTCCAGTGCAGCCGGGCTGTGGCCGACCAACTTCATCAGGTTGGGCACCACGCCGAGCGACTGCTTGACGGCGGCCAGCAGTGGCTTGGAGGCTTCGGCGGACGTTTCGACGGTGGGGATGCTGAGACGGGACATGATGGATTTCCTTGGTGACGTTGAGTGGGCGATCGGTCGATGTGGCTGGCATTCACCGCGGTCGCAGCGAATGAATGGACTGTCGATGAACCAGCCCGCAAGCGGAATCAGCGCAGAATCCAAGAGACCGTTACGCACCGGGGAACAATGTGGACCGCCTGCAGTTGCTCAACATCTTCGTGACGGTGGTGGACACGGGCGGGTTCGCAGGCGCGGCACGCAAGCTCAATGTCTCGCCCCCGGTCGTCACGCGGGCCATCAACGATCTGGAATCCCACCTGGGCGTGCGGCTGCTGACCCGCACGCAGGGTCGTGCGCGTCACCGAGGCCGGGGCCCGCTATGCGGAGGACTGCCGGGTGATCCTGGCCCAGCTCGGTGAAGCCGACGAAGCCGTGGGCGGCCTGCATGCGGCGCCGCGCGGGCGACTGACGGTCACTGCGCGGGTGGGCTTCGGCGCGCTGTACGTCACCCCGGTCGTGACCGAGTATTTGTCGCTCTACCCCGAAGTCAACACTTCCTGACAGGGAATACGTGAAGGGAAAGGGGAGGTTGGTTGCCGATGGTGACTGATTGGTTACCGGCTCCGGGCAGGAAACTGAAACTGACTATTTTGGATTCTTCTCCCCGTAATGTAATAACTTTGGATGCTACAACTTTTTGGTTAACAGAAAGGAAGAGTTCCTGATCTCTTTGTTCAGGCCTGACATTTTTTACGGTCACAAACACCCTTGCTGAATCACCCAAAGGAAGCACTTCAGCCTCTCTGCCCAGATTGCTGTACAAAACCTGAATTGGATCGCCTTCAATTTCAATGGTTCGGTCAGGTGTTGTTCCAATGGATACCAGATGTTTGCCTGGTGTAAAGAACTGGTGCCTGAATTCGACGGTTCGGCTATTTTTTGTAATAACAGGGAATAGCTGACTCTCTGCAATTTTCCCATCGACGTAAAGTGGAACCTGACCATTTCCGGTGGAACCATCGTTGGAGACAACTGCCTTGAACACCAATGTTGAGCCGGTTTTTGTACCTTCCGGTGAAAGTGCCTGGAATTCACTGTACCTGTAATTGGGTTGACCATTGATGATTTTCTCCGGCTCAGTTACCGGACGTTCGATCAGGTGGTTATCCCGGTAGATATTGTTTTCCAGGTAGGCTGCACACAGTTTCATCTCGGCCTGTTTGAGTCCGTAGAGGATGTTGTTGGTGAGCGACCAGCCGGAGGCCATATTTTGTAGAAAGAGGCCCACGTTTTCGTTGGTGGCAGCGGGTTTGACGTCGTGGATCAGGTTTTCGCGCACCACAGAACCGGGACTTAGTCCATAAACGGCAATGGCTCCTTCGTCGTCTCGGGCCATGTTTGTGAATGAAAGATGATTGTATTCGACCAGGTGACTGCCATCGCTGGTCTCCTCCACATTTGGCCACGAACCTACCGTGATGCCGTAACTACCGGTATTGGTAATATAATTGTGTGCGATGGTCGTTCTCATGGCATTGGCTGTGCGAATGCCCACCATTGCAGGCCTGAGATTGGCTATTTCATTGCGGGTGATGCTGTTGTCGCTGACAAGATCGCTCCACTGTTCGGGAATGGGAGATCCGTAAACGGCGATGCCTGATCCGGTAATATTTTGAATAATATTTTGATCGATCAGGTTGTGGTAACTTCCCAACCCAAAATAGATGGCCGACTGGCTTACATTTTCGATGGTGTTACCGATCACCTCGCAGTTTTTGGCATACGAAAAGTCCAGTGTACTGCGATCGCCCGGCGCTGTGGTCGAAAAGGTAAGGTTGAAGAGCCTGAGATTGCGTAACGGTTTCTCCCTGGTTCCTTCGGCACGGATAAGCCCTGCTGTTCTGGGAGAGAGCACTATTGCATTGCTTGGATTGTCGATTCCCTTATCAGGAATATAAGTCAGAATCCTCGTTTTTTGATCAAAAAACCACTCTCCTGCAGTGTCGAGCAAAGCCTCCAGGTTTTCGACATAATATTTGGGGGGTACATTGAGGAGTCCCTCATCGGGATCTTTGAGGAAAGCCTTGTGTTTTTTTTCATCAATTTTGGTCAGGGAAGTATGGACGGCGCCCCAACGGACTATCATGGTAATGCGGTTGGAAGATAGATCTTTCCAGGCCTTGAGATCACCCGGCCTGAAGCTGAAGGATCCTGGATCGGTTGGTTGGCCAGCCGTATAGAAATATCCCTGATTGGGTGTTCTCGCCAGCATCTGTCGCCGGCCGTTGGCAAAAAGCTCTTTTACCTCCTGATCTTCAAGTTGCACCTGCCATTTCGCACCCGAAGATTTCTTCCATCCTGTGATTCTTTCTC
>CAVRWR010000206.1:0-6688 GCA_963724445.1 uncultured cyanobacterium | reverse complement strand
CTAATGTTTGTCACTCTTGCCTCTATTACGATAAAATTTATCAAGTTTTGTGGGAGAAATGCCCAGATGATAACCAATAACAACTAGCTGATTAATCAAAGTGGTTTGCCAAACGCCAAGCTTTTGCCAGCGTCTCCCTGAAGTTGTTACCGCAGCAGGTGCGATCGCAATTCTCCCTTGTTTTTTAACTCGTTGAATAAATTCAAAGTCTTCCATGATGGGTAGATCGGCAAACCCTTCCATATGTATAAAAGCTTGTTTAGTGATAAAAATTCCTTGATCGCCATAGGGTAGAGAGAGCAAGCGCGATCGCATTTTTACCAAGATTTCGATCCAGCGCAAAGAACTACTCGTGCCGTCTATGGCTAGTTCAAAGGCTCCAGCAATGGTATTTGGTTGTTTTAGAGTTTTGGTAATGAGTTCGATAAAGTTTAGAGGCAATAATGTATCTACATGTAGAAAGAGGAGAATATCCGATTGAGCTATATCTGCTCCTGCATTCATTTGTCCCGCCCTACCTTTGCCGACGACGGTCATAACATTTGCTCCTTGGTTGGCAATCTCAACTGTATTATCCTGGCTACCACCATCCACAACAATAATTTCTACTCCAGAATACTGCTTTAACTCTGCTAAAGTCTGTTTGATAATCGCGGCTTCGTTGAGAACTGGGATAATGATGCTAACAATATATTGAGCCATATTTAATGAGGGACAATCTTACTTCTAATCAATTTGCCAAGATCGAAAAGATCGGACAATACACAATCAGGATTATTTTATGCTTTATCTTGCTTGGTTTTATGGCAACCCCTGCTGGTGCTGCTTCCCTGACAGATCGTATAGAACAATTCCCCCAGTGGACAAAACCATCAGTCAAGTCTGCCAAAGGAGACTTAGAATATCCTGAGTGGATGGCTGGCACCTGGAACGTTACTAGCACCCTGATTGAACAAGTCGCTCCCCTCGCTCCAGATATTGTTACACCTGGCTTTGAAGCTAATCAGGAATATCTAGATCGGGCGATCGCTTTTCAGGTTAGATTTGGCAGAGGATACGACACCCCAGGCAAAGGATTTTTAACGGCATTAAAATCGCATCAACCTGTAGTAGTTGCAGATCGGGCATTTAACGGTACAAAAATTGCTGAGGCATATTTAGGTGATGATAACGTTTACAAGGTAAAAACCGACCCTGATAACCCCAACCAGCAAATCACCTTTCTCAAGGGTGAGCGCAAGTTAATTTCTAAAATAACAGGCAGAGGCAGAGAGATTCCTGGCGATCGGCAATTTATTGCTACAGAAATTACTCAACAGCTTTTTAGATCTCCTGAAAGACTTTATCTAAATGAGGTGGAAACCACTTCTAACTATAGGTTGTTAGACTCAGGAAATATTGGCGCCGAACAGATGACGGCAATTTATCTTTCGCCTCAAGATCCAGATTACTTTACCGCAGGCAATCGACCAGTAGCTTTATACCGCTATCGTTTGAATTTAAATCGTGTTGATTGAAAATTGGTGATTCTGTCTCAAATAATCAGTCTATAAATAAGACTTGGCTGAAATTATTGAAGTTATGGTCAGTAAAATTCCCAACAAAATTATTGTCCAGGTTTTGTAAGTACTAGACATGCCAGTTTTTTCGGCTAAACTAGCTTGTTCTTCTAACTGCGATCGCAAGCTCTCAATTAAGCCTTTTTGTTCGTTGCCTTTTAAATCTAGCAAACCATAGTTTTTTTCCTGTTCTTCTATTTGCCGATTTAACTGCTCGATTAGCTTGGCGCGATCGCTTACCTGTCCTTCTAGCTCGCTTTTTCTAGTTGTCTCCTGTTTTAAACTAGCGACTTGCTGTTCTTTCTGGGCTATTTCTTGCTTTAACTGTTCTTTAGTCTGATTGATTGCCTGTTCTTGTTCTCTTGTCTGCTGCGTCAATGCAGTTATCTGTTGCTCTTGTTCAGTTACTCGTTGTTGTAGATCTTGAGCAGCTTTATTTTGTTCCTCAATCTGAGCTTTTTGTTGCTTAATTTGCTGCTCTAAATTACTGACTTGAGCGTGTTTTTCTGCTACTTGATTCTGAGCTGTATCGCGATCGCCTGTGAGAGTATCAATCTGTCCCTGCTTTTCGTCTAACTGCTGCTGTAGGGTTAACGCTGATTCTTTTTCTGCTACCTGATTCTGAGCTGTATCGCGATCGCCTGTGAGAGTATCAATCTGTCCCTGCTTTTCTTCTAGTTGCTGCTGTAGCTGGGTTAACGCTGATTCTTTTTCTGCTACTTGATTTTTTGCTTGCTGACTTTCGTTGCTAGCATTGTCTAGTTCTGTCTGCTTTTCTTCTAGTTGCTGCTGTAGCTGAGTTAACGCTGATTCTTTTTCTGATAACTGATTCTGAGCTGTATCGCGATCGCCTGTGAGAGTATCAATCTGTCCCTGCTTTTCTTCTAGTTGCTGCTGTAGTTGAGTTAACGCTGATTCTTTTTCTGCTACTTGATTTTTTGCTTGCTGACTTTCGTTGCTAGCATTGTCTAGTTCTGTCTGCTTTTCTTCTAGTTGCTGCTGTAGCTGAGTTAACGCTGATTCTTTTTCTGATAACTGATTCTGAGCTGTATCGCGATCGCCTGTGAGAGTATCAATCTGTCCCTGCTTTTCTTCTAGTTGCTGCTGTAGTTGGTTTAATGCTGATTCTTTCTCCGATAGCTGACCTTTTTGAGCTTCGTTAAGACTTTTAATTTGCTCTCGCTTCTCTTCTAGCTGTTGCTGTAGCTGAGTTAGAGTTGAATCCTTATCTGCTAGCTTAGTTTGCGCTGTGTTGCGATCGTTGTTAGCTTGCTCTACCTCTCCTTGTATTTCAGCCAACTGTTGCTGTAGTTTGCTTAAAGCTGAGTCTTTTTCTGATAATTGAGCTTTGATTTCGCGATCGCTATCTTGCTCAGTAGATACCTGCTGCTCAAGCTGTTTGATTCTTGCCTGACTCTCAGCCAAACTTATTTCACCAGTCTTCTGCTCTGCTTCGCGCTCCGATAGCTGCTGCTTTAGCTGTTCTAATTCTTGATTAAACTGCTGCTCTAATTGAGTAATTTTTTGCCGATCTTCTTGGGATTCTTGCTCCTTCTGCTCTTCTATCTGCTTGATTAATTTCTTGACTAGAGCTTCTTGTTCTTGAGCGTATTTTTTTAGTGCCTGATAGTTGGCTTTATGTTCTTTGATTTTTTCTTTAAGCTCTTGCAGTGCAGCAATTTTACCTTGTCCTGCTGGATCTTCTTGTTCGTCCGCTAACTCTACGGTTTTTTGCTGATTTTCTGCCTCAGATATTCCAGCCAAAATCTGGATTTTAGTAGTCGTATCATCTGTCCCATCATCATTACCTGGCTCAATCGAAATAGTTTTTTCGGCAGCTTGACTGGCGATCGCCAAATTGCCGATTACCAAGCTTTCAAACACGCTGGACTTAGACAATCCAGTAGATTCTACAATCTGATTAAGATTTTCCAAAGCCTTTGCCGAGAGCGATATTCCAATCTGAGACTTTTCTAAAAAACTTGCTGTTTTACGTGGACGATTAGTAGATTTTGTAGGCTTCGTTTTTTTGCGTGGCATACTTTTTTTATCTCCGATATTTTATTCAAGCCTGTTACAATTTCACATTAACTAAACCTCAGTTATTCTGATTAGATCGAGAGCCAAGGTGTTGAAATAATAATTTAAAATCTAGTTTAAAATCTAGAATTATATCTTGTGTTGATTCACAAATTACTTTTAAATCTATAGTGTCTATGTATTATATTTATCAATAATACTTGTCGTAACATTGGTAACAATTTATACTAGGCTTACCCTGACAGTATTGTAAAACACAATCATTGAAATGTTTTATTATCAATGTTTAAGTTTATAAGCAAAAAATAAGAGCAAGTTGCAAGATGTAAAACTTACTCTCATTTTATAATTGATGTTGACAGATATTGAAAGTTTTCTAAGACTTTTGCAAAAGAATGTACGTTTACGCCATTTGTTTGAACGAGATTCTCCAACGGCAGCGAGGCGTTGAGCATCTGCTATTTTACTTTCCAAATCGGCAATGATTTGTTGTTGCGGCAGCTTGTCTGATTGATTGCGAGACAGTCCGTTCCTCAGCCTGACTAAGTTTAATTTGTTCCTTAGGAGTTAATAACTAATTGTTAACAAGATTTTTCGTCAAATCTAGTGTAGAAGCCTCCGTATTTAATCCAATACTGTTTTAGTTCATGATGAGGAGTATGCAAGCTAGCTTTAGCCTGATATAAAATTACCTGACGGTGATTGCCAATCCAAACCTTGCGTACAGGTTCGACAGAAATAAAAGTTCCACCTAATCCTCTAACGCATTCTTCAAACCTTTCAATCGTAGAATATTCTAAAGTTTCAAATATAAAGAAGTTACCAGAACAAACTAGATGACGGCTTCTAATCCAAGCTTGCATTTTTTTGCGAGCTATTGGTGGTAACATACTCCTTGCTGTTAGCTCCGATGTACTAATCATAATTATTGGTTTATTTATCTCTGTTGTAGCTGGCTAACAAAACAAATGGCTAACTTATTGCCTTGGAACAAAACAAATTTATGATTTAGCTTCAGGCTAAACAAATTGATGGCAGTTCGTTGGCAAAACTCTCTTTTTTGCTGAACTCTAAAGGTCCCACCGCAGAACCCCAAACTTGCTGATGATTTTCTAAATCCATTCCCCGATCCCAACTAATCCAGGTGGTCTCTGTAAGCTCTACGCTGCTCACAAGGTAAGTATTAACGCCTTTGCGATGAATCAGGCATTTATTTCCAGGTTCGACGCTGCCACGAAACATGGTTTTTTCCTTACGAAACACCATCGAACAATTGTAACGACGTTCAATACAATCAGCAGGAATAGTTAGGAGAATATCGCGATTATGACCTGAACCCGCATAGTTTTCTGCATTCTGGAGGCTATAGTTTTCGATATAAATATGATCTTTTCTTGCTACCAGACGGTGAACCCCTTGTCGATAGGGAGTCCAAAGATTGTAGTCGTATACCTGTTCGGAATAAAAACCAATTCCCGAGAAAAACTCCCAAGGTAAGGGACGAAAAAAAATCCTAATATGGGCATAGTTTTTTGGATCGGCATCAGACTGTTGACGATTGGAAAAGTCTCCTGCCATCAGCCGAGCTAGCTCGTTGATTAGGGAATTGTCTTGGGCGGAATGATTTTCTCTGGTCAACATCGTCTTGTACTTCTAAAGCTTGTACTTCCAAATAACTCCAGCTATCGATCCAAGTTAAGCGAACGAATCTCCGAAGAAAAAGAAGCTGTCGTAACTCCTTTACCGTCTCCAGTTTTAATCAAAGAAACGCGAAACCGCAAGTTTGGGGTGGCAAACCAAATTTTTTCTTCAGCAGTTGCTCGTTCATACTTAGTATTCAGAATAAACGAACCGTCTTCGATTAGTTGATACAGTCCAATCGCTGGAACGGTTTCAGCATAACCATGTTCTCGTAAAAGTTGCCCTTGAGTTGGATTTTCCAAGTCTGGGACAGGCACTAGTACCGTAAATCCTTTGAGTACCTCGTCTTCATCCCAATCTGATTCCCCTTCCCAAGTCATGTAAAAAGGACTAGAAACTAGATGAGGATCTACCTGATTTGATTTACATAGAGCGATTACTCTCTCGTCATTATTTTCCAGAGGAAGAATTTCAATTTGGGAAGTGACTTCTTCAAAATGATGAAAAGCTAAATGGTGTGCGCTACGTTGCAATCGCCATTTTCCCAAAGAACGTTCGACAAATTCATCAATGTTCATGGATTTTATGCTCGGTCAGGTCAGTAATTTATCTAAAACAAGTATTTTAAATTAATTAGTTTTATTTTATGCCCGCTACTGAAAGCTGGTTCAGTTAATTCTAGCAGCGAGTTGCTAGCTGCTAGAAAAACAGTTGCTAACTTACTGGCAATCGCGATTTTTTCTGCTGCCTGAACGTCTTTTTGGTTGTTCTGGTGACTCTTCTTCAGCAGGAGTAATAGGTGCAGTTGATGCAACCGCAGCAGTATTTCCTAATGAAATACCAGCTACTTTTCCCCCCAGACGATTTATGTTTTGGATAGCCTGAGACATCCGACTATAGGGTACTTTTACCGTATAATTGCTGGTACGCATCACATCTTGACGGCATACACCAGTAACCTCAATGGCAATAGTCCGACTGCCATAAGTACTAATATTGGTATCTCCAGTAGTAATCATTCCTGACATATCTTAAATTTCCTCCTATTTCTGGGGGAAATTATTAATTTTCCCCCAATATATTTACTGCAATGGCTAATAGCTTTTTCTAAACCTCAGTAATACTGAGAATTTTGGCTCCAGTACGATGTAAATTTTTAATCTTGGCATTTAACTGCTCGTAATTAACCTCGTAGGTTTGATTACTAAGGCGATTAATCGAACCAACACTAGCGTTGGTAGCCTTGACGCGGAAGCGTTTGTTGTTGCTACCAGGAGTTCCACTAGAGCTATTTTTAGGAAAAGTAATCGCAGTAGGTTTATTCGAGGCTAAATCAGAAATTAGCTTGGCTTTATTGGTAATATTATCGCTGCTGGCGTAACCACCGCTGTATAAGGCATAGGTACGGTTAAACCCGACATTTAGTAAAGTCCGCTGATTGCTTACTG
>CAVRWR010000205.1:0-7281 GCA_963724445.1 uncultured cyanobacterium | reverse complement strand
GTGTAGGCAAAGAAATTAAGCCTTCTTGCCGCAACAATCTTAGAATCTAACTGACGCAGTGTTCCCGCTGCCGCATTGCGAGGATTTGCAAATGCAGCCTCTCCTAATTTGATCCGTTCCAGATTGATTTTGGCAAAGATATCTAAGGGTAGAAAAGCTTCGCCTCTGACTTCAACTCTTGCAGGTAAATTATCCAAGTTGAGCTTGAGGGGAATTGTGCGAATAGTTTTAATATTTTGGGTAATCTCTTCCCCTGTTACTCCATCTCCACGGGTTGCACCCCGAACCAAAATACCATTTTCATAAGTCAGAGCGATCGCGCTGCCGTCTATTTTTAGTTCACTCACATAGTTGAACTCAGGAATCTCCTCTAACTGCTTCTGCCAGCGAGTTTCCCATTTAGCCAACTCTGACTCATTGAAAGCGTTTTCCAAGCTATACAAAGGAATATTGTGTTTGACACTCGTAAATTTGGCTGCTGGTCGATCCCCCACACGCTGGGTTGGGCTATCAGGAGTGACTAATTCAGGGTATTCGGCTTCTAGATCCTGTAACTGTCGATAAAGCCGATCGTAAACTCCATCTTCCATGATGGGCCGATCCAAAACATAATAGGCGTAACCAGCCTTTTGTAACTGTTGTCTTAGTCGAGCAACTTTCTGTTTAATTTGCGGAGTTACGGTCATAGTTTTTGGAGTAGCTGAATTAAAAATAATACGAAAAGCATCTTCTTAAAATATAAAGGCAATAATATTCAGTACTCTATCTCCAGTAGGTGTCTATTTAAAGTTTTTCTGCCTAGTTTAGATTTATAAGTATTTTATAGATTATTTTTATGGCAATAGTTCTCAGTCTTAAAACTACTAGTAAACTTCAAGCGAATCTCTGGCTACCCAAACAAGTATTAGTAACTCCTGATGCTGCCGATGAACCGTGGGGACAACAAATTATCGAACGAGTCAAAAGCTTTGGGATTCCGATAACAAAGCTGTCTCAAAACAGAATAACGGGACTACGGGGAAGAAATGAAAGAGAAACCTATGCGATCGCCAAAAATACTTTGGCTATTGTTAATGCGCCTACTGGTCAATTAAAGCTTACGCCGATTCCACCCTCTGCTGACTGGCAGTTTCATTTAGCACAAGGTTGTCCAGCACACTGTCAATATTGCTATCTTGCAGGTAGTCTATCAGGTGTTCCTGTAGTAAAAGCCTATGGCAATTTGCCGCAAATTTTAGCCAATTTGAGCAATTACGAACGGAAAGAGGGAGATACTACCTATGAGGTAAGCTGCTATACCGATCCTTTGGGCATAGAACACTTGACTGGTAGTTTGGCTGAATGCATCACAATACTTCTCGGTTAAGCCAAAAATAGTCTAGAGTAATTGAGGTTAACCATTATCAAATTTAGGTATTAGGCGTTGCAGCTCAAAGAATTTTCTTTGATTAATCCCCAGTTAGAAGCTTCATTAGTATTTCAAGCGATACAAACAGTCATTGAACCAGAAATGATTGAAGAAGCTTTAGAAAAAACCCATAGTTTTGAGTCACGTCAAAGGAAGCTCACATCAAGTTTAGTAGTGTGCTTAGTGATTGCCATGAGCTATTGGTCATCTGATTCAATGACGACAGTTTTGAAGAACTTAGTCAACGGATTAAGTAAACAATGGACAAAATTAGGGCAATCTTGGAAAACTCCCGTCAGCTCATCAATTACTGAGGCAAGGCAAAGATTAGGATGTCAAGTAATGAGTCAGCTATTTAACTCAGTTGTCAAACCTTTGGCAAATTCCGAAACACCAGGGGCATTTCTCGGAGGACTCAGAGTGATGGCAGTAGATGGGACATTATTAGATGTGCCAGATAGTCAAGCTAATGCAAAGGTGTTTGGCTATCCAGGGAGTCGAAAAGGAACAAAAGCAGGTTTTCCTAAAGTTCGTGTGGTCTTACTTATTGAAACTGGAACACACTTAATCACTGATGCTTTGATGTGTCCTTATCGTATCGGAGAAAGAGTTAGAGCTTTAAAACTACTGCGTTCGGTTAACAAATCAGTGCTCTTAATGTGGGATAGAGGATTTCATTCTTATCAAATGGTTAACTCCACATTAGCTCATGGATGTCAGTATTTAGGACGAGTGCCATCAAACGTTAAGTTTCCGTATCATCAAATCTTAGATGATGGTTCTTATTTAAGTTGGATTAACCCCGACCGTAAATCTAAGAAAAAGGGAAAAACAAAGATTCTAGTTCGGGTTATTGAGTACAGTATTGAGACTGATGGAGAACTGAAAACTTATCGTTTAATTACCAGTTTGATGGACTTGGCTTTGTTTCCTGCTTTATTGTTGGCAGAGCAATATCATCAACGATGGGAAATTGAGAATACTATTGATGAGCTGAAAACTCATCTTTTAGGGCGTAAAACTCCGATTCGTATATGCGGCTCAAGCCTTTATCTCAAAACCCGTGAAGTGGTGCAAGAAATTTATGGCTGGCTCTTGGGTCACTATGCTATTCGCTCTTTAATGTTCCAAGCTTCCCGTACCGCTAACATCTCTCCTTTACGTTTAGGTTTCACTGGTACTCTCAAGGTTATTCGCCGAGCTATTCCTGATTTTCAAGACTTAAGCCCCGAACAGATTCCCTTTTTTTCTCACGGTTAATTCAAGATATCTTAGCCGAGCAAATTCCTCCCAGACAAGGTAGACAAAATCCTCGCGTTGTCAAGAAAACTCGTTCTAAATTTCCGAATAAGAAACCACTTCATCGAGAAACTTCAGTTCGCTCAAAAAAACTTACTTTTGCAATTTTTAACTCTGTTTAACTCAGATCTTGCACCTCATCAGGCAAAAATCAAAACCTCGCTCATTTAACCAAGGTATAACTATCTGTAACTGATTCAAAAGAGACAAAAGTAAAATGTGAGGTAGCAGTAAAATTAGCGCGTTTTGTCCTAAAGGATACCGCTCCGCATATGCTGAATCAAACCAATCTAAATTATCGTAATTCCCCAAGTGTAAATAGACCCAGTATGCTAATAAATAAGCAATAAAAGAAAGAATTAACCAACGATAAACTCCAAGCAAAGTCTTTTGCCCAAAACGATGAAGGCTAAAACAATGCTTAACCGTCTTGAAAAAACCTTCTATTTGCCCTTCGGGTTCACCAGTCGCTTTATGCCGGGGAACCCGTCCACCGCGCTGGCTCACCATCTTCGCTTACCCCAGCGAGCGATAGTTTTGCCTTTCATCGGTTTAGTAGAAATTACAAAACGAATTTTTGTCCTAATTGAGATGGAGATGGAGTATCTTTACCTCGATAAACCCGAAAACTCCACGGAAACCTCCAAGATCCAACCACTAAATACATAACTACAATATGTAATCCTTTTTTATGATGATAGACTCGAACCAAATCTTGAAGATGTGGAAATTTGCCCACTTTTTCCAGTGTAGTTAAATCAAGCATTACTTGGAGAGTAGGTTTTCGACCTCTTGGTCTTTGAGAGAGAATCAGATTCAGAATACAAGCACGAACAGCACGAATCAGAGAACGAGTAGACCATTTATAATGATTTAAAAAGCGACTAATGGCACTTTCAGATTTAGTCAAACAATGGTGAGGAACAGAATGCCCTTGCCCGTGAAGAAATAAAGCTAAGATAGATTCCAAAGTTTCTTGTTGATAAATAGTGGGCATTAATTCTGTCAAAGTCAAGAGTAATTCTTCAGTTTGAGATAAGATCTGATTCATGAAATTAGTTCTCTAGTTATGCTAGAGAACTAATCTAGCAAATTTATCCTACTTATTACTCAAAAATGCCCAAAAAAGAAAGTGAACTAGAACGAGAGCAACGAGCAGAACGGATTCAAACCACAATTGCTCTGTTACAGGCGCAAAAGTCCAAAATTGAAGCGTCGGGTGCAGTAGCACCATCTGGATGTTATGTCGCACGATATCAAGCCAAAGGAGCTCAACATCGTTATTGGTATTATCAACTTAAAGCTTCTTCCGCCATTTTCCCAAAAACTAATAAAGAGAATGAATATTCCCGGTTTCAACATTTAGGAAAAGCAGGAAGTCAAGCACACATAGATGGAGTTTTAGCCGTAGTTAGACGAGTCCAAATTAATGAATTGACTAAAGCCATAGATGGACTAAACGACAGTTGGTCAGATTTATATAGTAATGAAGAAAAAGTTGGTCACCGGGTTGAATAAATTACCCTTGCTTCGGAGTTTTTATTAATCTTGGAGATCAGTTCTCTTGCTTTAATAGAGAACTAGCTGCCATTCCCTCTACACAACAACTTCAGCTATTCATACTCCCATTAACTTTTTTTGGTGCAAGATCTGAGATGGTTCTGCACCCAGTAAAGGCAACCAACCTTTAGCTACAGATTCAAAGATAAAGCTACCACTCCAGTCGGGATTAAACCGATATAAAGCCACGCGATCGCAGTTGAGAATCGCTCTAATCTCGTCAGTAGTAGTTTTTAAAATTGTCTCCAAATCCAAGGTTTGACGCATTTGTTCGCTTAACTGCGCCAGAGTTCGTTCCCGCACCAAATTTTGTTGTAACTTGGTTTCTGCTGCTTTGCGCTCGGTAATATCCTCGACAACATAAGAAAAACGAGGACGACCATCAGGACTTAGGGAAATCGGCGAAACTGTAGCCAGTAACCATTTTTTTTCTGACTCCAATTGATGGGAATATTCAAAACTAACAGGTGCATCAGTACGTCCTGCCTCACGATAGCGATCGACCCACATTTGGATATAAGGTTGAGGTGCGCCATTTTCGCTGGCAAGACGATTTGCCATTGCTTCAGGAGTCGTGCCAAAAAACTGAGCTGTTTTTTGATTGTCAGCCAGATGTAAAATATCGTCCCCAACTAACTTCACAATTCCCATCATCATCGAACCACTATCAAAGAAACTGCGGAGGGTAGATTCGCTTTGACGCAAGGATGCTTCTGCTTGTTTCTGCTCGGTAATATCGGTGACAATGCCAAAATAGCCAGTTAATTCATCCTTTTCATAAATAGCTAATGCCCGACCAAATACCCAGTTAACTTTACCCTGGCTAGTTTGAAAACGATATTCTAAGGCAAATTCTCGATTTTCTTGGGTAGCTTGTTCCCACTCGGTAAATACGCGATCGCGATCTTCAGGATGCAATGCCTGAGTCCAGCCCTGTCCTTTTGCTTCCGCTAACGAAAGCCCCGCCAACGACTTCCACCGTGGATTGACAAACAGACAGTTCCCCAACTCATCGGTTTGAAAGATGCCCACTGGTGCTTGAGTAACTAAGAGGCGAAAGTGGGCTTCACTTTGCTGTAAAGCTCTTTCTGCCTGTTTTTGTAGAGTAGTATCGATAGCATAGGAAAGTAATAAATGATGTTCTGCCTCGGCTGTCGGTTGAATCAGAGTTCTACCTAAAACTAAATCGCGGATTTGACCATCAGAGATAAAAGTTTCTTCTTTAGTCAAAGACTCTCCCGTCTGCCACACCACCACGTCATCTTTTTTAAATCTCTCACCATTGCTACCAAATAGTTCTTGATAACCAATTGACGATGGCTCTCGATCCTGTAAGCCAAAAGCATCGATTACTGTTTGATTTAAAAAGACAAACTGAGAATCGTGGTTTTTCAAAAAAATCGAGAAGGGTAAAGCATGAAGAATTTTTTCTAATAGCTGCTTTTGTGTTTCTAATAGCTCGTTATCTTCCTGGCAAGCTTGATTTTCCGATTCTAAAAGCCGATCGCGATCGCGACTTGTTATCTCTGTCTGAAACTGGACTTGCTTCAAGGCAGTAATATCTTTAACAATGCCAACAATGCTGGTATTATTTCCTTCAGCGTTTTTAAGATAAATAAATCTAGCGTGTAACCAGCGATCGCCATTATCTCTAATTACCCGATATTCGCGATCAAAGTTTTCTCCTGTTAAATGCTTTTGCCAAGCAAGATTAACTTGTTCTCGATCTTCTGGATGAATCGTAGCAATCCAAGACGGCGAAGATAAATAAAGTTCTTCAATCCCGCAGCCTAAAACTATCTGACACTCAGGACTAGCGTAAGAAAATGTATTGTATTTAAGCTGACGAACAAAGAGGATTTCCTCTATTATCTCTGCTAGCTGTAGCAAAGCAGATTCGTCCGAGGGAAAATTTAAGCTCACAGTTCGTCAAGTATTTCAATAAATAAGAAAACAATACTTTGTTACCACTACTGCATTTTAAGATCTTCTTTATATTTTTAGTGTAATTAATTCTGAATCTAATCATTAATCGCGTAAATTAATCTATTACATCTAGGCGATCGCTTGTTCTTCATCAGAAATTATTCATACCTGCCGAGAAAATGCCAATAATCACTACTGAGCGATTCATTTTCCCCAATCATGAGGAGGATGTACGAAAAGTAAAAATAGCCCCAATCGAGAAGACTGGAGCTTAATTACGTGGTCTAAAAGACTTTAATGTGCTGGTTTAGTAGCCGTAAGGAAGGTACTGATTTACATCAACTTGATCTTGAACGCTAGTTTGAGTAGCATTTTGGTCGATGTAATTATGGTTTCCAACCGCAGCAGCCGAGTTAGCATTATCTTGTACTGAGAGTTGAGCATCGGGAGTAGAAGGGACTCCATAAGCACCCAAATCTAGTTGGTTTTGGTAACTAGTTTGGTCGGTATTTTGATGGATGAAGTTACCCGTGCCAACGGCAGCAGCCGAGTTAGTGTTGTTTTGAATACTGGTTTGTGTGTCTTGAGCTTGAGCGAAAGCAGTCAGAGGAGCGAAAGCGATCACTGTAGTTAAAAGAGCCAATGTAGATTTTTTCATGGTTTTATATCTGCGTAAATATGAGATTGTGTGTATTTTGCTTACATTTACTTACTATGTAGGTTCGATTTATTTTATGCAGGTCTACTGGAAAAATGATTGAAGAAAATAAGCGATCGCATATTTGCATATCTATTGTTGTCGGACGAGAAGGACGAGAAGGATGCGGAGCTAATCCTTTAGGGCTTGCCCTTATTATCCCGCCCTGACGGCTTGTCCTCGAATGGGGAGACGAATGGGGGTATCCTTTAGGGAATCCTTTATCGAGCAAATATATTTGTTTATTAACTCACTTTTTTACCAAATGCGTTTTTAATAACTTGCCCAAAACTGCTATACCGCGATCTATAGTTTCAGGACTGTGGGAAAAATTTAAGCGTAAGGCATTATATCCTTTTTGTCCTGGGAAAAAGGGCATTCCTGGGCAAAT
>CAVRWR010000204.1:0-6237 GCA_963724445.1 uncultured cyanobacterium | reverse complement strand
GCAGCGATTTCTCCCTGTTGTCCCCATCCTGAAGGCAGATTCTCACGCGTTACTCACCCGTCCGCCACTAAATCCGAAGATTTCGTTCGACTTGCATGTGTTAGGCATACCGCCAGCGTTCATCCTGAGCCAGGATCAAACTCTCCATGATGAACTATTTCGTTCTCAATCAAGTTGATGTTTCGCTCTTTTCCTTTCTTTCGACCATTCCTTTAAAGTCTAATTGTTAAGATTTGTTACAACCTCTCCTCTTAGTCTTCTTGGGGTGGATTTTTATTCTTTTTTATCCAAAAAGCTCTGTGTTTAAAAAACCGTCAAACTATTGTATTGTCTAGGTTCTGTTCGCTGTTTTGGGCATCTCTGCTTTAAACCGCGCATTTACCAATATAGGGATAATGAAAGAATAAGTCAACCCTTAACTAAAACCTTTTTGAGATTTTAGTTCCTATTCTGCTTTCAAAGTATAGCCAGTTATAGTGTTAAGACATTTAATTTCGTCTTAGTTTAATATCAAAAAAAATCATGGTCACTTTACCTTCCTTAATAATTACCGATCGCCTGTTAGAAAATTGGTTGCTAGAAGATATTGGCAGAGGCGACTTTACAACTCAAGGATTATTTAATTGCAGAGAAGAGTACAAGGAAGCAATCTGGATCGTAAAAGAAGATGGTGTAATTGCTGGATTGCCTTTCGCGACTAGAGTTTTTCAACTACTAGATTCGAGAAATTCAATTTATACTTAATGTGCAAGAAGGAGATTACTGCATATCGGGAACGAAAATCGCTACCATACAGGGAGGTACAGAAGCCTTACTAACGGGAGAAAGAGTTGCACTTAACTTGGCAATGCGTTTGAGTGGAATTGCTACTGCTACTCGCAGATACGTAGAAGAAATTGGCGACCTACCAACTAAATTAGTCGACACCAGAAAAACCACTCCAGGTTTAAGAGTTTTAGAAAAATATGCCACCAGAGTCGGTGGTGGAGTTAATCATCGAATGGGGTTAGATGATGCCATGATGATTAAAGATAACCACATAAAGGCAGCAGGAGGAGTCGAGCAAGCGATCGCACTGTTAAGAAACAACATTCCTTATCCATTAAATATAGAGGTGGAGACAAGCAATATCCAAGAAGTGGAGCAAGCATTAAAATATGGTGCAGACATTATTATGCTAGACAATATGTCTTGTGAAACAATGAGGCAAATAGTAAAGTTAATTCGCGAAACAAATCCTCGAGTCAGAATTGAGGGTTCGGGTAATATCACTTTGAAAACTATTCGTGCTGTAGCAGAAACTGGAGTTGACTATATATCTAGTAGCGCACCGATAACGCGATCGCATTGGCTAGATATAAGCATGAGAATAATTTAAGACTACTAGGCTTTCTTCATCCAAGGTAAGGCTCAACCAGCTTGATTTTTTCTTGTGGAATAAAAAAATTATTGTCACAGTCAAATTCATTGAAGTAAAACTGATTATCAACAAACTTAAAGACTTCGTAGCCCCAATTCTTCATCTTTAAATGAACTCTATCTTCTTTTGCTACTCCCTCAATCAACAGAATAGGACGATACTTACTAATAGTGTTTTTAGAACCTAGCAGGACTTGATATTCAAATCCTTCTACATCTATTTTAATAAAATCTGGTTGTAAGCAAAAACTATCAAGAGTCTCAACCTCAATGGTTATTTTCTCTATTTCAAGCTTGTTAGGCTCAAAAAAGTAAACTGTATTTTTGTTTAACCATGCTTTTGCCTGCTTGCGATCGCAAGACCCAAGAGCAGTCATGTGCTTAGTATTATAAATAGGATAGTAAAAATCCAAAGACCCAGCCTTTTCACCTAATCCCACTCGCTTATACTGAAAGTTACTAAAATTATTAACTAGTTTGTCAAGATAAGGATAATTTATCAGGTTAGGTTCAAAAGAAATAACCTTAGCCTGTGGCTTAAGAGTAAATATAGATAAGGCTGACATTCCTACATTAGCGCCTATATCAAGAAAAAGTAGTGCTTGTTCCTGAAAAATTAGATTTAAAGCCTTGAAATCTGGCTCATGAACTTTTTTAAGATAAAAATTGATTAGATGAGTATTTTTAATATTGTATACGAACTCATATAATTGGGGTTGTAATAACAATAAAGAACGAATTAGCTTATTCATTTCTACAACTCATAATTTCTTTGGAATTTCATCATCAAAGATTTAACATAAAATACCATGAATACCGATAATATTTCTAGAAGAGGATTTCTTAATCAATAGCTACTTTGTCGCCAACCTCGATTATTTTGCTTGCTTCTGAAGGCGATAGTCTAGTATTAACTGCTAATCGGAAGAAATGATTAAAGTGAGATCGCTCTGTCCATTCGGGCAGGGTGTTTTTTCTTTGGGAGATAAAAGTCTGTTGGAAGCTAGGATAAGGCTTTCCTGTTAGGGGATCGCGAGTTATGACAACACAGCGTTGACAGGGATTAACTCCCATAAATTCAACCTCGCCAACTTTAAATTTGACTGTTCGATCTGCGGTAGAGAACAATCGATCTTCCCAAAAAGCAGGTACGCCTGAAATTTCAATATTGGTGCGAAAACGACGACGAATACTTTCTAGATCTAATTCAGGATACCAATCTGCGATCGCTTCTAGAGTAGCGGTACTAATAATTGTCGCCCCAGGGGAAACGGTATCATCAGGAAATCCCAGGTTTAGATCCTGTCTAATTTCTACTGGAAAACCAAAATATGATTCTAACCAATCGCATAATACTTGCTGTTCTTCAATTAGATTAAATTCTGCTGTTCGATCTGTTTCCTGTATCTGTAGCGAGAGAATGTTAGTTGCTGAATTAAACTCCGAACGCAAACCATGAACCTTTTGATTGCGTTTGCCATTGACAAAATTACCGTTAATATCAAAAATAGCCCAGGTGCGATCACCTTTCAAAGCCCCAGATTCTAAAATTGCGACGCGATCGCAATTCACTCGATCTAGAGACTTAATAGGATATATGTACAGTTTATTTACGTAAGGACTTGAAGATGACATAGTTGAAAAGGGAGGTTCGCTCCGTTGTCCTAAAGGATATATCGAAGTCCTAAAGGATACACTTCGCTATGTATCCCTTTAGGGACACCTTCGGATAAGCAACTTTCGTAAGAACTGTTGAGGGTGTCCACTGTCCATTGTCCATTAAAAAAAAGACCGAATCAAGCAAAAAGCCTAATCCAGCCAACACCTCGATTGGATATGCGCGGGGAACCCGCGCATCCCTCTCGGTCAATTAACAACCTTTTTTAGTAAAATTCAACTTGTCCAAATATATTACCCATTATCTATTTCGTCGATGATTGCAGCAGCTTTATTGCAGAGTTCTTCGTGACATTTGCCGTTGGTTGCCACAATACAACCCCAACGTTTAACATCCCCCTGATTATAGTAGACAGGTTCACCATTGACATAGGTAAATTTGCCGCCAGCTTCCGTCAAGATTAGTTCTGGTGCAGCGAAATCCCAGTCTTTTGCTGCTGACTTCCCTGATAATGAGAGATAAACGTCGGATTCTTGTTCTAGAAGAGTCGAAATTTTTCCACCAACTCCACCCATATATTTTTTACCAGCAAAAGGCAGGCGCTCGATTAATTTCTTAAAGCGATCGTCTCTGTGAGAGCGGCTTACTATCAAATACAGGTCTTCAATCTGGTTACGATCAGAAACTTTGACTGGCGTGACGGTTCCATCTTTAGTTTCGACAAAGGTACCCTGGTCTTTAGCTGCAAAATAGAGTTTACCAGCTTCAGGAATTGCGACAATCCCAATCACAGGACGACCCTGATATGTTAGGGCAATGTGCATTCCATACTCACCAGTTTTGTCAATAAAATCTCTGGTTCCATCAAGGGGATCGATAATCCACACCCAATCTTTCGCTACAGGTTTGGCTTTTTTGACATCAAAGGTTTCCTCAGACAAATAACCAAATTCCTCTGTGCCTAATTCCTCTTGGAGTCTACCCACAATATGTTTGTTGGCAGCCAAGTCAGCTTCGGTGACAGGACCATCCTTTTTATCCTCGATATCTAAATCGGATGCATCCTTGTGGTAAAAAGAACTAAGAATATCTGCTGCCCCCCAAGCAACAGAGCGAGCAACCTTAAGAGCCTTGGCGATTTTTTCGGCTTGATTATTGTCCAAACTTTATCTCCTGATATTGTTTAATATTTTTTAATAATATTACCAAACAGCTAAATCTCAGTTATTACAGCAAAAAACCCACAATTATCTAATTAATTATGGCGAATCGCCATAATTCAACTGTCTCAAACTCTTCAATCAGATGCCCTGTGACCATGGGTTAGCTAGAAAAGAAATTCTACTCTGTCTATTTTCACTGCTTATACTTTTTTTACTGGTCTAAACAGGTGGTTATGTTCGGGATGATATAGACGAGAACGAGTGGTTACAGCTTCTTGCAGTGCTGGACTAATAAGATATAGAGTAGTTCTGATTAGGTTATTTTCCCTGGTTACCACAGCCATTTCGGACAAAGGCACTACCCAAATTTGTTCGTCTTGCCACCCGACACGATAACAAACTGCGACAGAAGTATCTGGAGAATAATGTTGCAATAATTTCTCCTGTGCTTTTTCTATATAACGAGCCGCTAGATAAAGACATAAGCTAGCTTTATGAGCAGCCAGCGAAGCAAGTTCTTCCGCTTCAGGCACAGCAGATGCTTTACCGCTAATTCTGGTTAAAATAATTGTTTGCACCAGTTCAGGAATCGTCAACTCAGTGCTGAGTTTAGCAGCAGCAGCCTGAAATGCACTGATACCTGGAATTAACTCAAATGGAATATTGGCTTCGGTAAAAGCCTGCATTTGTTCGCCAATCGCACTATATAAAGTTAAATCCCCTGAATGTAGGCGCACTAATGATTTACCTTGTCTAACCCGTTCGATTGCTAAAGGAATAATCTGCTCAAGAGTCTTGCTGCCCGTTTTTATCAGTTCAGCATCGGGACGAACATCCTGCAATATCTGCTGGGGTACTAAAGAATCTGCATAGAGAATTACATCAGCTTGGGATATTATCTTATAAGCTTTTAAGGTTAATAACTCAGGATCTCCAGGACCAGCACCAATAATATATACAGCAGGCTTGAGAACAGTTTGAGGAGATTTCATTCAATGATAAATATCTTTATTCTGGGATTAATTATGGTCGGTTAGAAATGGTATTTTGTTGTTTTTTAGCCGAAACTACATCAGGTAATGATCGGTCAAACCAGTACAGCCAGACGAGAATTACTATACCTAAAGCGATCGCACTCAAGCTAACAACCTGGGCTATTTTTAAAGGACCAATCATCAAGCTATCAGTACGTAGCCATTCAATCCACACTCTACCTAGGCTATAGCCAATTAAATAGACTGCGGCAATTGTTCCTGTTTTTAGTCGGTTATATCTTTTCAAGCCCCAGAAAAATAACCAGAATAACAGGGCAAAAATGCCCAAATTCCAGAGAGATTCATAGAGAAAAGTAGGATGAAAATATTCAAAATTGAGGAAATTTACGGGACGATAGCGAGGAGCGATAAACAGTTTCCAAGGTAAATCCGTTGGTTTGCCAAAAGCTTCGGAATTAAAAAAATTGCCCCAGCGCCCAATTGCCTGACCCAAGATTAAGGAAGGCGCAACTAAGTCTAATAATTGCCACAGGGAAATACGCTTAATTCGGGCAAAAATAACGGTCGCGATTGTACCACCAATAATTGCACCATGAATTGCGATACCGCCTTTCCAAATAGCAATAATATCTTCTGGACGCTGGGAGTACTCTTGCCATTCAAATAAAACATAGTACAGTCTGGCACAGGGAATAGCCCCAATCACCAACCAAATCGCTAAATCTCCCAATAAATCGGGATCTACGCGACGGCGTTTGGCTAAATATTGAGATAGAGTAACGCCGAGTAAAACTGCCGTAGCGATTAATAACCCATACCAACGAACCACGATTGGACCAACTTCAAAAATGATTGGACCAGGAGATTGAAACTGAAAAGCGAAGATCATATCTGTGTAGGTTGGCAAGATGCTACTTAGACTAATACATTTTCTAATCGCTAACTATTATGTCAGCTTTGTTGGTTTTAGTATATTAGGTCTTTCTCATTGTTCTAGGCTAGAACTATTTAGATCTTTCCTGGAACAATAAGAATTATAGTT
>CAVRWR010000203.1:0-9234 GCA_963724445.1 uncultured cyanobacterium | reverse complement strand
GCGCATGCGCCACACGAGGCCGCGGCAGCTGGCGGTGGTGGGCGGCCTGTGTCTGGGCATCGCCTTGCTTCTGACCGTGCTGTCCGGCGGCCACTTTGGCACCAGGCTCGTGTATTCGCTGAGCACGGGCGATCTGCACGCTGATCGTCGACGCCACCCGGCTGCTGGTGGCCTGGGGCAGTGACCACGCGCGCGCTTCGCGCGGCCTGCCCTACGCGGGCGAAAGAAGGGCCTGGTATGGCGCCATCCCCGGTGCCTTGCTGGCGATGGTCTTCGGCCCCTCGACGGCCTTACGCTGGCCGACTGGATCACCGGCAACCAGTCGATCAGCCTGTTGCAGCTGGACGCCACCAGTTCGCGCCTGACCTTGGCGCTGAGTGTGCTGGGCACGGTCATTGCGGTGGTTGTCATCAGCACCATGGAGCGTCTCAGCGCTGCGCGCGCCCTGGCCGAGGCGGCGCAGCGGCAGGCCGCCGAACACCAGTTGCGGCTGCTGCAATCGCAGCTGGAGCCGCACATGCTGTTCAACACGCCGGCCAATCTGCGCGTGCTCATCGGCCTCAACACCGCGCCCGCGCTATCTCGCACGGAAGCGACCGGCAGATTACCGCCCAGCGGGTCTTGCAGGAAATTAGCCATCGATTCGTGGATGCTCGGCGTCGCCCAAAATTTCTCATAATGGATTTAGCCAGCGGCATGTTGCCGCGATCAATGGTGTGGAACTTGATCTGATCCGCATATCCCTTGAACTTGGCATAGCTGATCAAATCGATATCCGTCCCTGTCGTCGCCCCTACACCGCGCAGAATATGGCAGACGCGGCAGCTCGGCACCACGGTATTCTGATACAGCGAAGATTGCCCCACCGACGACCATGCCGTTGGGATGGCATCCACATAGGTCGCATTCGGCAACCCATTCCCGCCATAACCATCTTTGATCACCGACGCCGCTGCCGTGCCCTGCCATTCGTTTGCAGATGCCACGCGGCAGTCCCGCATCTTCGGCAAATGCCGTCGGTGACACCGTTCCCACCGGCAAGGGATAGCTTTGCAATACCCACGTGTTCAAGCTGCTGGGATATCCGCCTCCACTGGATGGAGCAAATCCTAACAAAGAGCTACTGGTGATGGTGGTTCAAGTTCAAGGACAGTCAATTGGGTTAGTCGTTTCGGGAATTGATAATTTAACCGAACATGATTTATCAAAGTTCAAATCATCATCAACAGAAATATTTTCCGAGGATATTTTACCTTTTTTACATGGATATTTCACAAGTTCAGACAACGACATTATTATGCTGATCGACGCTGAAGAAATTTTAAATTTCTTTTCTATCAAGACTGAGTTTAACTATTCTCAGTAATAAGTAATTTTATAGTCACTTCTGTAGTCTTTAACTAATTTATTCCCAATATAGAGAAATGAACATTATGGATTCATCAAACATTTATCAAGAGCCGATTTCTGATAGCCTAGGCACAAAAGACAATAGCTCTAAATCAGATTTAGTCCAGAAAATTAAAAAAAGTCTTTACAAGCAAGAGCGCGATCGCTTGTGGAAAGTCATCAAACAGCTGCGTCAATCTAGTAAGCGACATAACTTTTCCCACAACCTAGTTAAAATTGTTCAACATGAATTAAAAGCCGATCGGGTTCTAATTTATCGTTTTACAGAAGAAGATAAAGGCGAGGTAGTTGCCGAAGCTCTAACTTCTGGTTGGACTCCAGCAGAAAAAGAGATTCTTCCTTGTAATTGTTTTGGTGTCACCAAAGCAGCCGATTTTCAGACCCAAGGTTTTGTTGCTGTTGAAAATCTTGACCAGATTAAACTTACCCCTTATCAAAAACAGCTATTTGAGAAATTTCAGGTGCAGGCTTCCCTCGCTCTACCTATTTTGCTCGACTCTTTAGCGGATGAAAATAGTGCCTATGAACTCAACAAAGTTTGGGGGTTACTGGTAGTACAGCAGTGTGAACAGCCTCGTCAATGGCAAGAAGATGAAATTAATCTGCTCTACCAACTGACGATGGAGCAAACTCGAATACTTCAATCTACAATATCAGACTTTAATTTTAGCGATCGCGAAAATACCAGCTCGACAATGGGGCAGGAAATGCTCCAATCTATTAAGTCAACCTTGCCAGAAATTCGTCAAAATTTGCAGGCAGATCGGACTTGGGTTTATGCTTTTAATCCCGATGGTAGTGGAGAAATTATCGCTGAGTCTTTTGGTGAACAATGGCAGTCAGGAGGCTCTGTTTTTGATTACGATGGCGTTCTCAATGCTGAAAACTGCCAGGCTCAGTATGTAGTCAATGATATTTATCAGCAGGACTTTTCTCGGTGTTTAATTGCCTCATTTGAAGCAATAAATGCTAAAGCTTATATTGCCATGCCGATAAAGTCTGGTGGTCGTCTATTAGGTATTTTGGCAGCCTTTCAAAATTCTGCTGCCCGTAACTGGCAAGAGTCCGAAGTTAAGCTGATGCGCAATTACAGTGCAAAAATTTGTTTACCCATGCAACAAATTGGCTTGATTCGGGATGCCCAATTTCAGACTAAGCAATTGGCAAAATTTGCTCAACAAGATATTGTCACTGCGATCAGCTCTCAAGCAAAACAATCAATGGAGCAAAAACTGGCGCAGATTCGTACCTTTATTCAGGCAGATCGGGTGTTAATTTATGGTTTCAACCCTGATGGTAGTGGGGAAATCATCGCCGAGTCAGTAAATCAACTCTGGAAAAAAGCAGCCAACTCTTTTGATAATGATTGTTTTGTAACTCCAGATAATTGTCAAGCCAAGTATGTTGCTGACGATATTTATGAAAAAGATATCGCACCTTGTTTTATTGAACAAATAGAGTCCTTAGGAGCAAAAGCTTACATTATAATTCCCGTTAGAGCAGGAGATCGCCTGCTCGGTATGCTGGGTGTATACCAAAATTCTGGCTCTCGTCATTGGCAAGAGTCGGAAATTCAGCTGGTGATGGAATATGCCCCAAAATTTAGTCTGGCTCTCGAACAAACAAGCGAACTACGTAATCTAAAGTTCAAAGCGAAACAAGGGGAATTAATTGGCGAGCAAGACTTTCTTAACTCTATCAGCCAGAACGCAGAGCAGATGATGCAGGGATGGCTGGAAAAAATTCGCTCTTCAATGAGGATTGATCGGGCGGTAGTTTTTGCCTTTAATCCAGATTGGAGCGGCAAGATTGCCGCGGAATCTATGGGAAGCAAGTGGCAATCTGCTGGCTCAGTGTTAGATCGAGATTTTCACTTTAAAGGGGGCGAGTTTGAGCCTTACTATGTTGCTAATAATGTACAAACTAAAGGACTTGCTCGGGCAGTACTGGAAAAATTTGAAGCGATAGAAGCCAAAGCCTATATTGTTGTGCCAATTCACGCCAATAATCAGTTAATGGGACTCGTAGCAGTTTATCAGAACTCGGCTCCCCGTAACTGGCTAGAATCGGATATTCAACAGCTACAGGGATATGCTTCTCGTTTCCTCAAGCCACTGCAACAGACTTCCTATCTCAGAAACTCTGAATTCCAGAGCAAGCGAATGGAGCAGGCATTCAAACGAGAAAAAAGCCTGTCTAAAGTCTTAGACAAAGTTCGCCTATCGAAAAATGAACAATCGGTATGGCAAATTGCTACGGATGAAGGTCGTAAAATTCTAGATGTTGATCGAGTTTCAATCTATCGATTTAACCCTGATTGGAGCGGTAACTTTGTTGCCGATTCTGCTGCCCCAGGATGGTCTGATTTAACCAAAATCATTCCCTTTATCGAAGATACTTTTCTGCAAAATACTAAAGGCGGTCGTTATAAAAACGGTGAAACCTTTGCGGTAGAAGATATCTATTTACAAGGTCACAAAGAGTGCCATATTGAACTATTAGAGCAGATGGAAGCGAGGGCATATGTCCTTGCGCCAATTTTTATTGCTGATAGTGATATGTTTGGCAGTAAAAGACTCTGGGGTTTGATTGGCTGTTATCAAAACGAAGGTGCGCGTCGCTGGCAAGAGTATGAAGTTGAAGCCTTGAGACAGCTAGGCTTGCAGGTTGGTGTCGCGATGCAGCAGGTTAACTACATGAGCACGTTGACCAAGCAAGCAGAACTTGATCGAACCAACAGCAAAATTAGCCAGCAAATCCGTAAGGCAAAAAATATTGACGAAGTATTCAAAGTAACTACGGAAGAAGTTCAAAAAGCTTTGGAGGTAGACCGTACGATAGTCTATCAGTTTAATGAAGATTTTAGTGGTCAAGTGATTGCCGAAACAGTAGCCAACGGCTGGGTTTCCTTGCTAGTAGAACAAAAAGGCGATGACACTATTAGCAGCAGTCGTACAGAAAACAGTCGCTGTGTGCTGCGGAAGTGGGCCTCTGATGATATTACCGACACTGATACCTATCTGGAGAAAACTCAGGGAGGTCGCTACACTAATGCAGGCGAAAAGTACACCGTCGTCAATGATATCTACACTCAGAAATTTCCTGATTGCTATATCAAATCTCTGGAAAAATATGAGGCGAAAGCTTATATTATTGCTCCTATTTTTCAAGATGAAAAATTATGGGGGCTATTGGGAGTTTATCAAAACTCGGGTGCCAGAAACTGGGAGGCGATGGAAGCAGAGCAAATAGCACAGCTTGCCAATCAGTTGGGAATCGCCATTCAACAAATTGACTACTATGAACAGTTGCGGGTTCAGTCAGAAAACCTCTCTCAAACTGTAGCCAGAGAAAAAGCTGCTAGGGAAGAACTGCAAAAACAGGCGCTAGATATCTTGAAAACTGTCCGACCTGCCTTTAGCGGCGATTTAACCGTTAGAGCCAAGGTAACAGAAACAGAAATTGGGACAGTGGCTGGAGCTTATAATACCACTCTAGATTCATTAAAAGATATTGTGGAACAGGTTCAAATTGCTGCCTTGCAGGTAACAGAAACTACTAATTCTAGCAGTTCGGCAATTAAAGGCTTGTCCTTACAGTCGGAACGCCAGTTGATGGAGCTACAGGAGGCATTAGATCGGGTTCAATCGATGATTCAAGCTTCTACCGTAACAACTGAAAACGCTCAGAAAGTAGAAATCGCCATTGAACAAGCAAATCAGACTGTGCAGGCAGGCGATCGCGCGATGAATAATACCGTGGATAGTATTGCTAGTATCCGTGAAACGGTAGACGATGCTGGGAAACGAGTCAAACGCCTCAGTGATTCTTCAATGAAGATTTCTAAAGTTGTTAGTCTGATTAGCAGCTTTGCTACGCAAACTAACTTGCTGGCGTTAAACGCCGCTTTAGAGGCGACTCGTGCAGGGGAATACGGGAAAGGCTTTGCGGTAGTAGCCGATGAAGTTCGTAACTTGTCTTTACAGTCTACCGAAGCAACCATAGAAATTGAAAAACTGGTGCGAGAAATTCAAGATGAGACTCAACAGGTAGCCTCTGCCATGGAAGCTGGAGTGATTCAGGTAACAGAGGGAACAAATTTAGTGAGTACAACTCGTGACAGTTTGAACGAAATCGTTACTGCCACCGCTCAGATCAAAGATTTAGTTCAGGGCATTACCAGTGCTGCCAATGTTCAAACTCAAGAAGCTGCATCGGTAACTCAGGTTATGGGACAGGTGGCGGAAATCGCCAATGAAACCTCTCAAGATTCAGGTCGAATCTCTAACTCTTTTGAGCAACTAGAGCAGTTGGCGCGAAACCTACAGGCTAGCGTATCTCAATTCAAAGTTAAATAAAGGTCTGAAGGTCTAAACATATTGAATTCTGAGATAGTACCTAATCTATTTCAGAATTCAGATTTTTTATTACTTAAACTATATTTAAGAGAATTATTCGACAATGATTAGCGATCCTAGTATCCGTGACCAAGCATATCAATACTTTTTAGAAGAAGCTCCTGAATTATTAGAAACTATTGAACAAGAATTATTTGCCATTAATGATGGTGATATTGAATTGAGCGATCGCCCTTTGAGAGTCAATAAGCTGATGCGGGCTACCCACACTCTCAAAGGAGGTGCTGCGAACGTAGGGCTAGAAACAATCAAAACTGTTGCTCACTCAATGGAGGACGTATTTAAAGCTCTTTATAACCCAGAGTTGGAAATCGACCACAAGACCAAAAAATTACTCTACGCTAGTTATGACTGTTTGCGAATTCCTCTAACAGCAGAATTTAGCAAGGCTCCCATTGATCGGGAAGAAATCCTCAATCGTGCGGCGGGGATTTTTGCCGAACTGACGGAGATTTTTGGCGACTATCTCAGTGGTCAAGATGCTTTTCCTACTTCCGAAGAGTTGGGCTTGGATGTAGTCCAGTCTTTCTTTGAATCTGTAGTACCTGAGCGCATCCAAGAGCTTTCAGTTGCTCTCTCAGAAGGCGATCCAGAAATGATGACCGAGGTATTACAGTCCCAGGCCGAGATTTTCCTTGGTCTATCTCAATCACTTAATTTATCAGGGTTGGGGGATATTGCTCAAACAATTCTCACCGCCTTAGAAATTAACCCCCACCAGGTTAAAAAGATCGCGGTTGAGGCGATCGCCAACTTCCAACAGGCGCAGCAGCAGGTAATGAATGGCGATCGCGATCGGGGTGGAGAACCTTCCCCTCAATTACAGCAATATACTGAGGCAATGGATTCAGCGGAGGATGAGCAATTTGAGTCGGCTAGCTCGATGTTTGTTGAAACGGTAGACATTTTAGAAGAATCTGCCAGAGACGTGTTTGGTGAGGAATCTTTGAGCGATGGCTTTACCGCTATTATTGACAGTAACAAAGAAGAATCTGCCAGAGACATGTTTGGTGAGGAATCTTTGGGCGATGACTTTACTGCTATTACTGACAGTAACGAAGAAGAATCTGCCAGAGACATGTTTAGTGATGAATCTTTATCAGATTTTGAAGAAAATAATTCTGAGCTAACAGAATCCAATGCTTTCTTTGGAGAGAATAAAGAATCTGGTGAATTGATGTCTCAGATTTGGGGGAATGATACGGTTGCTGATAGTCTCGAAGATTCAAGTTTTAGTCATGAATCCGAGGTAATTGAAGAAGTTGAAGCATCCTTAGTGCCTCAAGCACCAAGCAGAATCATTTAAGCAGAAAGCTACACCTCCTCAAGAGATATCTACTAGAGATGTTAGAAAATCTCGATTTAGTTCTACTAATAAAAGTAGTTCTCAGCAAGCGGCTAAAGCTAGCAAAACGACCCAAACCGTTAGAGTCAATCTGGATTCTCTAGAAAAACTCAATGATTTGGTCGGAGAACTTTTAATCAATCAGAACAAAAATATTCTTAAAGATGAGCAGATTGGTCAGTTTGTCCAACAACTACTCGATAAAATTAGCTATAGTGAGCAGGTTGTCAACGAATTGATTGAGGTAGTCGATGAAGTCGTCCTGTCACCTCAACAGTTGCAGCTAATTCAAGATTTACCAGCAAAACTGAATAACATCACGAAAACTCAACGCCAAGATTACAAATCTGTTCTATCCGATAGGGCATTGAGTCAAGAGGCAAGACTGAATCAGCTATTGGAACTCACTGCTGATAGCAATTCTGAATTAGTAAATATTGCCGAAAAAATTAAAAACCACAGTAAGCAGACTCAAAGAGATACTCAAAAGCAGCAGCGTATGCTGCTAAATATGAGAGACGAACTAATTGACACTAGGATGTCTCCCATTGGTAGACTGTTCAATCGTTTCCCTCGGATGCTCAAGCAGCTTTCTGTTACCCACGATAAAAATGCCGAACTAAATATCATTGGTAGTCATATTCTGATCGATAAAACGATTGAGGAAAAGCTGTACGATCCTTTACTCCATTTGGTTCGTAACTCCTTTGACCATGGCTTAGAAAACCCTGAAGAAAGAACGCAGACGAGCAAACCAGAAACAGGAACAGTCTTCCTGAGAGCGTATTATCAGGGTAGCCAAACAGTCATTGAGGTAGGTGACGATGGTAAAGGAATAAATATCGAGAGAATCAAACAGGCGGGAATTGAAAAAGGTCTAATCTCCGCCGAACAGGCGGCAACCACTCCCCCATCACAGCTATTAGAATTACTGTTTGAACCAGGATTTTCAACTGCCGATAAATTAAGTGACTTATCTGGTCGGGGAGTGGGAATGGATGTAGTGCGATCGCAAGTTGAGGAAATGAACGGTACCATTTCCATTGAATCGACTCCAGGCACAGGTACTACTTTCTCTTTACAAATTCCTCTAACCTTAACTATTGCCAAATTAATGCTGGCTAAATCGGCAGGTATGACCTATGCCTTATTAATTGATGCGATCGAGAGAATTATTTTACCTACTTCTAAAGAAGTTCAGATTTTTGAGGGACAAAAAATCCTTCATTGGGGAACCTCAGATGATGTAGAAATGATTCCTGTACGTCAGCTATCGAGCATGATTGAGTATCCCCGTACTATCTCGCAACTGCGGGAGTCCGAATCTACTCTAAACAATCCGATTTTACTACTGCGTCGTCAGAATGGCTTTGTTGGTTTGGAAGTAGATCAAGTCTTGGGTGAACAGGAATTGGTAATTAGACCTCTTGGTAGTGCAATTATTCCGCCGCGCTATGTCTATGGCTGTAGTGTCCTCAAAGATAGTAGCTTTACCTTGGTAATTGATGGGGCAATGTTGCTCAAAGATTCCCAGTATCGCAGCAATACTATGAGTCAAAAAGCATTTTTAGGTGGTACAAGTTTCCAAGCTTTACCCAGTGCCACAACTCAGCAATTACCTCCCGCGCGCTCTGCCACGTCGACCGCTATAATGCCTCAGACTATTTTGGTGATTGACGATTCTAATAGTCTGCGACGAACAATTGCCCTGTCTTTAGAAAAAGTATGTCCACAAGTACTCCAGGCAGATAATGGAATTAATGCTTTAACAGAATTGAAAAAGTCAGGAAAAGTTGAATTTGCCGTTTGCGATTTAGAAATGCCTTTAATGAATGGCTTCCAATTCTTAAAGGCGGTGAAAAATAACCCTGAGTATAAAGACTTACCCATCGTCATTCTGACTTCTCGTGATAGCGATAAACATCGTCAATTAGCGATGGAATTGGGTGCTTCTGCCTATCTGGTCAAACCCTGTCCCGAACAGGAGTTGATTGGCACCATTACTCAGATTATGCAGTCCAAGTAGGTCATATAGGCACGGGAACAAGTTAGCTTGCTTAT
>CAVRWR010000202.1:0-15914 GCA_963724445.1 uncultured cyanobacterium | reverse complement strand
AAGCTCTTTAAGAATAAGAATCGTATGTTGGGTATCTTCCACCAAGGAGCTTTCCGTGATTTCTAGTTTAAATTATGAGAATCTAAATTTAGTCTCCGCAGAACTTGTTTAACTCGTGCTACAAAATTAGGTAGCTCTAGCTGTTTACTAGAAATATTTACGCTTACCTTCCATTCTACTAAGCCAGTAAACTCAACTTGCAAATTATACATTTGTTGGCAGGCTTCTTTTAAAACCCAAAAACCCAAAGGAATAATCAGTCCAGTTTCTTCTGCTAAAGGAATAAATTTTCCTGGTGAAATGATTCCTTTCTTTGGATGTCGCCAGCGGACTAATGCTTCAAAGCCTTTAATTTTATTATCTTGTAGAGAAATAATTGGTTGATAATGAAGTATAAATTCTTCATGCTTAATTGCTTTTCTTAAATCATTTTCTAACTGGAGTAACGTTAAAGCTTTACCTCTCATGCAGTCGGTAAAGATTTGATAGGGGAATCCACTTTTTCTTTTCGCATCTGATACGGCTAATTCTGCATCTCGGAGAATATTCTCAGGTTGGGTATACTCTTTATTGCCAACGGCAATTCCAATACTTGCTTCAATAAAAACTTCATATCCTCCCAGATTAAAAGGTATTGCTAATTCGCGATAAACTCTTTCGGCGACATTAGTCGCATAAGAAAGATGTTCAACGTTGCTGAGCAAGATAACAAATTCATCGTTACCCATACGAGCTACAAAATCTTGCTTGCGGAGAGAATTTTGTAGCCTTTCAGATATAGCAATTAACAAGCGATCGCCCAAGATTCTACCTAAGCTACTATTGATGACCTTAAAGCGATTGACATCGACAAATAAGATCACAAACTCATAACCGATTCTCTGCTGACAAAAGCCAATTTCTTGTTCGATATGCTCCAGCAGTAAATTATAGTTAGGTAAACCTGTCAGGCGATCGTAACTTACGGAGGTTATCGATAATGGTTCACAGGGCAAATACTCAAGCTCATAGGGATGAATAGGTGCAATTTCAGGGTCTCGAATAAATGTAGAGTTATATTCAGTTAATTCTTGTCTAAATTCATTGGATATGTCTATTTTTCTTAAAACCACCTTTAGTTCTCCTAATTGTTGATCATTTATTAAAGTTATTTTTGAAGGTAATTCTGGTAAGACTGAAACTAACGGAGCGTCTAATAAACTCGGCACCTGCAAACTAATCCAATCTCCGATCGCCGAAATATTAGTGTTATCTTCCAATAGTTGTTTTGCTTCTGGATTTAAAAATAAACAATTTCTCAGCTCATCAAAAATAATAACTGCTTCGTCTAGGCTTTCCAGTAAGTCTTTAAAGTCTAAAGTCAAAGTAGCTTTTGATAACTAATCTAGGTCATCCAATTGGAAGCACATTTTATAAAACATTGGATTAATTGCAAATTTAAATATTTAATTGAAAAAGGTTAATATTGATTAAGTGAAATAAATTCATAACTAATATTTGGCTGAAAATCAAAACTTAAAATATTTGTTCTAGCCAAATGCTAATACCGTATTTATAAGTTAAACGGATAACATCAAGGCAACTGTGATTTAGATCTAGCTTGTTTATTGATCGCTAAGGATATCAGGTATTAGAGATTAAATTAACGATACGCCAATCCCGCTACAAAATTATCTAAAAAGTTTGTAGGATAGATTACATCATTTTTTAGATAACTTTACCGAGAGAAACGGGTTGATGAATCAGTGTAATCCACAATAATACTGAGAGCAAAATAGTCTATCGATCGCCATTGTTGGCAAGATCTCAGTTTTTTTAGTGAGATTTTGTCAATTTTTGCTCTGGAAGTGGGAACTATAGGGTGGTGGTTTTCCAGTTGATTACACATTGTGGTCAGGAGTTATATGAAAGCAATTAATCTCATCAAAAAACAACTTTGCACCGTTCAAACTAATTTAGAGTCAAGTTCATCTCGGCAATTGCTGAGTTTTAGCACCCGAACTAGCTTTGCTTTACTAATCGTTGGACTAATATTAGACAGCACGGCAACTTCTGCCTTGTCTCAAGCTAAAAATTCTTCTGCAAATAGCGGTTTGTTACAGCAAATTGAACGATATTCTGTCCCCGAACAAGACGATGCTTTAGGTCAAGTAACCAATGTTTCACAGTTAAGAGACGTTGCTCCTACTGATTGGGCTTATGAAGCATTACGTAGCTTGGTAGACCGCTATGGCTGTATTGCTGGTTTTCCTAATCAAACGTATCGTGGCGACCAACCTTTGAGCCGTTATGAATTTGCGGCGGGCTTAAATTCTTGTCTCAATCAAATTGAACGTTTAATCGCTAGTCAAGATATAGGTTCTGAAGATTTAAATGCTATCAAACGTCTTACTGAAGAGTTTAAAACTGAATTGTCTAGTTTGTCAGGACGCATCGATCGAATAGAGGGAAGCATTGCCTCTTTAGAGGATAATCAATTTTCTACCACCACCACCCTGGCGGGTGAAGCTGTCTTTAGTGCAGGTCATATATTTACTGGAGATAATGCTAGCGGTGAAGAAATAGATAGTGAGGTGGTTTTTGGCAATAGAGCGCGTCTGGCATTCAATACCAGTTTTACAGGAAAGGATTTATTACTTACGCAATTAACCTCTGGTAATTTTCCCTTTTTCAGCGATACGACAGGTACTTTTGAAGGTGATTTGGGATTCGATTGCTGATAATGGTAACAACGTGGATCTACTAGTTGCCCTGTATTCTTTTCCTATAGGCGATCGCACTAATGTAGTCTTAGAAGGATTTGGCGGGATTGCTTTTGACTTTGCTGATACGATCAGTCCTCTAGACTTCTTTAATGATTCTGCCAGCGGTTCAATCTCTTCTTTCGGGGTACGTAATCCGATCTACAATCAGGTATCAGGTTCGGGAATTGGCATTCGCAGCGAACTCAGCGATAGCTTGGAAGTCAGTGCAGGATATCTGGCACCAAATGCTAGCGATCCTAGTAACGAAAATGGCTTGTTTAATGGCGCTTATTCAGCACTAGGACAGGTAGTGTTCAAACCAGGCGATCGCCTAAAATTGGGTCTAACCTACGTTAATTCTTACAATAGCAGCGATACTTTTGCGGGTAGTAATTTGGCTAACATCAATACCTTTATTGAAGGAGCAGTGGGGGAAACCGTTCCCGTCACTAGCAATTCCTATGGCGTACAAGCTTCTTATAGTTTGAGCGATCGCTTTATTATCGCTGGCTGGGGTGGTTATACTACTAGTCGCGTGCTGGAGGCGGTTACTGGAGAAAATGGTGTGAGCGTAAGTCAAGGAGATCAGGACGTTTGGAACTGGGCTGCTACATTGGCTTTTCCCGATTTGCTTAAAGAGGGAAATTTGGGAGGAATTGTCGTAGGTATGGAACCAAAAGTTACTGGATCTAGTATTGATATTGCTGGACTAGCCGATAATACCGACTCGGATACTTCGTATCATCTTGAAGCTTTCTATCAATATCAGCTAAACGATAACCTTGCCATAACTCCTGGTGCAGTCTGGATTACCGCGCCCGATCACGATAGTGATAATAATGATGTGGTTATTGGTACTTTACGAACTACCTTCACTTTCTGATCGTTGATTTTTCACAATTTGTTCGTTTTTCATGATTAAAGTCTCTAAATTATGGCAATTGGAGACTTTTTTTTGTTCACTTTTGTAAAATAGCTGATTATTGAGATCGCATCGCACCCCAATTGTTAAATTTACAGAAAAAATATATTTAAGTTCAACTATTTTATCAAAGCTTCATTTCTCAATTTATAATCAAATTTAATATCATACAAATAAGTATTCAAGTGTAATTACAATCACTTTTTTATTTGTGTATAGTCACGCAGCTACGAATGTAAAATACCAGATCATCATCTACATAGGCACAAAAAGTTTGCACACATAAGGCAAATTATCTTAGACCAAATATTAATTAAGTTTCAATATAAAGGAATAAAATGAAACAATTTACAGAAAGTTATTTTGAACAATTATTTGATTTTGCCAAATTAGATAATACAGTATCTTCAACAATTCGACTAGCAGCTAAAGATCCTAGAACTTTGTATCAGTTTTTCCAAAGATATATTTATTTCAATGGCTATGCATCTTCCGTAATTGCACGTTTGGCTAGTTCAATTGCAATGTCTCGCACCTTATTTAACGATCCTACTGTATTTTCAACCGAAGAAGCCGACCGAGCATTTCAGATTTCAGCCGAAGTAATGATTGCAGCAGCCGACGAAGGTTCCCATGAGATTACTCACCGTGAGTTAGCTCAACTATTGACTAAAACTTTAGGAGACTACGCCGAACTTTCTACGGGTGAACGTAATCCAATCTCCAACGTTCCTCAGTGGTTAGATGATATTTGTAAAGAAACTATGGCTAAGTACCAGGGAACTCCTGGAGATGCAGAATCTTTAATCAAAGCAATTGGCTTTCATGCTGCTTCTGAGCTGATGGGCGATTGCGAGTATGCTTTAATCGATATGATTATTCGCTATGAAAACGAAGGAAATGGTTTTGATTGCTATCTAAAACAGGAAACTAAAGCAACTAAAATTGGTAAGCACAATTATCTTCCTTGGGGCTATATTTTAATACACGGTAAATATGAAGGTACTGGGGCAGAAGCCAGGCATTTTGTTCACGTACTAAATGCTCTTAATATGGTTTTAGAGACTCGTCCAGAATCAGAAGAACAGATTACAGAATGGGTTTTAGAAGGATTTAAATCTTTTGTCGAATTACAACAGAGTTTGTTTAGAAAAATATTCCAAGAATGTTTAACTATAAAACAATCTTCAGATTATTCTGAAGTTTATCAACATTCTCCATCATTATTAACCGCATAAGATACCATAAATTAATTTGCGATTGAATGGGGCGGTGATGCGCATCACCGCCTTTTTTTTGGTCGGCACATACAATTTAGATTAGGCATCTGTTTACAGAACTAACTATGGTAATCAATACAGAATTAAAATCTAATAAATATCAAATGCTTGATAAGCATCATTACATTAGTCAACATAAATCAATTGCCAATATGGCTGTTATTTCTTATACTTTTTTAGCTTATATCTGTGGAATTATTTTATTATTTGCATCTAATCTCATTTTGAATATAATAGGAGTATTTTTTATAACTCATAGTTTGGTTTTTTCTGCATATTTAACTCATGAGTTTATGCATGGTACTATCTTTAAGAGTCGTCGTTGGAATAACATTTTTGGTAACACTATGCTATGGCTGAATGGTGGTTACTATAACGGGTTCAAAGCCTTGACTTTACAACATATTGCTCATCATATAGATCGAGTTGATGTCTTTACGTTTGAACCTGTACCAAAATTACAACAACTACCTAATACTGCTCGTCGCATAGTATTAGCTTTGGAATGGTTATACTTCCCTATTATGGGATTTTGGTCACGATGGCACTCGATTTTGTCGCCTTTTTGGAATCCTGAAAGAGCTAACGAAAAAAGACGTGTTATCAGTATTTTATTAATTAGAATCGGAATGTTTGCTTTGCTGGAGTGATCTCTTTTAAAGCACTACTGCTCTACTTTGTTGCTTATATTGGCATGATTACAGTGTTGCGCTGGGCAGATGCTTTTCAACATACTTATGAAGGATTTCCTCCAGGAGTGCAATTGCCGAAACGCGATTGCGCTCACGAAGAAACTCACACTTACTCTACTTTGCTATCACGTCGTTATCCCTGGCTAAATATTCTTTTACTTAACTTTGGCTATCATAATGCCCATCACTCACTTATGAAATGTCCCTGGCATAGTTTACCAGAATTAAATCAAGAAATAGAACAGCCAATCAATATTAGATATGTATCTTTAGGAAAACAATTAATTCATTACCATCGTTTTCGTTTAACCCGCTTTATTCTTGGTCAAGGAGAAGCTGTAGATAAAAATCAGCATCCTACATTTGACAAATTCTACGGCGCACATGATGTTTCTTTCTTATTTCTATATTAAGTTTTTTCAACAAGCTAAATTAATCTCAAAAAATATCTATCAATTTTTAAAGGTAAATCAAAATGACCAATCTAAAAGCTATTTTTGGTTTGATAGCAGGTGCTATCTCTGTAGTTTGTTTTATTCCTTACATTATTACTACTATTAAAGGCACAACAAGACCTAATATTGCTACATGGTCAACCTGGCTGATACTTAGTGTTGTGATTAGTGCAAGTTATTCTGCTGGTGCAATAAATACTTTATGGGTTCCGCTTTGTAGTGTGATAGGTCAATCAGTTATTGTTTTTCTAGCTCTCAAAAAAGGTGAAGGTTGCTGGAGTAATTTTGATAAGATATGTCTCTTTTTTGTTGGTATAACTTTGGCTTCTTGGTGGCACTTTAATTCACCAATGATTGCTTTAGTTATGAGTCTTATCGTTGACTTTTTTGGTATTCTACCCACGATAAAAAAATCTTTACGCAGAGCCAGAATCAGAAAATTTACTAACTTGGAGTTTGTATTTGCTAACGAGTGTTTTTTTTAATCTTAGCTATTGAAACTTGGTCTTTTGCTTTAGCCTCATTTCCAATATATATGTTTGTCATAAACGTGACGATTGTGTCGTTGCTTCTTAAAAGCAAATTTTCGCCCAAAGTATTTACTACCTAAAACATAGCTCGCTCAATGTGGAATATATATTTTCAAGATAAAACCCATCAAATATGAGTTTTATCGATTAACGTTATATTATCAAAACAAGCATTTGTTTTTCTATATTGAAGAAGATGTTAATTCTTTGTCGCTTTTTGGGAATTGTAAATAATAACTGATGTGACGCACATGAGGTCGGAAACTTTGATGTCTCGTTGTCAACTAACGGCTGAAACTATAGAAGTCTCATTTGACTGCGTAACGTCAAATAACAACAAGATTACTATATAAATTCTGATGTCATCTAAACTTTTATCTAATCAAGCTTCTAATATAGAGAAAACTTCTGAAGTTAAACACAAACAAAAAATACCATTTCGTTTAATTCTTATTCTTCCTTTTGTTGCTCAGGTTTTTGTTGCTGTAGGATTGACAGGATATTTATCGCTACGTAACGGACAAAGAGCAGTTAACGATCTAGCCAGTCAATTAAGAAATGAAGTAAGTAAAAGAATTGATCAGCATCTCGATAGCTACATGGCATCTCCTTTACAAGTTGTCCAAAATAATTGGAATGCAGTGCAAATGGGGTTGCTAGATGTAGAAGAGACAAAAACATTAGGTAATTATTTTTGGAAGCAACTAAAGACTTTTAAAGTAGGTTATGTGCTTTATGGTTTTGAATCAGGTAAGTTTTTAGCTACTGGATATTTTGATGATAACAATATCACTATTGATGAAGTATCTTCAGACTTGCATGGTGATTCAAGACTATATATATACAAAACAGATGACAAAGGAAATCGTGCTGGTATAGACATAGAATTAGAAGGATCTCTTTTTCCAAAAAGAAGCTTGGTATACTGAGGCGATAAAAAGCGATGGACTTGTCTGGAGTCCAGTTTACAATTGGGAGACAGAACCATATCATTTGAATGTTGCAGCTAGTCGTGCTGTTTATGATAAAAAAGGAAAACTACACGGAGTAATTTCAGTCGAACAGCGTCTTGCCCGTATTACGTGAGTTTTTGCGTCAAATTAATGTAAGTAAATCTGGTAAATCATTTATTATAGAAAGAGATGGTTTATTGATTGGAGATTCTGCTAAAGAAAAACCGTTTAAAATCGTTGATGGCAAACCAGAAAGATTAAAAGCTAATGACAGTAAAGATCCACTGATTAAAAATACTGCTCAGTATTTGAATAAGCAATTTGGGGACTTATCCAAAATTAAGGGAACTCAACAGCTAAGTTTTAAGCTTGATGGTGAACGTCAATTTGTGCAGATTACCCCTTGGCAGGATGAGCTGGGTTTAGATTGGTTGGTAGTTGTGACTGTGCCAGAATCTGACTTTATGGCGCAGATTAATGCCAATACCCGTTCAACTATTATGCTGTGTCTGCTAGCTTTAGGTGTTGCGATCGCCTCTGGGATTTATACTTCGCGCTGGATTACTCAACCGATATTACAGCTCAATCAGGCATCTGAAGCGATCGCCAGCGGCAAACTAGACCAAAAAGTGGAAGAGAATTTCAAGATCGATGAATTAAGCATCCTGGCTCAATCTTTCAATCGCATGGGGGAACAGTTGCGTTCCTCTTTTAATGCCTTAGCTGAAACTAATGTCCTATTAGAAAATCGAGTCAAAGAACGTACCACCGAGCTTCAAGAAGCTAAGGAAGATGCCGACTCGGCTAACCAAGCTAAAAGCGAATTTTTGGCTAATATGAGTCATGAGCTGAGAACTCCGTTAAATGGCATTCTCGGCTATGCTCAAATTCTGCAACAATCACGCTCCATCGAAGGCAAAGAACGTAAGGGAGTTGATATTATCAGCCAGTGTGGTACCCATTTACTAACCTTGATCAACGATATTCTCGACCTGTCTAAAATTGAAGCTCGTAAAATGGAGCTACACCCCATCGAACTTCATTTTGGTTCTTTTATTCAAGGGGTGGTCGAAATCTGCCAAATTAAAGCAGAACAAAAGGGAATCAACTTTATCTACGAACCTAATCCTAACTTACCCACAGGGGTTGAAGCAGATGAAAAAATGCTGCGTCAAGTGCTGATGAACCTATTGAGTAATGGGATTAAATTCACCGAGCAAGGTTTCGTCAAATTAATCGTTGAATGTGCTGCCGCTGATGTAAAAGAATCGGCAATGACTATGCGCTCAATTCGTTTTGCGGTAGAAGACAACGGTATTGGCATGAACCCTGAAGATGCCCAAAAAATCTTTTTACCTTTTGAACAGGTGGGAAGCGTCAAAAAACAAGCTGAAGGAACAGGTCTAGGACTAGCGATCAGTCAAAAAATTGTCGAGATGATGGGGGGGACTTTAGAGGTTACTAGCCAGCCAGAATTGGGGACAACGTTTTGGTTTGAGATTGAGCTAAAACAAACGTCACAATGGAATGAAAACCATCATGCTGCTTTGCGCAAAGTTATTGGTTTTGAAGGAGAAAAGCGAAAAATACTAGTAGTTGACGATCGCTGGGAGAATACTTCAGTCATAGTCAATTTACTAGAGCCTCTAGGTTTTGAGATGCGGTCAGCAGAAAATGGTCAAGATGGACTAGCGAAAGCTTTAGAATGGCAGCCTGATTTAATTATTACGGATTTGTCAATGCCCGTAATGGACGCTTATGAAATGATATCCCAGCTACGCAATTCATCAAATATATCCGATGAAGTGATTGTCATAGTTTCATCCGCCAGTGTCTTTGAAAGCGATCGCCAAAAAAGCCTCGATGCTGGAGCCAATGACTTCTTACCAAAACCAATTCAAAAGGAAACTTTATTGCAGTCTTTGCAGAAACATCTCAACCTGGAATGGATTTACGAACAGCAGGTTGAATCTACAAAAGCTATGACGACCGATAACCAAGGGTCAAACATTTCCGAAGGTCAAATTATCCCACCTTCTGCTGAAGAGATAACTAAACTCCATGATTTAAGTCGCAAAGGTCTAATCAACGATCTACTCAAAGAAATAGAGCGGATTGAGCAATCAGAACCAAAATTCGAGCCTTTTGCCCAAAAAGTCAAGGATTTGGCTAAAGGTTTCAAATTAAGGCAAATTAAATCCTTTATCGAACAGTATTTATAAATCTAATAAATATAATTTAATTTACTGCCCAATTGGCGAGATTGCACACATAATATAAAGTTTTTGGAGCGACAAAAAAGTGACGGAAAATTCTAATTCTCACAGTATTTTAATTGTTGACGATAATCATAATAATTTAGAGGTTTTATCTGAAACTCTTGGTAAAGCTGGGTTTCAAGTTGCTGTTGCCATTGATGGAGAAAATGCTTTAGAACAAATTCAATATTACAAACCAGAGCTAATTTTGTTAGATGTGATGATGCCTGGTATTGATGGGTATCAAACTTGTAGCAGAATTAAATCGAACCCCGATACTTTTGATATTCCCGTCATTTTTATGACTGCTCTGACTGATACCGAGCATAAAGTTCGCGGTTTTGCTTTAGGAGCAGTTGACTATGTAACCAAACCGTTTCAACGAGAAGAAGTTTTGGCGAGGGTTAGAGTTCAGCTTCAGCTGCGCAATCTTTCTCGAACCTTGGAAGGACAAAATCGCATCCTCAAAAAAGAAATTTTGCAGCGAGAGCGGATTGAAGGCTCTTTGGTCAGACTCAATCAGGATTTAGAGGAGAAGGTAAAGGAAAGAACGAATAAGCTTTCTCTCACTTTAAAAAATTTACGACAGGCACAGGTAGAATTAATCCACCAGAAAAAGGATTTGGAACTTCGAGTTAAACAACGCACTGCCGAACTAGCTAAAAGCATGAGCGAAGCAGAAAAAGCTAATCAGGCAAAAAGCCAGTTTTTAGCCAATATGAGTCATGAACTGCGTACTCCAATGAACGCCATCATTGGCTACAGCGAAATGCTGATGGAAGAAGCCGAAGACATGGGGCAAGATGATTTTATTCCCGATCTGAAAAAAATTCATGGTGCAGGAAAGCATTTATTAAATTTGATTAATGACATTCTCGACCTATCTAAAGTTGAAGCTGGTCGAATGGAATTATATTTAGAGACTTTTGGCATTAAAAATTTAATCAACGAAACAGTAGCGACGATTCATCCTTTGATCGAAAATAATAGCAATACTTTTGAACTCAATCTTGCCGATGACTTAGATGAAATGCACGCAGATTTAACCAAAGTAAGACAGAGTTTATTCAATCTGCTCAGCAATGCCAGCAAATTTACTAATCATGGCACAATATCTCTAGATGTTACCTCTTATCTAGCCGAAGGTAAGAAAATGGTTTCTTTTAAGGTTACTGACACGGGGATTGGCATGAATCCCGAACAAATAGGTAAATTGTTTCAGGCTTTTACTCAAGCAGATGCTTCTACTACTCGTAAATATGGAGGAACAGGTTTGGGTTTAGCGATTACCAAGAAATTTTGTCAGTTGATGGGAGGAGATGTCAGTGTAGCCAGCGAAACGGGAATTGGCTCTAGTTTTACTCTCTTCTTACCTCTTCAAGTAGCAGATTCCAACCAACAGGAATTCGATCGCCCACAGGAAATTCATCAATTTAAAGCCAATAACAGTCAAAAAGATACCATTTTAGTTATTGATGATGACGTAACAATTCATCATCTGCTCCAGCGTTTCTTCAACAAGAAAGGATTTGAGGTTAAAACAGCTAGTAGTGGAGCAGAAGGAGTCAAGTTAGCTCACGAGCTTCAGCCTCAGGCGATTACCTTAGATGTAATGATGCCAGGAATGGATGGATGGTCAGTACTCACGGCTCTCAAAGCAAATCCTATAACAGCAGATATTCCTGTAATCATGATGACCATGGTAAACGATCACAATCTGGGTTACGCTCTGGGAGCTGCCGAATATGTTGTTAAGCCAATCGATCGCGAAAAATTAGAATCGGTTCTAGCCAAATTCAGACCTATTTCTGATTCTGAATTTATTTTAGTTGTAGAAGACGATCCTGGTATTAGAGAGATGCTGTGTCGGCAGTTAAAAAAAGAAAACTGGCAGGTAATTGAAGCGCAAAATGGTAAAGAAGCTTTAATCAAACTCGAAAAGTATGCTCCCAAATTAATACTTTCCGATCTGATGATGCCAGAAATGGATGGTTTTGAATTAGTCCATCACTTAAAACAGCATGAACAGTGGCGCGATATTCCTGTAATTGTTTTAACAGCCAAAAGTATCACGGCTGGAGGAGAGACAGCAGCTTACTGGGGAAGTTAGCAAAATCTTTGAAAAAGGTTCATACCAACGTTCCGTACTGTTCGATGAAGTCAGCCGCTTACTCGACCAAGCAATGTTACGTCAGCAAAATACCGTAAACGCCAAGACTGCTTCCACTAATAATTTCCGATCGATCGACCTGGAAACCTTAGCGCCATAATAGAGTCCATCTTACAAAAACCATGTCCAAAATACTACTAGTCGAAGACAACGAAATGAATCGAGATATGCTTTCGCGAAGATTAAAACGTCGAGGCTACGATGTCTTGATTGCGGTAGATGGGGTAGAAGGCTTAGAAATCACTAACTCGCAGATCCCCGATTTAATTTTAATGGATATGAGTTTGCCGATCATGGACGGTTGGGAAGCCACCAGAAACATCAAAGCCCACCCTGCTACTAAATCTATTCCCGTGATTGCCCTAACCGCTCACGCTATGTCGGGCGATCGCCAAAAGGCTTTAGAGGCTGGCTGTGATGACTATGATACTAAACCAATTGATTTATCAAGGTTATTAGCCAAAATAGAGGCTTTTCTGGGTGAAAGCTGAGAGACAGGAACAGGGATGGTCGCTGAAATTATCATATGTTTTTATTTCAAACATAATTTTCTATGTCAACCGATAGCAAATCACACTCGTCCGTACTTTCTCACCTACGTCATGAACTACGTACGCCCATCAATGCGATCGTTGGCTACAGTGAAATGATCATTGAAGAAATTGCCGAAATTGGTCTTGAAGTAGAGTATTTGGCTGAACTAGAAGAGATTAGAAGCTATGGTGCTGAATTGCTAAGTTTAATCGATACCTATTTAAATCCAGCCATTTCACCAAGCAATCAGTTAGATTTAGCAACCATTATTAATAATCCAGCCATAAAAATAGAATTAGCCAAGCCAACTAAACTAGTCATTCATAATTGCCAGCAATTAATCAATTCAATTGAACAAGACTTTGTTAAGGATCTCGAAAAAATTAATCATGCGGCAAATAAATTACTTAGATGAAATTAATAAACTAGCCAAAACTCCTTACCAACTAGCGCAAACAGTAACTGATGCAACATCTTTTAAAATTGAAGCGATTGTGGGAACCAGCAGTATTTCAACCGTTGAAACCCATCGGCCTTTAACAACTTCAAAATACAAAATTTTAATCGTGGATGATAACGTCAGCAATCGAGATTTGCTTTCTCGTCAAGTTCAAGCCCAAGGTTACCAAGTTGCCACCGCTGCCAATGGAAAACAAGCGATACAGATGATTCAGACTGGAGCATATGATTCGATCTTATTGGATATTATCATGCCAGAAATTAATGGTTATGAAGTTCTTCAGTGGATTCGAGCTAGTACGTGGCGTAACATTCCGACAATTATGATTTCGGCATTAGATGGGCTTGATAGTGCGATTAAATGTATCGAAATGGGTGCGGCCGATTATCTTGCCAAGCCTTTTAACCCGACGTTATTAAAGGCTAGGCTAGGAGCTTGTTTAGAGCAAAAAAGGCTCCGCGATCGAGAAGCTTCTTATTTAGAGCAGCTAGCCAAAGCAAATTTAGAAATTAGCAAGCTGAATAATTGCTTGCAGCTAGAAAACAGTCGTCTGAGTGCTGAATTAAATGTTACCAAGCGTTTGCAAATGATGCTGTTGCCCAAAGAAAAAGAACTTAGTCAGATTGAAAATTTAGAAATTGCTGGGTTTATGGAACCTGCTGACGAGGTTGGCGGCGACTATTATGACGTTCTCCAACATCATGGTCGCGTTACTATTGGCATCGGTGATGTCACAGGGCATGGCTTAGAAAGCGGTGTTTTGATGTTAATGGTTCAGACGGCAGTTCGTACTCTCATGGAAAATAATGAAACCAATCCTAAGAAATTTTTTGAGGTACTAAACCGTACAATCTATAAGAATGTTCAGCGCATGGATTCTGATAAAAATCTTTCTTTATGCCTGATCGACTATCGCGACGGCATTCTCAAATTGAGCGGTCAGCATGAGGAAATGTTAATTGTGCGCTCAGGAGGAGTGATTGAAAGAATAGATACGATAGATTTGGGATTTCCGATTGGTTTAGAAGAAACAATTGAAGACTTTGTTTTTCAGGTGGAAGTTCACTTGAACAAAGGAGAGGTGGTGATACTTTATACCGATGGTGTTACGGAAGCGGAAGATTATTCAGGCAAACAATATGGTCTAGAAAAACTATGTACTGTAATGCAGCGAAACTGGCAACAGTCAGCAGACAATATCAGAAAAGCAGTTATTGAAGATTTGCGATCGCATATCGGCGTAGAAAAAGTCTATGACGATATAACTTTAGTGGTTCTAAAACAGAAATAACATCGCTAACTCTGGAAAACAGGCTAAAAAACAACTATATGAATACTAATAACATTATTGCCCGAAACATATTAGGAGACTTTATCCAAAACTTATCTCCTAGCCAAGAATATTTGATTCTAAGCTTTTCTCCCAGCTCTATCCCTCTACGCCAGAGATGGCGAAATAACTGCCTATCAGCAGATTTTCTAGCAGATTATTTAAGTACCTTTTTTCTGGGAAGTAACGACCGAGAACCAGATTCAGATAAACAGGCAGAAGTTAAAAGTGCTGTAAGCTACATAGCTAATGAACTACTAGAAAATGGGATGAAGTATTCGACCCAGTTATCCTCTTTTCCGATTAGTATTCAAATTCATTTGAATCCAGAACTAATCATTTTTCAGTTGACAAATAGTATTCTTGCAGAGCGGACTCCAAAGTTTCAAGACCAGATTCAAACCCTGCTTAATTCCGACCCCCATGAACTATATCTTGCCAAGCTTGAAAGAAATGCTTTGGAAGAAAATAATGAATCGGGTTTGGGATTATTAACTATGCTGATGGATTATGGGGTTAAACTAGGTTGGAAGTTTGAAATGCTGCCCCAAAAACCAAAAGAAGTGTCTGTAACAACAATGGTACAACTCTCCATCTAATTTTTTTAAGGTTAGAATGACTGGTTGGAAATACCTAATTTGGTCTTGATTAGAAAACTAAAAGTCGTAGTCAATCATCAGCCAATACAACAGAATATTAATTTTTTGAGAACACCATGGAGATTAAAACTGAGAATTATCGAGTTATATATGATGCAATATCTCACAATATTGTTTTCGATGGTTCCCTACGCCTCAATGGCAACGAAGAATATGCTTCAATCTCTGAATTACTAGACAACGTTATTGAACAAGAGCCTGAAAAAATCGTCTTAGATCTCAAAGAATTAAGTTTTCTTAATAGTTCGGGAATTAGTATCTTATCCAAGTTTGTGATCAACGTACGTAAGCGGAAAAATATTCAAATGATTGTCATTGGCGCGAAGAATAATCCTTGGCAGGGTAAATCCCTGAAAAACTTGCAACGATTAATGCCAGCTTTAAAGCTAGATTTTGAGTAATAGCTTTTTGATAAGTACTATAGCTATGACTTTAATTAAGCTGTTGACGAATGCAATCGCTGTTTACTGTAGCCGAACGATTTAGTATTTCCATCACCTATAAACTTCTCAGAAAAGCTCTCAAAACTCCAGCAATGAGTTCTAAAATAATTAATAATTCAAAGAAGGTTATAAGTGGGTGGGTAAAATAATTTATAAGATATCAAAGTTTAATTTTTCTCTATTACCTATTACCTATTACCTATTACCTATTACCTATCATCACCGTTTTATATTTAATTACACCGATCTACTTATAGCCATTATTTAAAACAGACATTGGCAATCTGCGCTCACGCAAACAGACCAACGTCTTCTAAGGTAACAATGTTTCTCCTAAACTTTATCAGGTGGCAATTTAATGTTAGTTGCCAACCCAAACCAGGATAGAGTTTTGATCATGATCCAGGTTAGATCGATTTCCCACCATTCAAAACCGTGGCGAGCAGAATATTGAAACGCATGGTGATTGTTGTGCCAGCCTTCA
>CAVRWR010000201.1:0-29250 GCA_963724445.1 uncultured cyanobacterium | reverse complement strand
ATCGAGCAATATCTTTGTCCTTACAGTAAAGCCTGGCAGTACTGCAAAACCAGCCAGGTTTATTAATGGTTAATGATAGGTTATTAACCATTAAATGAGGCAATTTAGGATTAAATTATCATCTCTTGGTTTACTGCCAATTTTGTAGTTTGTCGCTGTAGTTTTTAAATTGACTTATTGCCCGCTCGCGCTGCTTTTCAAATCCTGCGGCGATCGCAATGGAGCAAATTCCTGCCAGCAAACCAACTAGCCATTTTAAGAAAGAATAGGTTAATACTAAGATGACTAGCTGATAGATAGCAGTCAGAATTAGGGTAATTGTGCCAGCAAACAAAAAGGCTCTTATTTTTAAGCCCAAACCAACAAAAATTAAGCCAAAGGCGATCGCACTGGGAATAATACCTGGTTGATAAAATAAGGCAACTACACAGATGATGCTGCTGCCAAATAAGCGCCAACGGTGACGTTGAACGTAACGAGTTTTAATATAGGGATCGAATTGAGCTACATACAAAACTGAAAGGCTAATGATTCCCGCCAGCCAAATAAACTCAGAATTATCTTGCCAGACTAGGCGAACAACTCCCCAGTCGATCGAGCCTAAACTAAGATAGCTCCAGCGAATGTTATTTTGTCCATAGGCAATCCGAAGATAAAAAAGCGCGGTGATTAGCAAACTAAGATAGGAGATATCTTCTGCTGTTACCAAAGCCATCAGTGCAGGGAGAATCAGAGCCGTGCGCTGCCAAGGAGTAGCATCCCAGCCCAAGTTTTTCCAGGGGATTTGATAAATTAGCAAAGCAATGGCACAGGTAAAAATAACGCGCCAGGGATCGAATAGACTTAATCTACTGATAATCAAGCGACTGTAAACTAAAGTAGCTGCAATTTCCACTAAGCCAACATATACCCACCAATCATTACCTTGAGGAAGATCTGACCGACGATCTTTACCTTGAATTACTGCATAGGCACCAAGACAAAGACTAGTAGCAATGCTTGTCGCCTTCAGATGCAGAGAAGGATTAGCAGTTTCGATCGCAATTCCCGCCGCGATAATCTTCAAGACGCTGGCAATCGCCCAATGGGTATGTGCCACCAGAATAACTTTGGTTAGGCTGAGATTAAACAAAGTAGGCTTTTGCTGCCGCCCCGTTGTCCTAAAGGATATATCGAAGTGTATCCCTTTAGGGACACCTTCGGATAAGGCTATTGAGTAAGCACCCACACGATAGGTAAAAGCGATCGCCGCAGCAACCAAAGATAAGATCGTAAAAGCATCGGCAACACTCCCCCCAGATGAAGACTGCATCTGATAGATGACTAACTCATAAATCCCGAGAGAAATACCTGCAAAGCCAAGGTAGGAAGTTATCCCGCCGACTCGCCGATCTCTTGGACGAGTATTGAGTAGGATAATTGCCGCACCCAGAGTTAATAAACCCGTATAGGCATTAAAGTCTGATAGTCGCCATAAAATTCCCAGCCCAGCATATAGCAGCGGCACGTAGGATAGACTTAAGTTTTTCCAGGCAGAATCAGGTCGAGCCATTCGCTCGATCGCAACTAGAGACAATAAACCCAGAACAAGATTAGTAATGGCAAAAATTAAGCTGCTGCGAGCAAAAATCGCCGTTAAAGCTACCGTAAATAAACTCCCCAACCAAGTTAAGGTAAATAAAACTAAGTTAGTCGGTTGCAAACGATGTCGCCATAAAATTGCACTAGCTAGTAAGACAGTAGTAAATAAAAAGTAGCTAGACTGCCAGCCGACTTCCAAGACAGCTAAAAATGGGTAAATAAGACTAATAATTCCTAACTCAACGCTAATTAAGGCGATCGCCCAGTAATCTGCTGCTTGAATATACTTGTTTATCAGCTTGAAGTTTTTGGTTTCGACACCGACACCGAAGATGCCGTGAGCAGTACGCTGAGAAATATAGCCAAATTTTGGCACATTAATCGTCCTGAGTAAATATAAGCGTAGTCGATACAAACCTAGGATGCTGACACTGCCAATTATCAACCAACACCAGTTACTTACTAGTTCATTACCCACAAAACTGCTGCATATATTGGCAATAAAAATTAAAACAAAGCCCAGATGAATTACGGTGACTATCGTACGACGTAGGTTAAAAGCATTTATCCCCATTAAGCCAACTGCGATCGCCAAACCAATAAATCGAGTCTCCCACGTGCCTAATATCAGTAATTGAGCCACGAGCAAGGCAATGCAGCTTAAGACTGTAGCTAAACGACGTTGTTTAATTCTGGAAGTAGATCTGGCAATTAAGGTCAACATGACGGGGGTAATTAACCAAACTAAACCCCAAGGAACATTCTGTGTTAAGAAGCAGCTATAGCTAGCAGCACTTAGAAAAAGTCCGAAATACCAAGAGCTTTGAGCAAATAGAGCGAGATAGTTAAAGTTTAGTTTCTTTTTCCTCTGACACAGCTGAATTAACCACTCCAGCATCATGAGCAAGACTAAAATACTTCCCCAGGCAGGTTTGGTTAAACTAGGCAAGAAAAAGTCAATCCCATTAACAATGGTGGCTAAACCCAACAAGTGAGTCAGATAAATTAAACTACTCCGCTGACGAATTTGAGCAACATAAGCCAAAGTTAAAGTGGATAAAAGCAAGTTTAGCGATCGCCAGGTAGGATTTGTTAAACTCAAACAGGTTAAGAAAATACCTAAAAGTAGAGTTAAGTATTCCCCGTACAAAGCAAGCTGAGATTTCTCCTGCCGATACAGCCAGGAAGCGATCGCGACAAATAAAATGACATAGGGAAATAGAGTTACGCCAAATACCGACTCAGGAAAATATTCAGTTTTACTCAAATTGACCGAAAGATCTAAAGCCTCCCTGCGCCAACCATCGGGGATTAATTCTTTAGCAACATAAAGAGTTTGTAAGCCAATCAAGAAAATAGCGGTTAGATCTCGTTTTCGCCAGTAAAGAGTTAAACGTTGAGTCAACCAATGAATTGCCAAGCCACTTATAGCTACAGTCTGCCAAAAGAATAGTGTCGATTCATAAATGCCCATCGAGATCGTAATTAGCCAGGTAAAGACAAACAGAATAATGCTAAATATTTGACCAATTTTACGCAGAAAAGTGTGGGTAATTTCGGCGGTTGAGGGAATATTTTTATTGCTTGTAGCTAAGGTTAATCCCATAGTTGCCATTAGCCAGGCAACTATAGCGATCGCCAAACAGTAATCAGCAATAGAATATCTGGTAGTAATTAATCCTCTAAGCAACAGTAATGACCACGCTGCCAGGACAAATGATAGATTAACCCCAGAATGTTTTTCTGGGAGTAACAACCAATAGTTAATCGCGCTAATTAAAATAACTCCCCCATATACAGCAACCAAAGGCAGTAGAGGGATTTGCCAGCCAAGGTGGAGATAACTGAGAATAAGATAAAGGGGTAAATAATAAATTCCCCCAATTGCTCTAAGCCGAGATAACCAGACGGTAATTGTCAAGATGATTGCCGCCACAGCAACTATTAACCAGTCCAGGAAGTCATTGCCTAATCCTAAATGACTGATTGCCCAAAAATTGATCGGAATTAACAAAGTGGCGATCGCCTTTAAGGTTTGGGAAGTTAGTCTTAAATCATGGTGCTTACTTGTCCAAAATCCACTGAACCAAAAGCCCAGAGTATAAACCAATAAAATTGAATATTGTCCAAATATAGGAAAGTTTTGCCATTGGCTCGCTGCTAAAACTCCCGAAGAAATAACTACTAAAAATATTCCCAGAAACAGCAGCCAGCGAATACTTAATTCTGCTAAAAATCCTTGGAAAACTCGCGTCAAAATATTGGGAACAGCAGCAGGCTGAAGAACTATTTCGGCGATCTCGTTGTCGATTTGTGACAGTTGAGCATCGGCCACTTCTACTACTTCTGCTACTTCAGGTAACTTACAGCTTAAATAGTTGCGACAAAGCTTTTTAACCTGTCCTTGGCTGATGAGGTTTAGCTGTATCCATTGATCTAAACCAACTAATAGTTCTGTTTGATTATTTCTGACATATATTTCGAGACTCAACCATTCATTCTGAGACTGAGACTGATTATTTGCGATCGCGCGGTCGCCCTCAAGCCCTTTTTTTCTATTGTCGCGATCGTCGTTTGAGGACATAACAACTTGTCAATCAGCTTTACGCTACATTTATATCCCAATATATTCTCATGTCATCTTAAGATGGTTAAGATAAATGGGATAATTCCGCTCTTGAACGGCCATGCCAATTTTTGTCTTTTTATCGTTTAAGCCAATTTCGGAGTACAGAGGGCTATGGTAGTAGTACAGACCGCCATTGTTTTTCCGATCAGTCGAGCCTTTTTTGATTGGTAGCGAAATGATTCGCTATATAGTTTGTACTCTCGTAGTTTAGCAAAAATTAAGTTTTATAAGTCCAGGCAATCTTGAAGGTCGGAATTAGCAGTAATCTAGATACATCAGGAATTAAATCAAGATGTAAATTTACAGATGCTGAACAAAATTCTATATGCTGATTCTGGAGCAGAGAATGCTCAAGATATGCTCAAAATACTATTAGAGCTTCCTGCTACAAAGAATGCTCAAGTATCGATTTTGAGAGTAATTTCGCCAAAAACTACCCAAGAAGAATCTGAGGCAAAAGATCTAGCCGAGACTAAAATCCAAGATTTGGTAACAAAGTTAGGCACCAATTGTGATGAGGCTAGCTGTAAGGTTGAAGAAGGAGAACCGAAGACTACGGTATTGAAAGTCGCTAAGGAAGTTGATGCAGATCTGATCATTATGGGTTCGCGAGGCTTAGGTAAGCTACAGTCTATTTTGAGCAATTCTGTTAGTCAGTATGTATTTCAATTAACCGATCGCTCAATGTTATTGGTTAAAGACGATATCTATGTCAAGAAGCTAAAACGGGTGATGGTGGCGATCGACAAATCCCCTGCTGCGAGCTATGCTTTAGACGTTACCCTATCTCTGCTAAAGGGTTATCAGGATGCAGAAATATTCCTCACCAGGGTCAATCCAGATTTAGATTCTAACTTAAAGCTATCGAAAGAAGATATGGAAAATAATCCAATTCTGGCTCCAGCGATCGCCAAAGTAAAACGCATGGGTTTACCATATCGATGTTTGGTAACAGGGGGTAGACCAGCTCAAAAAATTTGTAGCCTAGCAGAAGCTAGAAATATTGATTTATTAGTTTTGGGTTCCCCCGAACGTCGCCCCTCGGTTGCCAAAAATTTACCTGATATTGAACGTCTATTAGGTAGTTCTCTATCGGACTATATTAGGATCAAAGCGCCTTGTCCAGTGCTTCTTGCCAGACAAGAGGTAGAAGTTTAGCGCTCGTTTTGCCATCTGAGTGCGATATCAAAAAGATAGCCTAAGCAGAAGTTTATCGCGCTCAAAGGCAGTTATATATATTCGGTAAGATCCTTTAGATGCTAATGAACTACCCTACCTCATAGGAGGATGGGGTTTCTAGCTTCGCTGGGTGCTGCATTACCTTGGTCTTTCGTACATGCGTACAAGTCCTTTGTCGGTCTTGTCTTACGCTCCCTCCACTAGCAGAGACGGCTGTTCCATCCGTCTTTAGTATTCTGATTCCTTCTGCCCTAATATTTTTGGAAGCTGCCTCATCACGGTCATGGACTGCATTACACGATTTGTTCAAACAAGTCCACTCTCTTATGCTCAAATCCGAACGCTGGAGCGTTCCGCCATTCCTTCGGAATGTCGAATCGGCAAAGCCGATTGGAGTTTGGGTTAGGCAATCAGGGCATATATGCGAGCTTGGGAACCATCTATCTATCTCAACTAAACGTTTATTTTCGCGTTCTAGTTTATAGTCTAAGAAGTTGACCAGTGTTCCCCATCCACAATCAGATATTGCTTTGGCTAATTTATGATTTCGCACCATGCCCTTTACATTGAGGTTCTCAACCACAATGACTTTGCTTTCGTTGGTCAGTTTTCTACTTAGTTTGTGTAAGTAGTCATGACGGGCATTTGTTATTCGTGCGTATACCTTGGCTACTGATTTTTTAGCTTTAGCTCTAGTTTTGCTTCCTAGCTTTTTACGAGCTAATTTTTGTTGTTTACGAGCAAGGTTTTTCTCATGCTTTTTGAAATGTCTGGGATTATTATATTTGCTTGTTTTCGTGCCATCATGAGCAATAACTAGATCTGTGATCCCCAAGTCGAGTCCGATAATTTTATCGCCACTACCAGAGATGAAACAAGCTTCTACTTCAAATAAAATCGAAGCAAAATATCTATCTGAACTATCTTTGGTAATGGTAACAGTTTTGATTGTGCCAAAATAACGACGATCAAATACTGCCTTGACTAATCCAATCTTGGGTAGCTTGATCCAGTCATCAATGATTTTTACTGACTGAGGAAAACCAACAGACTGCTTGCCATGCTTAGATTTGAACCTAGGGAATCTAGCTCGTTTTTCCAAGAAGTTAATAAAAGCGCGGGATAGATTAAGTGATGTCTGTTGTAATGACTGAGAATAAACTTCTGTTTTCAACCATTCATGTTCTTTTTTTAGATTAGGCAGCAAAGCATTTAATCCTGCACGAGATAAGCCTTTGCCCGTCTCTTTATAGGTTTCAATACTTTTGTTGAGAGCAAAATTCCACCACCAACGAGAGCATCCCATAGCACCTGCTAATTGCTGCTTTTGCTCGTCAGTCGGATAAATTCGTACTTTTTGTGCTTGCCTCATCATGTCTATCATTATACAATAAAATGATAGATTTGTTAAAGATAATTAATTCTACTTAGTGTTAGGTTCGATTCATCCCTACCTTATAGAAGGATAGGGAATTCTCTCACACAAAGTTAAAAAATCGATTTAATTGGGCAAAAATGCTGACACTATTCCAGAAAATATTTCTCATCAAGAACCTGTAGAGGCAATTTCCTTTAAGGAGCTTATTGGCTATCTACCTAAACCACCTCAAGGACAGACAAACTGTTTTGGTAGCTACAGCATTTCTCAAGCAAGAAGTCTATTCTCCTTAAAGTCTAAATAATTTTCTGGTAATCAGCTCAGTTTGGGGCATGATCAGTACTTAAATCTTCCATGGAAATAGGAGCTGGAGCCGCCATATCGGAAGGAAGAAAAATACGTATACTTACAGCAAACAAAGCTACTAAAAAAATTATCAGCACTAACAATGGCGCAATATATTGACGAAGAAAGCTCATAAATAATATTCAAAAACTTAAACTAAGCATAAAATCAATCCGCTCTTGAATCCAAGGCTACGATCTTGTCGTACTTATTATGTAATCTGAGACTTTTTTGCTTAGATTAGCTCTCTGGCTCAAGAAAATTTCCCAAATATAAGATTAGTATAAGACTTTTTCACCCAACAATAGCCTAATAGTCAAATTTATTCAGAGTAATCATCTCTGTGTATGCTACCGTTAGCAATAATTAAGGTTCATTCAATCTCATTACTCAATGTTCGCTACAATTTAGAAATCTTGCGTCCAGATGCGTTATGTCAGACTCAGACTTTACTATTCCTATATCCCAAGCCGAAAACTTCCACTCTGACAGTAATACTGAGTATGGTTATAAAGCACTCAAAACAGGAGATTTACTGAATCAAAGGTTTTGTATCGATCGCGAGCTGGGAAGCGGTGGTTTTGCTACTACCTACTTAGCAGTAGACAAGCAATCAAACTATCAAACAAAGTGTGCCGTAAAGCAATTACAGCCAAAATTTAATAGTTCCTCGGTGTGGGCAAGTGCCAAAGAACGCTTGGCAACGGAAGCCATGGTATTACAGTGGTTGGGCAAACATTCTCAAATTCCTGAGTTCATTGGTCATTTTGAAGAGAATCAACAATTTTATTTGGTTTTAGAATTTATTGAAGGTGAGGAATTTGAGCAAGAAGTTCATCGTCAGGTACTAAATGAAGCTCAGGCGATCGATTTTTTGGTTGATATTTTAGAAATTTTAAAATCTGTTCATCAACAGGGAATTATTCATCGAGATATCAAGCCGTCAAATTTAATTAGACGTAAGCAAGACGGTAAAATAATCCTGATTGATTTCGGTGCTGTTAAAGAAATTGGGACTTTAGCTTTTGATACCAGTAAGCAAAAAGTGCAAACCCAAATAATTGGGACTCCAGGTTACATGCCACCCGAGCAAAATAATGGCAAACCAATTTACAGTAGCGACATTTATGCTTTAGGCAAAACAGTCATTTTTGGCATGACAGGGAAGTCCCCCACCGAATGGGAGATGATGGAATCAGATCATACAGTGGGCTGGAATCAAAAAATAGCTATCAGCGAAGCTTTTCTGAAAATTATCAATCGCATGACGGCAGACAATGTTTCTCTGCGGTATCACCAAGCCAGTGAAGTATTGCAAGATTTAAAACCGCTGCAAATGATTGGTAAGACTATTGGCAACAAATATCAAATGGTCAAGTATTTGGGAGGAAGTCGAGAAATACAGTCTTACGTAACTAGAGATTTGGCAACAAGCAACACTCGATACTATTTAGAGATATTGGAGCGACAAACACCTCAAACAGCCTCCTTATCTGAGGTTACTCAAAAGATAATGACAGGGTTTAGTCAGTTGTCCATGGTCGATCGCGAACAAAGAATTCCCCAGATTATTGAATATTTTGTTGACGAATCGAAAATTTATATTGTTCAAGAATATATTGAAGGAAAAAATTTAGCGCAGATCGTCGAAGATCAGTTTATTCTCTCAGAGGCGGAGGTGATCGAAATATTGATCGATACGGCTAACTCTCTACAACCCTTTCATCGGCAGCAAATTATTCATGGTAATTTAAAACCGTCTAGCCTAATCAAGAGTAGTAAGGAAGGTAAAATTGCCCTAGTTGATTTTGGTTTGGTTAATGAAGCAGTTAATTTGCTTCCTGATAGTAAGACAGGCTATATTCCACCAGAGCAAATTGCAGGCAGAGCTACTTACGTTAGTGATATTTATGCTTTGGGTATGACGGCGATCCATATCTTAACAGGAACTTCGCCGCAAAATTTAGAAAAAAACCCTCGTACTGGAGAAGTCCTATGGCATCGTAAAGCGAGAATTAGTCCTGATTTCGCCAAAATTCTGGATAAAATGATTGGTTTGGATCAAAGCCATAGATATCAGTCTTTAAGTAAAGTAATCAAAGACCTGAAGAAAATTAAGCACAAGTCTAGATTCAGAGGAATATATAAGTATTTTCTAATCACACCTATCTTGATTTTGGGGATTGCAATTGGTATGGCTCAATGGGCGCAGCGAGTGGCAATTCTAGAGTTTTATAAGGGGGATATTAAGTTAGAGGCAAAACAGTATCAGCAGGCGGTTAACTACTATAATACTGGTCTAAAAAAAATACCAAATACTAGAGGACAAGTAAGAAACTTTGAGCAGGTATGGCTAAAAAAAGCGAAAGCGCAAAGTCAGCTCAATGATTACCCAGCCGCTTTGGAAACTTGCACTACAGCGCTAAAGCATTATCAAAGTCCGCAACTATGGAACTGTAAAGCCTTAACTCTTTATAGTCTCCAAGAATATGAAGCGGCGATCGCCGCTTACAATCAGGCTCTAAAAATAGCTCCTGACAATATCTGGCTGTGGAATAATCGAGGTGAGGCATACACTCGTCTACAGCAATATGATAGCGCCATACGTGATTTTAAAAAAACAATCGAGCTTGACCCCAAACGCAGCTTTGTTCCCTGGAACAATTTAGGTAAGCTATATTATCAAGAAAAAAATTATCAAAAGGCGATCGAAGCTTATTACGAAGCACTAGCGATTAAGCCTGAGTACCTTCCTGCTTTAATAGGTCTAGGAAATGCCCTCAAAGAAAGCCAACTATACGATCAAGCTGCTGAATCCTACAATCAGGCATTAGCAATTAATCCTGATTATTATGAGGCATGGTACGGCAAAGGCTCGATCGCTGAATATTTGAAACAGTATCAAACTGCCAGAGGGTACTATCAAAAGGCGGTAGAGTTAAAGCCAGATTGGAAAGCCGCAGCCGAATCTTTGGCAAGAATTGAATCAGAGTTAGGTATTTGATTTTAAGTAATAAGTAAGTAAATTTAACAATTTTTTGGTAAATAAATGAACCATAAATGAAACAGATTTTCTCTCAGATTAAGCCTTATCTACGATGGTTTATTCTCGGAGGGATTTTATTCTTTTTAATTAAAACAGTCAAAGATCGCTTCAGTTCAGTGGCAGCCGTCAGAATTGATGCTCAAGGATGGTCGATATTGGCGATCGCTTTAATCATAACCATTATTGCCCACGTATGGTCTGGCTGGGTCTGGACTTGGATTCTGTCTATTTTTAAGCAACCATTGGGGGTAAAAGAAGGCATCAGAGTTTATCTAGTGACTAATATTGCTAAATATTCTCCTGGCAATATTTGGCACTTTTACGGCAGAATTACCGCTGTAAGTAAAAAAGGTGGCTCTAGGGGTGCAGCCACTCTTACTGTCTTGTTAGAGCCTTTGCTGATGGCAGCAGCAGCCTTGCTAATTGGCTTAGTTAGCAGTGCTTTGGGGGGAGTTTGGGTAGATTTTGATCGAGTAATATGGCTACAGTTAGCTGGCTTAGTTGTAGTATTAATCAGTATCCAGCCAAACATACTCAATCCGTTACTGCACCGTTTGAGTCGCCACAAAAACCAAGCCGATGCTAATGCGGCAGAAATAATTCAGCTTACTAAATATCCTCTGGCACCTTTCCTAGGAGAAATAAGTTTTGTCCTCTTACGCGGTCTGGGATTCATCCTCACCTTTGTGGCACTGCAAACTGTAACCTGGCAGCAAATTCCTCAGCTATTGACTTCCTTTAGTTTTGCTTGGCTGTTAGGTTTAGTTGTCCCAGGCGCGCCAGGAGGATTAGGGGTATTTGAAGTTACTGCCTATGGATTATTAGATAATGCTCAGTTTCCTACCGAAATCGCTGCCGTTGCCCTCTATCGTCTGATTAGCATTTTGGCAGAAGCGATCGCAGCTTTAGTTTGCTTTCTGGGTAAAAAATAATTAGACAATAATTTAGACATTTATATCTTTTTAATCAGCCATACTGTTCTTCTGTATCTAAATCAAACAGCATTTGCAAAGATCGCAAACAGTGACGACGCGCCTCGATATCCTGCTGCGCCCTTAGCTGTACCATCGGTTCATGGAGAATCTTATTCACAATTCCCCTGGTTAAAGCCTCAATTACTTCCTGATGCTTTTCACCAAACTCTGAACCTAAGCGGGACAGAGCTTTTTCCATTTCCTGCTCGCGGATGCTTTCTACTTTGCTACGGAGACAGCTAATTGTGGGGACGGTTTCGAGCGATCGCCACCAGGTAATATAGTTAGCAACTTCCTGCTCGATAATGCCTTCTGCTTCCTGCGCCATCTGACGGCGATTTTCTTGGTTGGCTGCGACCACAGCCTTAAGGTCGTCTACATTGTAAGCACTTACACAGCCGACTTGGCTAACGTTGGCAGCAATGTTACGAGGAACGGAGATATCTACCAGCATTAAGTCTCGATCTAAAGTTAAATGCTCCTCTAATTTGGCGCGGTCTATTATTGGCTGAGTCGCTCCAGTACTTGTAAATACCAGATCGGCAGTGGCGATCGACTGCATCATTTCTCCTAGAGGATAGATCTTAATTTCTACCTGAGAAAACTTACTGCAAAGTTCTTGCGCCCGACGATGGGAACGATTAACGATCGTAATTTTTGTAGCCCCTTTAGACAGCAGATGTTTGACTAACAGATGTGCCATCTTGCCTGCACCAACAATAGTGATGCTATAGTCGGGTAGATTACTAGCCTTAAGATGAGCAAGCTCGACTGCTGCTGAGCTGATGGAAACTGCTCCTGTGCCAATGCTAGTTTCGCTACGAACTCTTTTTCCTGCTGAAATAGCCTGCTTAAATAAACGGTCAAGTAACCGACCTAAGCCTTGATGTTTTTGCCCCAGCTTGTGAGTCTTTTTCACCTGAGCTAGTATTTGTCCTTCTCCTAAGACTAAGCTCTCTAAACCAGCGGAGACACGCATTAGGTGGCGCAGGGCATCCTCTCTTAAAAGGGTAAATAGGTTAGGACGCAATTCTCGCAGGGAAACCTTAGCTTTGTCAGCCAAGAACTGGCTAATCTCTCTAACTCCCTGCTCGATATCCAAAGCTACGCCGTATATTTCTAAACGGTTACAGGTGCTAATAATCGCTATTTCTCGAATATGGGGATAACTTTTGAGAGAGGCGATCGCTTCCTCGATCTGCTCTTCGGGGATACTTAGTTTCTCTCGCACTTCTACGGAGGCAGTTTTATGACTTAAACCAACAACTACAATGTTCATTATGTTTTTTGCAAACTTTGCTTCAATTGATTTTGAACGTGTCAATTAAAGCAAAATAATTGTTTATCTCTAACGGTTTTTTAGTAAGTTTCTTAGACAAAATACAGTTAACAAAAAGGCAACAGCAGAAGATATCTCTTTTACTAGTTGCCTTTAACTTTATCAGTTTATACCGTTCTACGGTGCTAATTTATACACTTACTTCATCAGGATTTACATATCTTTAGCCTGAAGCCAAATTACCCCTAAAAATCCGACTGAAATTTTAAGCGATTTTTATCTCAACTGTAAAGACTTAGGTTGATTGATCATATGCACTGTGTCCACAAAACGCGCCGTTTTAGACTGAGAGGAAATTACCAAACTTTGAGTTCTTGCGCCATCTTTAAAAAAGCGGACTCCGTTCATCAAAGTCCCAGGAGTAATACCGCAAGCAGCAAATAGAACTGTTTCACCACCAGCTAATTCATGGGCATCATAAACCTTGTCTGGATCATTAATTCCCATGGATGCCAGTCGCTCCAGATTGCTTTCTTTACTTTCCCCAATTAAGCCAGTTTTAACTACCGCAGGATCGTAAATTAGCTGTCCTTGGAAATGTCCACCCAAACAGCGCATCGCCGCCGCAGAAATTACTCCTTCAGGGGCAGCACCAATACCCATTAGGGCATGAATATTAGAGCCTGAAAAAGCACAGGAAATAGCAGCAGAGACATCACCATCGGCAATCAATCTAACTCTGGCACCTGCACCTCTAATTTCTTTGATTAAATCTTCATGGCGAGAGCGATCCATTACTACTACTACTAAATCTTCGATTGAGCGATTTAGACAGTCTGAAAGGATCTTTAAATTCTCTGTGGCAGATTTGTTAATATCGACATGACCTTTAGCCAATGGTGGAGCAGCTAGCTTTCTCATGTAAAAATCAGGTGCGGCAAACAGTCCACCCTTTTCAGAAATTGCTAAAACCGCCATGGAACCATTTTGTCCATAAGCGACAAGGTTAGTTCCCTCACAGGGGTCTACTGCAATATCAATTTCAATTAATTCATCGGGGTTGCAGAAGTTTTTCGCATCGGGCTGAGTACATATCCCTACCTCTTCACCGATATAAAGCATGGGAGCATCATCTCGTTCTCCTTCCCCAATCACGATTCGACCACGCATGTTGATTTTGTTCATGCGCTCACGCATCGCTTCGACTGCGACTTCATCAGCAGTATCTTTTTCGCCCTTACCCATCCACTTAGCCGAGGCTATGGCAGCTTGTTCTACTACCTCAATGATTTCTAAACCGAGGGTTGTCTCCAGCAAGGTTTTCCTCCCTATTTGCTTGTTGTTAAATTTCTTTCTAAAAGCGATGAAGTGTGGTCTTGGGGAGCCAGTCCGTCCTAAAGGATTGGCTAGCGCGTCACACGAAGTTAGTACATGCGGCTCAAGCCTTTGTTTAGGGCATATTGCGGGGTTTCCCCCGTTATAGGAACTGGCGTGTTTTCCCCCATAAACAACTTCATCAAGAAGCGATCCCACTCAAGTCCAAAGTCTACCAGAGAGAGGTGTCTCTCTAATAATTATTAAGTTTTAATAAGCTCTGAAGTAGAGCTTCAGTGTTTATTTTGAGTACCTTATTAATTTGTAATTTATAGACAAAAAAATTAAGTAAGACTTTTAAAAAACAACGAATATTCGTTATTAGATAGATATTTTATTATATTATGAGTGGCAAAAAACTATATATTCTAAAAATATGAAAATTTTTGCTAAGAGCGATCGCCAAATTTCTAAATCCTTAATAAAATATTTAGTCAGGCTAACTCATGGCGATTTTTTAGTTAGCCTAGGTAGAGCAAATAACCTAATCATCTGTGGCTCAGGCCAGATTGATCTAAATGACATCCCACGAACTAGTGACTCTAATTCTTCTCCTCAGTCCAGGCATGGCTTTATCTGTTCTGCTCATGCTTACTTTTGCTAAAGGCGGTTAATTTTCTGGCACCAAGAGATTGATGTCAATCGCAAATTTGACATAGCTTAAGCTTACTTAAGGAAAATAAAGATTATTAAATCTAGGCTTGTTTTATCTTCTACATTTAGGTTGAGAAGATTTAAAATATCTAGAATCTTGGGCCAGAAACAAATCTAAAATTCAACTTACCAACCTCAAATCTCATCACTTAGAGAATTATTAGAATGGCTGGTCAAGCTCTCTTCTAAATCCCTTCTTTTTTCCATTTGACATAAGAAATAGCCAGTCATCATCGCCGAAGCCAACAGATGAGCTAAATTTTCTCTATCGGTGCTTATCTTGACATTGAAATCTCCAGAAGGGAGCATTCCGACTAATCCCTGGACATTTTGAGAAATGATCTGCTTAACTTCTGGGCTGGCAGACGAAGCAATTTGTGCCAAAACTTCAGGATGTTGCTGTCGCAGATATTGCATTAAAGTATTGCAAGTTTGTTCCTGAGATTCAGAATTGAGAAAATCAAAGTTAAATATCATTCGTTACCCAAATATGGATGGACGTTTTTTATACTTTGACATAATTATAGTGAGAACCGCTAGTAAAAAAAAGGTGCATTAGAGGCTAGGATATAGCCATATTATTGATTTCAAAGTATTGATGAAATTTATTAGTCACTTCCAACCAATAGGAACGACCGTCTGCCTGTTCTCGTTTACGAATAAAACCGAGCTTAACTAGTTCTGCTACCTGTTGATAGGCACTGCTGCCCCGCAGATCGATCAGTTCAGTTTGGAGAATCGGATTTCTTAGAGCCACCGCCGCTAATGTTCTTAAGGCACCTTTACCCAATTCTGCTGGTACTAACTCTTGCAGCAAGGATTCATATTCGGTTTTCAACTGCAAACTATATCCTGCTTCTGTCTCAGTAATTTCCAAAGCACTATCTCGATGAGCATAGTCATTCATTAACTCAATTAAACCATCTTCCACTAACTCGCGATCGCTCTCAGACATTTTGCTGGATTCGAGATCTTTTTGATTAAGACAGGCAAATATCTCCTCGATTGAAAGGGGTCTGCCTTTGATATAGATAATTGCCTCAATCTTGGTAGATAATTTCATCTTATTTTTTTTACTGTTGAAAGAATCTTGGACTCAAGCAGATTTTTGGTAAATTTTTATTTAATCAAGGGAAAAAAATGACCTACAGGACCATTTCCTGCTCCGATATTTAAAGAATGTTCTAAAGCATTAGTTACATAACTTTTGGCGTCAACCACTGACTGCCAGATGTCTTTCCCCAAAGCTAAATTGGCACAGATTGCTGCGGAGAGAGTACAACCCGTACCATGAGTATTCTTGGTGTCAACGGTTTTGTTAAACAGGGTTTCTACTGTTTGACCATCATACCAAATATCTATTCCCTTTTCTTTGCCTGATAACCCACCACCTTTAGCCAAAACTACCTTTGCCCCTGAGCTACGGTGAATGGAAATCGCCGCCTGGGTGAGCTGTTCCACACTATCTATAGTTAAACCACTGAGAATTTCTGCCTCATAGCGGTTAGGAGTAACAATCAGCGCTTGAGGGATTAAGTGATTTGTCAAAGAGGAAATCGCTGCCTTATCAATTAGCTGTACACCTGAACGTGAAACCATTACAGGATCGACAACTAGCTGCGGTAAGTTTTGCTGGCTAATCTGTTGGGCAACTGCGATAATAATTTCCGAACTCAATAACATTCCTGTTTTAACAGCATTAATTCTAAGATCCCTAGCTACCGCTTCAATTTGGGCTGTAATTATCGGAACTCGAACCGCCTCTACCTGAGTTACTTCTAGAGTATTTTGTGCCGTAACGCAGGTAACTGCACTAGCACCATGAACGCAGTGCATAGCGAATGTCTTCAAATCGGCTTGGATTCCAGCTCCGCCACTGCTATCAGAACCAGCAATAGTTAGTGCTATAGGGGTCATATGGTTCTAGAAACAAATTCTAGTTTTTAGGAAAACGTCGTCGTTGGAGAAAATCGGGAATCTCAATCCGACCACTATCTTTTACTTTGTTTCTATCTGTCTGTGGTGCGACTCCCATAGTCTGAAATACATTATTATGACTATTATTCGATTCTAACTGGGGTTCTTCCAAATTTAAATCCTCAGTTTCCCCATCAAAGCCTGTGGCAATTACGGTGATTCTCACCTCACCGTCCATAGTCTCATCAATCACTGCACCAAAGATAATATTGGCATCTTCATCAACTACTTCATAAATACTATCTGCTGCCGCATTGACTTCGTGGAGGGTTAAATCATATCCTCCTGTAATGTTGATTACGACCCCTTTAGCACCATGAATGGAGGCTTCTAGCAAAGGAGAAGAAACTGCGGCGATTGCTGCCTCTCTGGCACGAGATTTACCCGAACCCATGCCAATTCCCATCAATGCCGAACCAGCATCTGCCATAATTGCTCTGACATCAGCAAAATCAACGTTAATTAAGCCAGGAATAGTAATTATGTCGGAAATCCCCTGCACCCCTTGACGCAACACATCGTCAGCTACACCAAAAGCTTCCTGTACTGGAGTTTCTGGAGAAATTACCGATAACAACTGATTATTCGGAATGACAATCAAAGTATCTACTCGACTACGAAAAGCTTCAATACCTTTTTCCGCCTGTTTTGTCCGTCTTCTGCCCTCGAAAGTAAAAGGACGAGTCACCACCCCTACCGTCAGACAGCCCATCTCTTTGGCAACTTCAGCAGCGATCGGTGCTGCTCCTGTTCCTGTTCCTCCTCCCATGCCAGCAGTAATAAAGACCAAATCCGTATTCTCTAGAGCGTGAGCGAGTTCATCTCTCGATTCTTCGGCTGCCTTTTGCCCAATAGCGGGATTTCCCCCTGCTCCCAAACCTCTGGTGATTTTTTGTCCAATCTGTAGCTTTTGTGGAGCTAAAGCGTTGTCTAAAGCCTGAGCATCGGTATTAATTGCCCAGAATTCAATGCCTGATACTTGACTCTCAATCATACGGTTGACTGCATTGCAGCCGCCACCGCCCACTCCCATTACTTTGATCTTAGCGACATTACTTGGCACTATTTTATTACTCCTAATTTCTTCTTTGGGATTTTGGGAACTACCATTATTTCCTCTAAAAGGTATTCCCATTCCGCCACCTAAAGAACCGTTTCCTAAAGCCATGGGTAACTCAGAACGATTGTTGTTAACTTCATTACTGAAAATATTAACGTTTCTTTTATCTAAAGACATGGGGGGTGATCAAAGGTTTCCGCGCTTGGTTTTCTTATACAGAATTCAATTTGGTAGCTTAACTCAATTTATTATCATCTGGGTAATTAAGTCTGGGGAAAATATTAAAGTTTTTGTAATTATTAAACAGATAGCCTTAACTATCCTCCAAGAAATTACTGAACCAGCACTAGTCAGGCAAAAAAGTTTCAGTAAAAATACGGATTAAATTTCGTTTTTGTCTGTTGATTAGTACTTTTGAATTAAATTAACCTCAGAATTACTTAAATCTATGTAGGCAATTTCGCTACTTAAAAGTTGTTTAGGTAAATTCTTGAGCTTAAGCATGATCTTAAATTGCTGCTCAAGTCGTGATGCATTAGTTCCCAACAGAACATGACCTAGTTTGGTTTGCAGGAATAAACTGCCAGATCGATCCCAATGCACTTCAGAAATCTCTAATTCTGGATAAAGAGATATCAATTGATATAATTTGAGCCAAACTGGCTTAAACTGATTTTCGTAGTCAATTACCTTGAGTTTGGGTAGAGGATAATTCCCGTCAATATTGGCATAAAATTTTTGTTCAATCCATTCTCCAGAAGAATTCAAGAATCCGATCTCTCCCTGAGATGTCGCCAACGCCACAGGAACTTTTTCTTGAAGCGAAATGGTAATTAGGGGTGGAATAATTTGCCGATTTACTTTAGCAGCGGTGATTGAAGGTATAGATTCAATTCTTTGAGTTAAATTTATGCCATTAATTGCCCAGACAAACTGGGGATAAGCGAAGTCTAGGTAATTATAGATTGTCTTTTTACTGACTAATTTATCACCATCAATTTTGATTTGACTTTGATTTTTTATTTGCCAGTAAGGCATGACAGCCAAAAAGCCGATACCCATAGTGCAGCAAATTAGGAGGCAAGATCGCCAGAGAGAAATACGAACAGAGCGTTGCTGTTGGAGTTTGACCAAAGCCAGTTTATACTGCAACTGTGGCGGCGGAAATATATTGGCCGATCCTTGGGGCATCGTCCCAAAATTTGGCTCTTTTACTTGATTTTGAATATTTTTCATTACTGATAGATTTGACTTGAGCGATCGCCATTGTTATTGTCATTGACTCTAAACAAATTTCAGCACTTCAACATATATCCTTAAAATGCGCTCGGGCTTATGGTAACTGCTGAATTTAAAAGTTGCCAGAGTAGGTAGCCTATGGATTTAAACTAAAATAGGTGTGAAGGATGATAAATATTTCAGTAAGATGTTTTCAAATCACCAGACACCGAGGTTACTTGTGGTAGGTTAGACTTTAATTAATAAATATCATCTTTTTCCTCGACCAAGGGTTGGAGAAGATTAAATTAGGTGCTGTTGCCCTAGTTTAAACTGCCTATTAAGCTCTAATTTACGAAGACAAGTGTGCTACCAACATAGTTATCTGTGTCTAACAGGATTGAGATAAGCGTCGGCAATTTTTTTTATTTTTAAGCGTATGGTAATTACAAAAAAAGGACTGATTCTGGGAACTACCGCCGTAGCATTATCAACAGTGGCAGTTACTGGAGCGGGCATTCATTTATCTCAGAGCCAAGCTTTAATTCAGAGTGGACCGAAAACAACCATTGATGAAGTATGGCAAATCATTAATCACCAATATGTGGATACTAGCTTCAACCATACTGATTGGTTAAAAGCTCGGCAAAAATATATTAAAGATGCTGACTATAAGGGTCAAGAAGATGCTTATGCAGCAATCCGAGAAATGCTGGGTACGCTCGACGATCCTTATACGCGCTTTATGAACCCAGAGGAGTTTGAGAATATGCGGATCGATACTTCAGGAGAATTGACTGGAGTAGGTATCCAAATTGCCAAAGAAGAAAAAAGTGGCAGGTTGATAGTGATCTCACCAATAGAAGATACTCCAGCATTTGAAGCGGGGATTTTGGCTCAAGACATAATCTTGGAGATTGACGGCAAAGACACCAAAGGGATGGATGTTAATGATGCTGTTGAACTAATTAGGGGAGAACGAGGCAGTAAAGTTAAGCTAGTTATTGACCGCAAAGGTAAGAAAAAGGATTACGATATCGTTCGTGAAAGAATTGAAATTCATCCTGTTCGGGCAAGTGTTAGAGATTCCGAGCTGGGTAAAGTGGGCTACATTCGCCTTACTACCTTCAATGAACATGCGGCGAAAGACATGCAACAAGCGATCAAAGATCAGGAGAAAGCAGGTGTTGTGGGCTACGTTTTAGACTTGCGCTCTAATCCTGGTGGTTTGCTCTATTCCAGCATCAATATTGCTCGGATGTGGATTAATCAAGGTACGATTGTTTCAACAGTCGATCGCCAAGGAGTTAGCGATCGCGAATCTGCTAAGAATAGCGCTTTAACCGATAAACCTCTGGTGGTTTTGGTGGATGGAGGTTCGGCTAGTGCCAGTGAGATTCTTTCAGGGGCGTTACAGGATAATGAGCGTGCAACTTTACTGGGAACCCAAACTTTTGGCAAGGGTCTAGTACAGTCAGTTCGTCCTTTGGGAGATGGTTCGGGACTAGCGGTCACTATTGCTAAGTATCTAACCCCTAGCGGTCGAGATATAAATAAAGAGGGTATTCCTCCTGATGTGGTAGTGGAATTAACGGATAAAGAGCTTGAAGAACTTTATACTGGCGATCGCTCGAAGCTAGGTACGGCGGAAGACCCGCAGTTTGCCAAGGCATTAGATGTTTTGAATAAAAATATTCAAGCACAAAAATCGGGAGAACCTCAAGCCGCTAAGTAGAATTTGACAGCTAAAATTTGGCAGTAGCACTTATTGAGGTTTGCACTGACCCGCTCGAATTAAACCAATCTTTTTAGCGATCGCTTCTGGTTCGCTATCATACTCACCCCACTGCTTATGCTTTGGGGTTTTTGTTTGTTTACTGTCAAATTTTACTACTTGACAAGTTCCATCTGCTTGTCTCACCACATACCAAAATTGTTCAGAATTGTTCATGTCTTAAATATACGCAATAAAAAAAAAGGAGTATTCCTGAAATACCCCTCAAATTATCTAATGAACTATCAAACTATGAAAAACTATTCAGAGTCGCTGCCGCCTGGGTTACGAGAAGGATCGCCAGACAAGAAGCCGAAGATAAATAGTCCAATAAAGAAAAAGACGGTGATATAAACCACAATTTTGAGAGTAGCCATGTTAGTTCGCTCCTGATAAATCTAAATTAATTGACAAATATATTAACGAGTATTCCTGTTTCAAAACCCAACCCAGCAACAGAAAACGTTATTGGTCGTAGTTGACGTTACTAAATAACAGAACGTGAACAAACTAAAATTTATTGAAACAAATATTACGTGATTATTAAATCATACCCGAAGAGACTACCAAAATTTGATTTTACTCGGAGAATTAGCTTGAGAGACTAAGCTATTAAAGATCAATCTTTGTTTAAATATTCTAAATAGATCGGATAGATATATGACAGATCGACCATCAAACTTGTTAAGAACTCCCCTATATGAATTAGCTCAACAGCAAAAAGCCCGATTTACAGCTTTTTCTGGTTGGGAAATGCCCGTCCAGTTTTCTGGGGTAAAACTTGAACATCAGGCGGTGCGTTTTGAGGCAGGAATGTTTGATATATCTCACATGGGAAAATTTGCTTTTGTCGGGACAGGTTTGGTTGAAGCTTGGCAAATGCTAGTTCCCTCAGACTTGAGCCGTCTCCAGCCTGGAGACGCGATGTATACAGTGTTGCTCAATCCCCAAGGAGGCATTATCGATGATATTATTTTTTATTTTCAGGGAGAAAGTAACAATCAGCAGCAGGCAGTTGTAATTGTTAATGCTGGCACAACCTCTAAGGATAAAGCTTGGATTTTAAGTCACTTGCAAGATAGTTCGGTAGAAATGCTAGATATTTCCCAAGAACAGGCTTTAATTGCCCTTCAAGGTCCAAAAGCCGACCAAATTTTACAGAATTTAGTTACAGAAGATTTGGACTCGATGACGGCGTTTACGCATAAAACCGTAACTATCAACGGCGCTGCCGCATTTATCGCCCGTACTGGCTATACAGGAGAGGATGGCTATGAAATTATGCTCGATCCTAAATCGGCACAGCAGTTATGGCGATCGCTCTTGCAAGCAGGAGTTACTCCCTGTGGACTAGGTGCCAGGGATACTCTCCGTCTAGAAGCAGCTATGAGTCTATATGGGCAGGAAATTGACGATACGGTTTCCCCCCTTGAAGCTGGCTTGGGTTGGGTGGTGCATTTAAAAGATAAGGGCGACTTTATCGGAAGGGACGTATTAGAACAGCAAAAATCAGCAGGAGTAACACGCCGTCTGGTGGGGTTAGAAATGTCGGGACGCTATATCGCTCGTCACGACTACCGAGTCATGTTTCAGGGAAAAGCAGTAGGAGAAGTTACCAGTGGTACTTTAGCCCCCACCGTGGAAAAAGCGATCGCCCTGGCTTATGTACCTAAAGAGCTTAGTAAACCAGGACAGGCTTTGGAAGTGGAAATTCGGGGCAAACTTTATCCTGCTACCGTGGTTAAAAAACCTTTCTATCGCTCGCCTCATCGTTAAGAAGCAGAGGGAGCAGAGGAGCAGGGGAGGATAGCTACTTGCTACTTTTACTCGATCCAATTCTTTGCCCTGGCTACTGCTTTTGACCACATCGCAAAGTTTTCCTGTGCCTGTGTCTGTCCTTCTCCTGGTTCAAATACTCGGTCTACTTGGCGATCGCTAATCAACTTCTGATAGCTATCCCAAAAGCCTACCGCTAATCCCGCACCGAAGGCTGCTCCCTGAGCCGTCGCATCCAGCACTTTAGGGCGTTCTAGAGGTACTCCCAGGGCATCTGCCTGGAACTGCATCAAAAAGTTATTTTGCGCTGCCCCACCGTCAATTTTTAGTAAAGATACAGGATTGTCACTATCTCGGTTAACGGCATCTACTACTTCTTTTACCTGATAGGCGATCGCTTCTAGAACGGCTCTGATCATATGCTCCCGTTTTACACCACCAGTAATGCCCATAAAAGCACCGCGAGCCTTCATATCCCAGTGGGGCGCACCCAAACCGCTTAGGGCTGGTACAAAGTAAACGCCATTGGTATCAGTTACCTGATTACAAAGAGATTCGGTTTCCGCTGCATGCTTAATTAGCCCCATGCCATCCCGCAGCCATTGAATTGAGGCACCTGTAGTAAAGATTGCTCCTTCTAGGGCATAGTTAGTTTGCGACTGGGTACTCCACGCCACAGTAGACAGAAGCCGATTATTAGATCTAGTTACTTCAGTTCCCGTTTGTGCCACGAGAAAACACCCTGTACCGTAGGTACACTTAAGTAGTCCAGGGCGATCGCAGCCGTGAGCATATAAAGCTGCCTGCTGATCGCCAAAGATAGCGGCAATCGGGATTTCTGCATCCAAAATACTGCGATCGCAATTGCTAAAAATCCCCATGCTAGGCTTTATTTCGGGCATAATCTGGCGGGGAATGTCAAATAGTTCTAGCAGAGATTCATCCCATTCTTTTGTAGCCAAATTCATCAGCATAGTACGGCTAGCATTGCTAACATCCGTGGCATGAACCTGTCTTCCTGTAAGATTCCATAATGCCCAAGTATCTATAGTCCCCGCAATTACGTTGTCCCAATTAGTATCGGGTTGATTTTGCTTTACCCAGTCAATTAGCCACGCCAGCTTGGTTGCTGAAAAATAAGCATCCAGGACTAAACCCGTTTTTTGTTCGATAATTTCTGCTTTACCTTCTGCGCGCAAGCGATCGCACATCTTAGCGGTACGAAGATCCTGCCAAACAATGGCATTGTGTAATGGTTTTCCTGTGGTTTTATCCCACAGCAAGCAGGTTTCTCGTTGGACAGTCAAACCAATAGCAGCAATTTCTTGAGGACTAACTTTTTGCTCGGTAACAACCTGCTTAAGACAAGCTCTAATATCCTGCCAAATTTCTAAAGCATCGTGTTCTAACCATCCCGCCTGGGGATAGTTCTGAGTCAATTCTTTATAAGCCTGACCGACTATATTTCCCTGCTGGTTAAATAAAATAGCTCGATTTCCCGTCGTCCCCAAATCGAGAGAGAGAATATATTTACTGTCGGTCATAAAAAATACCAAAATTCTGCTTATTGTAGGTTTACAGCAAAGTTTTGGCTTAAAGACATTTTATTGGTTTTTTTTTAAATAACTTAGCATTTGCCCTGGAAAACTATTAATTTAACTATCAATAGACGCGATCGCCAAAAATCTAAACAACAAATACGAGTCATAAACCAAGGTACTAAGATTAGAATCTAATTTACTCATATCGCTCAAAATTTATCGGCTTGCGACTTTCTGGACGATTTTTGTCTTCATCATAATCGCTGCTTGAATCAGTATTGTTCTCTTCCTCTGTGTCGTAATCATCATATTTTGAATCATCGTAATCATCTGAATAATCAGTTCCGACATTTTCTAAAGGCTGATAATCGACGACATAATCTCCAGGTATAGAAGATTTGCTGGGTTCATCATAAGTTCTGCCTAAACCGGAATTATAATCAGCGCCTGAATCATCTGCATCGTATTCATCCTCTGGTTCGTAGCTTCTGCCCAAATCAGCAGGTGATGGTCTACGTCTGGGTTCAGCTGGCTTGGCTGGGGGAGAGTAACGTTCTTCTATCGGTGGACGGGGACGAGGAGTAGATCTATTCTAGTAGATCTGGGAGTATCGTCCCATTCATCATAACGATCTGTCGCAGGTGCCGCAGGACGACGACGGGGAGGACGACTAGCTTGGTCTTCGTAGCCATAGCGATCGCTTGGGTCTTCTTGAGGTGCGCGAGCTATATAGTCCTTGGGTTCAGGACGGTTTCGGCTGGGTCTACGTCTTGGTTCATCCCTGAGATCCGCAGTTGGCGCTGGCGCTGTTCTTTGTCTAGGATTGGAACGACGAGAACGGGGTTGTGGTTCTTCATAGCCGCGTAATCTGGGGCTACTGTAGTTAGGTTGAACTCCATCATATACGTTGTCGTAAGGATCGATTTTATCTAGTTCCGCTTCGGTATAAACTCTGGTACGACTAACAGGGCGATCGCGATCGACAGTAGTGGTATTTCGTCTGGCTTGTTCCGTCGCCACTCCACGCATCCTAATGCTTTCAAAGGCAAAAAAGATTGATGTACCTGTTAGCAAGAATTGACCGAACTGCAAAATCGGATCGAGTCGCCAACCGTTAAATAGCAAGATAACTCCACAGAGCAAACCTACCGCAGCAAAAAAGATATCATAATCTCTTGCCAACTCTGGGCGAATTGAACGTAGAAAAAACAGCCCAGCACCAGCTACTGCTAAGAATAAACCTAAAATAGCGGCTGCATTCAGCCCAAAATTGACCATTACTATCTCTCCTAATATGGTTCTCTTGGTTTCAAGTCATACCTATTGTATCTATACACATCCTCAATAGTGTATCTTTCAACTCTATTCAAACCCAAAATAAGTATAAAGTGTAACTAAATTACTTTTTTTCTCTAATCGTGTTTTTCTCAATGGACTCTTCGGGTAAAAATATAATGGCGAAATCTTGGTAAAGCTACCAATTCTCTGGCATAGAGATGATTCCGCCGTCTAAATTATTTATATTGTGGTTGTTTGCCAAAGCAGATAAATACTATCCACGTTCGATTTTATCGCTTTGACTAAGAACGATCAGAGCAATAGTTGCTGGAATAACGACAATTACTGCGCCCAAGGCAATACTTAGAAGAAAATTAGCTAACGAAGGTGTCATAACTTTTTGTCCCGACTATATTTTTGTTTTAACTTTAATAGTTTACGTTGTTTTATAATTCTAAAAGCTTTTTAACCAAAACTAAAGTTAATTACAGCATATCGATTTAGAAAATATGTCTGAGCGATCGCCTGAAACTGAAGACAGATTATTGCTTGCTAAAACTTTATCTATACTTTATTATAATGTTTACATTGCGTAATACTAGCTATTATATATCCAGCATTTAATTACAGAGATGAATTTATCTATCGGAACTATTGCTATTAGTCTTTTACTAGGATTGATGACAATCTTATTTATTTTTAGAATTGTCCTGACTTGGTATCCCCAAGCAGAGTTAAACAAGTTTCCCTTCAGTCTAATTGTTTTGCCAACAGAACCTTTTTTAAAGCCCTTGCGTAAAATAGTTGCTCCCATTGGTGGAGTAGATATTAGCCCAATTATTTTAGTCGGAGTCTGTACCCTACTCAGAGAAATACTAGTCGGTCAGCAAGGATTAATCACCATGGCTTTGAGTCGTTAACCATTAACCGACGCAAGAAAAATGGCAAAAAGCAATACAAGCAATGAATATTAATAATCGCTCAAATGCTCGGCGATAAAATTAGTATAAATTTCTCCTTTAAGAAATGCAGGAGTTTCTAAGATTCTTTGGTGAAATTCAATTGTGGTAGGAACTCCTGTAATCGCACACTCCCGTAAAGCCCTTTTCATCCGCTTAATTGCCACATCGCGATTTTCTCCCCAGACAATTAATTTGCCGATTAAAGAATCGTAATAAGGAGGAATTTCATAATCGGTATAAACATGGGAGTCCATTCTAACTCCTGGTCCTCCTGGTGGCAGGTAGGCGCTAATGCGTCCTGGCTGAGGACGGAAATTGTGCTTGGGGTCTTCAGCATTAATCCGACATTCGATCCCATGACCCTGAAGTTTTACCTGCTCCTGAGTCAATCTTAGTTTTTCTCCCTGAGCCACCCGAATTTGCTCGGCAATCAAATCAACCCCTGTTACTACTTCAGTTACGGGATGTTCTACCTGAATCCGAGTATTCATTTCCATAAAGTAGAAATTGCCCGATTTATCCAGCAAAAATTCTACTGTACCTGCACCGACATAATTGATTGATTTAGCGGCTCTAACGGCAGCATCACCCATTTTCTGACGCAGTTCGGAGCTTAATATCGCACTGGGTGCTTCTTCTAATAGTTTCTGATGGCGACGTTGAATTGAGCAGTCCCTTTCTCCCAAGTGGATCACATTGCCAAAACTATCTGCCATAATCTGAAACTCAATATGACGCGGACATTCGACGAACTTTTCTAGATATACTCCACCATTGCCAAATGCAGCTTCTGCCTCTCCCTGAGCTGCTCGAAACATTCTGACTAAATCTGTTTCGTCTTGTACTAGACGCATCCCTCTACCACCGCCACCAGCAGTAGCTTTAATCATCACTGGATAGCCAATTTTGCCCGCTACAATCTTGGCTTCATCCTCATCTCGCAGCAGACCATTGCTACCAGGTACAGTGGGAACTCCTGCCTCTTGCATGGTTTTTTTTGCCGTAGATTTATCTCCCATTGCCAACATAGCTTCTTTGGAAGGACCAATAAAAGTCAATTGATGGTCATTACAAATTTCAACGAAGCGAGCATTCTCTGCCAAAAAACCATAGCCAGGGTGAATCGCCGTAGCGTTGCGAGTTAGAGCAGCAGCAATAATATTGGGAATATTTAAATAACTTTTACCCGATGGAGGAGGTCCAATACATACACTTTCATCTGCCAACTGAACGTGGAGAGCTTGGCGGTCAATAGTGGAGTGTACAGCTACGGTTGCAATACCCATTTCAGCACAGGTGTGTAAAATGCGTAGAGCAATTTCTCCTCGATTGGCGATCAGAATTTTGTCGAACTGCATTCTTTGAGTAGATAACTAGAGTCATGTCTTAGGATAGAGCTTTTCCTGGTACTTAAAAAATAAAAGCTTATGATTCGCTTAATTCAGAAGGGGGTCGATCGTCGCTCCAACCCCACCAAGCAGTACCACATTCACACAGGTAAAACTCTTGATATTTGCGTTTATTTTCAGTGTTTACAGGAGCGCGACGGTTGAGCCAGACGCTTTTTGCCTTGGCAGGTTTTGTTTTACAACTAGGGCAACAAAAATCAACTGCATGAACTGCTGATTTAGTCCATTCTGGTGGAACTAGAGCGAAGGCATCCATAGGTGTATTAGGAAAAATTAGGGCTTTTACAACAAAATAATCCGTCAACAAAAAGACAGAGGCAAATTGTTTACCTCTGTCATTGTACTTTGTTTATTTATAGCTGTTGTCAACAATTTATTGTCTAAGATTGACAAGCCGACTCTCAACCCTGACAGAGTTATTAATCAATCACATCACGTAACTCTATTAAATATAATACTCAGATCTTGCACCTGATCAGACAAAAATCGAAACCTCTATCGTTTAACCAGGGAACAACTGTCTCTAACTGATTTAAAAGAGACAGAAGTAAAATATGAGGGAGAAGTAAAATTAGTGCTTGTTGTGCTGAATCAAACCAATCTAAATTATCAAAGTTTCCCAAATCTAAATAAACCCAGTATGCTAATAAATAAGAAATAAAAGAAAGAATTAGCCAACGATAAACTCCCAGTAGAGTTTTTTGTCCAAAACGATGAAGACTAAAACAATGCTTAACCGTCTTGAAAAAGCCCTCAATTTGCCCTTCGGGTTCACCAGTCGCTTTATGCCGGGGAACCCGTCCACCGCGCTGGCTCACCATCTTCGTCTTCCCCACCGAGCAATAGTTTTACCTTTCATCGGCTTGGTAGAAATTACAAAACGTTGAACTCTTTTTCCATCTCGTTTTAGCCATACCCATGACAAGAAAACAGGAATATCTAGTCCATTCAAATAAACTTGTTGTCCGCGAGTTTTAATTTCAGATACTTTACGTCCATCCTTGAGCTTTCTAGTTTTAGCTATTCCAACAATTGCGTGAGAACTGAAATAATCATGAATTTTATTGATTAATTTTATTGTGCCAAAAGCTGTGTCACCCAAGATATAAATTTGGAAAGACTTAGTTAATGTTGAAGGCAAATTGTTTAATAGTTTTTGTGCTAATCCAGAAGGAGAAGTAGTGCCTTTTCCTCGATAAACACGGAAACTCCAAGGAAATCTCCAATTACCTATCACCAAGTACATTACTACAATATGTAAACCTTTTTGATGATGATAGACTCGAACCAAATCTTGAAGATGGGAAAAATTGCCAACTTTTTCTAGGGTAGTTAGATTGAGAATAACTTGAAGAGTAGGTTTTCGACCTATTCGTTTTTGAGAACAAATTAAATTTAAAATATAAGCACGAATTGTCCGAATTACGGAACGAGTAGACCAATTATAATGATTCAGAAACCGACTAATAGCACTCTCTGATTTAGTCTGACAATGATGAGGAACACCATTCCCTTTTCCAGAAAGAAATAAACCTAACAGAGATTCTAGAGTCTCTTGTTGATAAATGGTGGGCATGATTTGTTTCAACGTTGCGATTAATTCTTCGACTTGAGGTAGGATAGAAGTCATTCACTAGTTCTCTATTTAAAAAGGAGAACTAGTTTACCATATTAAGCGCAAAACCATATCCATCAATGGCTAAGAAAGAAAGCGAGCTTGAAATAAGTCAAAGAGCAGAACGTATTCGTACCGCAATTGCTCTGTTAGAATCCCAAAAAGCGGAAATTGAAAGAAACGAAGTAGTCGCTCCCCTTC
>CAVRWR010000200.1:0-61222 GCA_963724445.1 uncultured cyanobacterium | reverse complement strand
GATAAGACCTTGGACTTTTGATATGCGAAGCCCTAAAGGATTCGCTTCGCATCACGGTGTCCTCCTTCGACAAAGGACTTGTGCTAAAGCATACCGCTTCGCATATCCGCATGTACGTAGTCCTTTAGGACTCTTGACTTAAGCCCGAGGGGCTTGGGCTTGGTAACCTAATTACAATGATCTAATTACAATGTGTCGCCTATTATCAAAGTAAATCAAACCCTGGTTCTGAAAATCTTTTAAAATGAGGGAAATTGTTACTCTAGTAGTGCCAAGTATATGAGCTAGATGTAGGTGAGTGAAACGAACCTGCAAACAAACACCATCAGCGCAAACCCTACCAAGATCGCGCTTGAACATCAAGAGTAGCTGTCTTAAACGCTCTTTCATTCGATCGATTAGCAGGATTGAAGATAGCTGTTGAGTTTTCATCAAGCGATCGCCGTAGCTGGCTAAAAGTCTTCTTGCTAACCTTGGAGACTTAGCTATATTATGCAGCGGGTAATATTGTAAGTAAACGTCAGACAAGGCAATGGCACGATAAACTACCGAAGATCCTGATAAAATATTTTCAAAAGTACCGTTAGCTGTTATGAAGCCTACTACTACTTCAGTACCGTCTGAGCGAACTCTACTTAACTGCACAATACCTTGGCGAACTTGCCAGACTTCTGAATTTAAGACAGAAATCATCTCTCCTCGTTGGTATTTTCGCCAAGGCTTTTTTTGGGCTTGGCTATGAATTCTTAAATTCAAACTTAGTACATGACTCATAAAACGCAAGTTCTTGAATTGTTTGGTGTTTGCAAGCTCAAGAACGTACCTGACTAAAACAATATTTTCTGGCAGGAGGCACGCATGCGCAGAGCGAAATCTTTGATTTACTATTAATTGACTAGTTTCAAATAAAATCAATTTTAAATTTCTACTTTGTCTGATAAATATTGTCTGTACTATATCAAACATAGTAGAAAACAAAGAGCAGAATTCAACTAATTAAGTTAGACAAATATATACCACAGTGTATATTCAATGAGACTTGCAAAATTTAGAATTTTATAATTATTTGTTATGAAATTATTAGATTAAATCAATTAGATTGCCAAGTTTGGTTTAAGTTTTATAACAAACTTAAACATAATAAACTTACGCTATACAATTCAAATATCTAATACTTTTGATTCACATTAAGATACTACAGATAAATTAACTGAAAACAGAATTGTACGCTGACAGACATTGCTGTTTAACAATTGATTGATTGTTGTTTAAAAGTACTAGCAAATTCACAATTATGTTCAAACATCAGCTTGTTACTACGCACAAATTTATCTTCGATACGCTATTAAATAATTTGTTATGGCAATTTAGCATTAGCCCCAATTTTGATGTTGTTGATGCCCACGCTTGTATCGATACTATTAATAACGCCCTAATCGCTGTGCTTAATGTTGGGTCACTGCAACCTTTCGATCGGCTTAAAGAACAACTCCCTAGTTTAAAAGATCGAACAATATATAGATCGTGGTGGCAAGACGAGTATTTTATCTGGACGGAAGAGTTGAAAACAACAGTTTCCTTTTATCGCAATATTCAGACTCTGTGGCATTTTGATAATGAACGGCAAATTCTTCAGAGATATTATGATGGAAATCGATTACTCATTGAATGTTTAGAAGCCAACTACAAGATAACAATCAAACTCCGCCAAGAAATTGAGGCTGCTTTGTTATTACCCCCTGAAGCAAAATTGCCAAAAAAACGTTGGCGATGGAACAAGCAAGCAGAGATTATTTATCAGGTGTGAGCGAGAATACCCCTCTCTTTCAAGGAGGGGAGTGTCAAAGATAAAGTTCATGAGCATAAATTCAGGATTAGAACTAAACTATTGATTTTTTCGATGAAATCAAACATTGTATACTTATCTTATACATTTCAAACTCTTCCTCAAAACATGAATTAAGACATGCTACTGTCATACTTATAGATAAATCTCTCAACGAGAAGGAAATATAAAATCATCTAGGTGATTAAAGTTTTTAATTTATCGGAGTTTTAATGTCTTATTCATTTAACCAAGGGGTTCTCGTAACCATTATCTGTGAGGCAGTTTTACAAGATCGCTTAATTAAGTTGCTTCACTCCTTAAATGTCTCTGGATACACGATCATTCCAGCCCAGGGTGCAGGTAGTCATGGTAGGCGCATGGGAGACATGGCTGGCTATAACACCAACATTGAGGTTAAAACTGTCGTAACGCCAGAAATGTCCGATCGCTTACTTGAGGATTTACAGGACTTTCCTCAAAATCATGCCTTGATTGCCTTTCGAGTACAAGTAGAAGGTTTATTTGATTGAGAGACAATTGATTCTGACCCGCGATCGCGAGATTTCAGATAATATAATCTGTATGAAAACTAAAGCCTCAAAGATTCGGACTGGCGATCGCATTGTTGCCTATTTTAAGAATAAGATGCAGATCTGCACTGTAAAACAGATTTTGACTTGCGATCGACCCAATATAAAACTATGGGTATTTCTCGGAGAACGCTATCGCCATTCAAGCGCAGGTACTATTCAGTTTAAATCAGAAACTTTAGTCGATTTAATCAACAAACAATCATCTGTCTGACAGAGTCCAAGTATTTTGATTAGGTCTAAAAGCGTCTCTCATATCAAAAAAGAGTGATTAACGCAAGATTTGTAAAAAAACGTTATACTTGCGTTATGAACAAACTAAATATTTCCAACACCATCACCCTTAAAAAAGATCGGATAGCTGCGGATCGTATTAGTGATGGAGGGGAATTAATCCCTGCTGAGATACAAGCAGACACGAATAAATACTCGAATGAGTCATTGGAAAATGGCTATACCATCGATGATGAGGGAATCGTTAATAACTACGCCATCGAACCCGATACGTCTTTAGCTAGCTATCCCTCACCAGAACAACGAAGGCGTTATATATTCTTAGGAGTAGGGGCTGCTTTATTTGTTGCCGTCACCTTAGCGATCGCATTTACGGTTAGCTAAAATTAACCAAAGCTAGATATTCCGTTTCAGTTTTAATATATCTTGCTTTCGATGCTCGAAATTTCGTTCTATTATTGGCAGAGCAAATATCGAATAAGGTACTTTGTCAACAAATAAGGTTCACTTCTCACATTACTAAAGGAAACTCATGGCTATATTTTCTAACTTTATTTCTACTCCCGAACCAATTAAAAATAAGTCGCGGGTTAGTACTCTAAAAAAACGCCTTGATTGGGGCGAACCAGCCTTAACTATCATAGATGCTAGACCTAGAGAACTTTTTAATCTTGCTCATATAGTGGGTTGTATTCCTATGCCGATGGACGAGCCGCCTAATCTCACCCTCGCTAGCCTCGAATTAGATCGCGATATTTATATTTACGCCGAAACAGATGAACAAACTGCTGTAGCAGCCAATATGCTGCGTCAAGTTGGTTATCAAAACGTTTCCGAATTAATTGGTGGCTTAACTGCTTGGAACCAGGCTAAATATCCCACTGTAGGCTGAAGAGCGATATTTTCTGAACCAGGCTAAATCCCCAATTAACATCAAGAATTCTCAATTTATTGGCTAAGCGATCGCAATACGCATTTAATCTTCTTTAGGAGTATTTATCCCATGTCAATGACGATCAAGTCTGCTCAATCTATCTTTTCAGATACTCAAGTTGCCAACATTGTTCCAGACATAATCGAGAGATTTGATCGACTTAAGGCTGAAGATCAATTAGCATTAATCTGGTTTGCCTATACCGAGATGGGTAAAACAATTACGGTTGCAGCACCTGGCTCAACTAGTATGATCTTTGCTCAAAAACTGCTGGAGCAGATTAAGCAGATGTCTCCCCCCGAGCAAACACAAGTCATGTGCGACCTAGCAAATCATGCCGATACACCCATCTGTCGTTCCTATAGCTTCTTTACGACCAACCTGAAGTTGGGCTTTTGGAATCAGTTGGGAGAATGGATGGAAGAGGGACTTATTGCGCCAATTCCTAAGGGTTATAAACTCTCTGCTCGAGGCTGATTCTGTGCTTAAAGCAATTGCCAATGCCGATCCTGGACAGCAAATTACCATCTTGCGTAATACTGTAATTAATATGGGTTTTGATGCCCAATCTGCTGAAAGTCGCCAAAAAGTTCGAGAACCGATAGCTGTTCCTAATGCGATCGCAATTCGTACCAAGGCATCTATCGAAGGCATCACTAATACCGCAGTGCTAAGTTACATCGACAACATGAATGCTAATGACTTTGAAGCTGCTGTTAATCTATTTGCCCCTAATGGTGCTTTGCAACCACCTTTTCAAAAACCAATTATTGGTCGAGAAGCGGTTCTAAGCTATATGCGGGAAGAATGTCAGGGACTCAAATTAATGCCAAAACGAGGCACTATTGAATCAGTAGACGAGGGCTATACCTCGATTAAACTTACAGGCAAAGTTCAAACGCCTTGGTTTGGTTCTCGTGTCGGTATGAATATTGCCTGGCGATTTTTACTCGATCCTCAAGACAATATTTTTTTTGTAGCAGTTGACCTACTGGCATCACCAAAAGAACTACTCAACCTAGTTCGTCAAAAAGTGAATTAGCATCTTAACCGAACTCAAAACTTGCTCCGTCTACCTCAATTAGAAACATTAGAAAACTAACTTTCATTACACTCATTTAATAGGTATTTAATTTAGGAATCATCATGGGAGATAAAAAAAGAGGCAACAAAGAAGCCAAAAAGCCCAAAAAACAATCGGATGGGACTAAAAAGCCCAAGAAAGATCCCAAAAGATATGATGGACCGCCGACTAAGTGACTAAGTAGTCATGTCTTTGTCGAAGTTCAAGAGAAATTCGTAGTATTGATTGAAATGTTAATTACTACGAATATTTGCCGATTATTATTTAAAACTTTGGAAAGTAAAACTTGAAAAAACAATTTTCTCTCAACGACAACTTTATAATACCTATTACTCTAATAGTATTAATCTTATTTATTGGGTTTAATAGCTTTGTCATTCTTAACCCTGGTCAGGCTGGGGTAATCAGCATCTTAGGAAAAGCCAGAGATGGAGTCTTGCTAGAGGGAATTCATTTTAGACCACCTTTGGTTTCCGCTGTAGATATTTACGATCTGACCGTACAAAAGTTTGAAGTACCAGCCCAAAGTTCCACTAAAGATCTTCAGGATTTATCCGCTCGTTTTGCGATTAACTTTCGCCTCGATCCGATTCAGGTAGTGGAGATTCGCCGAAAACAGGGAACGTTAGCCAATATTGTCTCTAACATTATTGCTCCTCAAACTCAGGAATCTTTTAAAATTGCTGCTGCTAGAAGAACAGTAGAAGAAGCAATTACCAAAAGAAATGAGCTTAAGCAAGATTTTGATGATGCTCTTAGCGAGCGTTTAGATAAATACGGAATTATCGTACTCGATACTAGCGTAGTTGATTTGGACTTTTCCCCAGAGTTCGCCAAAGCAGTAGAGGAGAAACAAATTGCCGAACAAAGATCTAAAAGGGCTGTTTACGTAGCTCAAGAAGCAGAACAAACGGCACAAGCTGATATCAACCGCGCTACGGGAAAAGCCGAAGCTCAAAGGCTATTAGCTGAAACTCTAAAAGCAGAAGGTGGTCAATTAGTGTTGAAAAAAGAGGCAATTCAAGCCTGGAGAGAAGGTGGTTCTCAAATGCCTAAAGTCTTAGTTATGGGAGGAAAAGGACAGGCAGGTATTCCTTTCTTGTTTAATCTTGGCGAGGTTCAATAGTAATACCAATACAATAGTCGAGAATCAGACAGATAAAACATTTAAAGCTAGCTACAATCTATATAGCAAATGTTCTGCTAAATAATTAAACTCAATAATTAGAAACTGCCGCACGGAATTACTTAGTAATTACTTAATTTAGCTCGATGACACAGTATGTTTTGAAAATTCCCAAAGTAGACTCTTCTTTGCCTTGGCATACCGTTAAGGTCTTTGATAGTAAATCAGAAGCCATTAAATATTCTGATGATAAATTAGGAACTGATAATGGCTGGTATTGTATGTTGAGCTACGACGGTAAGTACTATATCGCTGATACAATTCAGCCTAATTTATCTCCTAATCATAATCCTCATTTAGCGATCGAGGTATTTCTTCACCGCTCAGACTGTATTGAATTTATTCAAGCTAATTACAATTCTGATAGTGAGGGCATTGTTTATTTGATATCTGAGACTTAGTTAATCTGTATATCTAAAAACTACCGTATTTGGCAAACTAGCCTAATTTTTCGAATAAGGCTGCCAGGATAGTGTTAGAAAAAAGAAATCCTTCAGGATCTTTCAGGCGGAGTTTTCCTGCTGGGCGATCGCAGAAATTATAGCATTCTAAATCAAGGAGTCGATCGCCTTTGATTATTTCGATCCACCCTTGCCGAGCGTAAGGTTTGAGACAGGATAAGATGTCCTTAAGGATATGTCGGTCAAATTGAGCCAGGTCAACACCCTCTTTTAAACGTAACCCCAGCATCAGGGTTTCTAGTAAATAGTCAGTAGCTGATAGCCTCGGTGCATCAACGATTGCTCCAGCTTCAACCCAGGCAAAATACTCTCGGCGAGTGCGGGGACGAGTAAACCTAACCCCATCTATATAGCTGGCTGCCCCCATCCCAAAACCGTAATATAGCTGGTTTTCCCAGTAGACTCGATTGTGCCGACATTGATAAAGCGATCGCGCGTAATTGGACACCTCATAATGTTCGTATCCCGCGGTAGTCAGGGTGTGCTGAGTTAAGCGATACATCTGTGCCGTATCCTCGTCATTGGGCAGAGGGGTTTTACCTGGTTGATATTGCTTGCCAAACGCCGTGACTGGTTCGAGGACTAAATCATAGCAGGATAGATGCTTCGGCGCGATCTCTATTGCCTGAGTCAAAGATTTTTGGCAGTGTTCTAGGGTTTGATGGGGCAAGCCCGAAATTAGATCTAAGCTGAAGTTATCTATCTCTAGTTGCTGAATAATCTCTATCGACTGCATTACATCTGCTAGGGAGTGGGATCGTCCACAGATTTTTAATAATTCCTCATCAAAGGTTTGTACTCCTAAACTAAAGCGATTTACTCCAATGGCTAAATATCCTAAGAGGCGATCGCGATCGAATGTACCGGGATCTATTTCCATCGAGATTTCCGCATCATCAGCAATACCAAATTGTAGAGCGAGCGCTGTCAAGATTTGTTTTAACTGCGGGGGAGATAATAATGAAGGGGTGCCACCGCCAAAAAAAACCGTTTTTAGGGGTTGCTTAGGGGACTGGGTTAACTGAATATCTTTGATTAAGGCAGCAAGATAATTCTCAATCATTACAGATGCTGATTTACCTTTGTCTCCCACTACCGAGATGGGAAAATCACAGTAATAGCAACGGCGACGACAGAAAGGAAGATGGATATATGCCGCAGTAGGAATTGTTTGAGCCGAATCGACGATCTCGCGATCGCAATTTATCAAAGAACTGTTTTTAGTCATTGCTAAATATTTCAACACCTACATAATTGTATTGATGATGCTTTATAAACTGTAATTCATGTATTTAAAAACGTTATAAGTATTGTGAACTACCAGATGTAAAAAGTAAGATTGTCTCTGAAAGTAATTGCGGCAATATTAAGAACTCCCAGAGATTTTTCACATAATTACCGAGAATTTACTACAGTTAAAGAAGAAATACATCCTAATATCATATTATTCAACTAAAACAATGGTTGATGCCATCATAATTATCATTTGCATTATTGCCGCTGTAAACATCGGATTCGATGGCTTACAGTTGCTACCGAGCGACATCTTAGAAGGGGTTTCCAATATCGGGGCTTTACGCTTCGTGATTGCTGGATTCGCTGCCATTATTGGCTTAGGTGTCGGAGTTGCGGTACAGACTACCTATCGTCGTTTAGAAAAGCAGATCCGCAATACCAAGATTGAGATTATCATCACCAGAGCGATCGGCTTGGTTATGGGCTTGCTAGTAGCTAACTTAATGCTAGCACCAGTCTTTCTTTTGCCCATTCCTCAAGAATTGAGCTTTTTCAAACCTGCCTTTGCCGTACTGGGTAGCGTCATGTTTTCTTATCTGGGGATTGGTTTAGCCGATACTCACGGGCGAACTTTCTTACGGCTGATTAATCCCAATAGTATTGAATCAATGCTAGTAGCCGAAGGCACTCTCGAAGCCATGCCTACCAAGATCCTAGATACTAGCTGTATTATTGACGGCAGAGTAGAAGAACTACTCAAAACAGGATTTTTAGAGGGACAAATATTAATTCCCCAGTTTGTGCTGCAAGAATTGCAGAATTTAGCCGATGCCAGTAACTCCCAAAAGCGGATTCGTGGCAGGAGAGGGTTAGATATTCTCAATCAGATGCAGGAAGGCTATCCCGATCGCATTGTGATCAACAAGGCAGATTATGAGGATATCGATACAGTAGATGCGAAATTGGTCAACTTAGCACAGGAAATCAACGGTACTTTGTTAACTAATGATTACAATTTGAGTAAGGTAGCCAATCTGCAAAAGGTGCAAATTCTCAATATTAACGATCTGGCGCGATCGCTCCGTCCGATCTATCTTCCAGGAGATAATTTAGAGCTAAAAATACTCAAACAGGGTAAAGAACCCGAACAGGGGATTGGCTATCTTGATGACGGCACTATGGTAGTGGTAGAAGAAGGTAGCGATAGCGTGGGCGGAGAACTACAGGTAATCGTGACATCTTCCTTGCAAACCTCCGCAGGACGCATGATTTTTGCCAAACCCCAGTCCGAGTCTGAATCAGAAAGCTATTCTAATATTGTTGGTTGATTCTAATAATATTGGTACTTTGATTGGTCTTACTCAATCAAGCAAAAAACAAACAAAGGGCAGATAATAACATAACTTGCCCTTTCTATTTTGAAGCTTCTTTGATCCACCTTACTATGCTGGATTGGCAGTAAAAGAAGCAGCTAAAGCATAACCAAACCCGAAAGATATATTATATACTCCGCGCTTAGACTTGTATTCAAAACTGTAAACATTGGCATCAGACCTAGTAATGGCAAAATCTCCTTCGGCAAAAGATTCTGTGAATATTGCAACCTCAGTTGCTCCACCCGTAATTGCAGTAACTGTAGCGCGATCGAGATCGTAAATAGATTCTTGCGGCTCAAGTTCAGATATTGCTATTTTCATCGTATTTGTTACCCTTGTATGACTATAGGTTTAAACAATTGGCAATAGTGCTTTAATTTTCAAACTAGTAGAACAATTATGAACTACCAGCTCTAACATAAGTACTACTACTAGAGTAGGACATACCATTGATGTTGAGTGCATTAATGCTGGTACTAAATTCCAGGAAAGGGTTTTCCCCCTGATTCCGAGCTATTATGGAAGCCCCAGCATAGGAACCGTTAGTAGAGGCAGATACGCTAATATTGGCAAATTGGGATTTTCCTCCAACAATCATTACCGAAGTAGAATTATTTACCTCAGTTATTTCTTCAGCATCAATTTTCTCTATTAATATTCGCATCTATAATTTATCTAAATTTATCTATCCGATACTTTACATGAATGGAAAAATCTGACGATACTAAATAGCATTCGCAGATTGACCGAACGAAATTACTCAATTACTATGAGTAATTCACTCGCAACGTACTTTAACCAATATGAGATCGAGATTTGGGCAACATTAAGAGCATGAATTCTATCAGAATCTTTTTATAGACCCTGATAGGATTAAATGCAACTATACAGCTTTTATACCGTTGAATAGTTGTCTTTGATGATCGTTTAGCTACAATTGTTTATGGCTTAATCACCTAATTTACCAGAGAAAATGAGGCTAGCTTGGTGATATGGCACTCCACCATTAACTCCCGCATCTATATCTGTAGTTATTGCCTGAAAATCAAACTTTGGTATACCTGCGTTAGCAGCACCAATACCACCATCTTGAAGTTGAATGTTCCAATTAATTGTGACACCATCTCCACCTACTATACTGTCAGCAGCAATAGCTTTTACTTCGGAAATTGCATTTTCGTTTTCGATTGTAGAAATATTGATTTTCACGATTTGGTTCTGAATAAATTTACATTCGGACATCGAAAAGCAGCTGGCTAAAAAATTAATTAGCCATAGTCTTTTTCATGAAACCAACATAAAAAGTACATTAAGGGTGAATTTTTTCCCGTACATAACTTTAGGATATTAGTGCTGGTTCGTATCCAAGGGTTACATTACCACACAATATATTTTATTTGCAAGACTGTCTTCATATTATCTTTATGAGGCGAATCTAGAGCGAGTTTGCCTCAATTTTACTTAGTGCCTGAGCCAAAAAAATCTAGCAAGAAATATGTGTTACAGATAACATTTCAACTTGCCAATAGCTAAAATATAAAAATTTTCGCTTAGAATGCAAGATTGCTGTCAGTTTAGTAAATTAGTAACACAGGTATAAAAAAGACAGTAAACAGGTGCAAATGCATAATTTACTATTTAATTTGACTGCCAAAGCGAGAATTAAATATCCAAATATTTAGAATAATTTTATATATAGAGTGAGATTCAGTCATTATGCTTTTATTGTAGTTTATAAAAATCCTCAAACAGATGATTAGCTGAATGCTCTTTGATCATCGATGTTTAATAATTGGTCAAATAAAGCTAGCTTTACACTTTCTTCATAAATATGCAAAAGCAGCATAGCAATTTTGCGTTAAGAGGAAAATATGTTTGATTAAGAAAAGAGATGCTAATTGTTTTTTAAACACATTGTGATCAATGTGATCAATTTTCGGGCGGTAATCTATCGGAAAAGATTGGTCAATGCAAACATATCCAGGTTTTTAGTAAAGCTCTTAATTGGCTTTTGCACTGTCAGCGATCGCCTTGGAGGGAATAGAGGATCTCGCTCAAAATGTATGACTTTATGTTATGGAAAGTTATGTATGAGAATCTTAATTTCGATATCTAAATTGACTATGTTATTTGCCCGAAAACTTTTATGATGTTCTCAGCATAAAAAGCAAGATTTTAAAACTATTTCATGGTTGTTTCCAGACAAGTCTTAGAAGGAGTCACTCAAACTTTAGGACAAAAATATTTGCCAGAGTTGATTGAGGGCGTTCAACAGGTCGATTTGTTGGAGCCAGCAATGGGCAAGTTGTTTTGGCAATCTCAGGATGCAGAGCCAGGCTTATTCATTATTTTAGAAGGCAAGGTTCGACTAATCGATCGCCAGAACAATTTATTAATCTCACTCGAATCATGGAGATTCTTTTGGCGAAATAACCTTGTTTTATAATGATTTTCAACCATATTCGATTAGAGCGTCCGCTAATACTCAGATATGCTATCTCAGACCCCAATTATTGCTTCGACTACTCCAAAAATATCCAGCAATTAAGCAGAATTTAGTTGAACGAGCAAAACTACGAGACTTACTATTGCTTTATCACGAAGTTAACCAGTGCGATCGCCTCAAAACAGCAAATCTGCAAAAAATCCTGCCTAACTTAACTAACCATCAGCTAGAAGCTGGTAATAATCTACCTGACTCCCTCTGGCAGCAAAAACTATGGTTGCTCCGTCGAGGAGAATTAATCCACTCTTCAGGAGAAAAAATCAAGCCTGGTCAAATTTATCAACCAGAGACTTTACCGCAAACAGGAAATTGGCTAGTCGCAAGTCCCGTAGATTTATATAGTTTGGGTCAGACTCCAACAAAAATACCATCGTCACCTAGGGAGTTATTAGAGCAGGTTGATTTAGATGAGAGCGATTTTGCAGATAATGATTTTACTGCTGTCGATTATGCAGCAGGAGTAGTTCATCAGACATCGCCTCAACCAACAATTAAAAATAAACAGGGTAAAGCAGTAAGCAAGGCATACTTCCCCAGCCCCAAGCTACAGGTCGAACATTTTTGGCAGCAGCTTAGTCAACGTTACCCTTTCTTTCTTCAGCAGAGTGCTTCAGACTGTGGCGCGGCCTGTTTGGTGATGATCGGTCGCTATTGGGGCAAACGTTTTAGTGTCAATCGTTTAAGAGAATTGGCAAGCGTCGATCGCAATGGCGCTTCTTTAAACGGTTTGGCAAGCGCAGCAGAAAGTATTGGCTTCACAACTCGGATGGTAACTGCAACCTTAAATAAGTTAGCCGAGCAAACCCTACCCGTAATTGCTCATTGGCAGGGAAAACATTATGTTGTCGTCTATAAAGTTACCCGTCAACAAGTTATTATTGCCGACCCTGCTATTGGTCAACTTACTCTAAGTCGTGAAGAATTTGACCAAGGTTGGACTGGCTACACCTTGATACTTCAGCCTACGATACTGCTAAAAAAAGCCTCGGAAGATAATAGTTCTTTAGAACCGATATTTTGAATTAATCAAACCCTATCGGACTATTATTCTAGAAATTGCTTTAGCATCAATTGCCATACAAATATTTGGCTTAGTTGTTCCTCTTTTGACTCAGTTACTGTTAGATCGAGTGATAGTGCAGCGCAGCGATATTACCCTGACGGCAGTTGGCTCTGGATTACTGATCTTTGGTTTGTTTCGGATTGCGATGACAGGATTACGACAGTATCTTTTAGCCCATACAGCTAATCGCATCGATCTGGCTCTAATTGTCGGGTTTGTCGATCGCACTTTTCGTTTACCCCTATCGTTTTTTGAAACTCGCTACGTCGGTGATATTATTTCTCGAATTCAAGAGAACCGCAAGATCCAGAGATTTCTTACAGGAGAAGCTTTATCGGTTATTCTCGATCTGTTAACAGTTTTTCTCTATATCGGACTGATGCTTTGGTATAGCTGGAAACTAAGCCTGATGATTATTGCTTTAGTACCTTTGTTTGCTTTGATGGCATTAATCGCCACGCCGTTTTTAAAAAGAATTTCGCGGGAGATTTTTACCGCTTACAATCAAGAGACAAAATATCTGATTCAGTCATTAACTGGTATTCGTACAATTAAATCAATGGCGGTGGAACAAATAGTTCGCGGTCACTGGGAAGAACTGTTTGGCGAGTCAATTCGCAAAAACTTTTCGGGTCAGCTAATTAGTAATACCCTGCAAATAATTAGCTCCTTGATTCAAACCCTAATTACTGTCGGACTGCTGTGGTTCGGCGCTTGGCAGGTAATCCACAATGAGCTAACTATCGGTCAGCTAGTAGCTTTTAATATGCTATTGGGCAATGTGATTAACCCTTTTAATCGCCTGGCTATGATGTGGAATGAACTCCAAGAAGTTTTGATTGCAGTCGAGAGAATTGAAGACGTGATTGATTCTCCTTTAGAAGAAGACTTGCAAGAAGTTACTCGACAATCTTTGCCTCCCTTGGTCGGTCATATTCAGTTTGAAAACGTAACCTTTCGTTATCAAGCACAAAATGAAGTTAATACCTTAGAAAATCTCTCTTTTGAGGTTTTGCCTGGGCAGACGGTAGCTTTAGTAGGGCGTAGCGGTTCGGGTAAAACCACCATTGCCAAAATGACCCTGGGTTTTTATACTCCTCTAGAAGGTCGGGTTCTCATCGATGGCTACGACATTAACAGCCTGTCTCTCCAGTCATTGCGATCGCAGGTAGGAGTTGTCGATCAAGATACCTTTTTGTTTGGAGGGACAATTCGCGAAAATATCAGCTTAGGTCGGCGAGATGCCAATTTATCGGAGATTGTTCAAGCGGCAAAACAAGCAGGCGCTCATGAATTTATCCAGGAATTGCCGATGGGTTATGAAACTCAAATTGGTGAAGGTGGTGGTATGCTTTCTGGGGGGCAACGACAAAGAATTGCGATCGCTCGCGCACTTTTGGGAGATTCTCGACTGCTTATTTTGGATGAGGCTACAAGTAATTTAGATACCGAATCAGAACGCATTATTCAAAATAACCTCAACAACATTACTCGCAGCAGAACTACTTTGATTATTGCTCATCGTCTCTCTACAGTTCGCAGTGCCGACTTAATTTTAGTATTAGACCGTGGCGTTTTAGTAGAAAAGGGAACTCACCAGGAACTAATGGCGAAACGGGGTCAATATTATCATCTCAATCACCAGCAAACGAGTGTTATTCGTTGAATGAATTAACTAAGAATTAATCTGATGCACTTTAGGTTCAAAAATTATGAAAGAAACTAATCTTTCCCTATCCAAAATAGAATCTGCTCCCAATCTTGTCGGTCGTGTTCGGGTTTTGATCGTAGACGATCAAAATTTTGCGCGGCAATTCTTGGCAAAAGTTCTTAATGACAACTCCAACGCCTCTGATTTAAAGGTTGTGGGAACTGCTGATAATGGTCAACAAGCTCTGCAAAAAGTCGAATTTCTTCATCCAGACGTGGTATTAATCGATTTGGAAATGCCAGAAATGGATGGTATAAGCGCGATACGAATCATCGCTCAAAAATATCCCGATTGCAAAGTTTTGGTTTTGAGTGGCTACGATAACAATGAGTATTTACAAAATGCCTTGCAGGCAGGGGCAAAAGGATACTTGTTAAAAAACACTCCTGGTGAAGAAATTAAGAATGCCATCTCTTTGGTTAACAAAGGTTACTATCAGATAGGACCAGGACTGCTAACCAAAGCTTTCGACAATACTCAAGCAATTAGCACGACTAGAATAACTGAGGCATCACTATCAGATACATTGGAATCAGAACCCGAACAACGCTGGTCTGGTTCCACCCAAGAGCTGCTAAATACCCTACCGCGAGTCTGGAGTCGGGGCTTTGTCTATTTATTAATAATTTTAATTTCTATTGGTTTGCCTTGGACTATTTTCGCCAAGATTGATGAAACGGGTACAGCTAGAGGGAAAATCGAGCCAAAGGGTAAAACCTTGAAAATAGATGCGGCAATAAGTGGTCGGGTGACAGAAATTCTAGCAGAAGAGGGGCAAGTAGTACGAAAGGGAGAAGGATTACTCAAAATAGAATCTGAGACAGTAATATCTCAGTTGAAGCAGCAGCAGGAAAAACTGGCGGGGCAAAGAAATCAGCTTGCCCAGTTGAAATCACTGAAGAAAAAGCATCTCCAGACCATCGATTCTCAAAAGCAGCAAAATCAGGCACTAATAATAGAAAAGCAGGCTCAACTAGAACAGGCTCAACAGAGTGTCGAGTCTTCTGGTGGAGTATACGCCTCCCAGCAAAATGAAAAACTAGCTCAGATAGAGCAAGGGGAGAAAGTAATTCAAACCAGTCAAGCTGCTTACGAATTAGCCGAAATTCGCGTCCAATCCACCGCCGAAAAAATTCCTCGCTATCGTCGAGCTTATCAGGATGGAGCAATTTCAGAGGATTTATTTAAAAAGAAACTATTCAATTAGCCGAAGAGGCAAAGAAAGAAGTAGAAAAAACTAAGTTTGAGCTAGAACAGGCAAAATCTAGTTTGAAAGAAGTTCAAAGTAGCTATCAAGCTCTCGTTAAGGAGCAAGAAATTGAACAATCACAGGCGAAACTGAGACTGTCAGAGCAGCAGGGTAGCTCTGTTTCCTTACGCTATAGTAATAATTTAGGTTTGCTCCAAACAGAAGAAAAATTACAGGATACGGAAGCTCAGATAGCAGCGCTCAAAGGAGAAATAGCTCAGACGGGTAATCAGGTTGAGTCCTTGGAGTTTCAGTTAACCCAATATACAGTAAAAGCTCCTGTGACAGGAACTATATTTGAATTTCCCGTTCAAAATGCTGAAGCTACCGTAGAAGCTGGTGAAACTATTGCCATGATTGCTCAAATCGAAAATAATCTTGATCCCGAATCGGATTTAGTACTTAGAGCGAGAATGCCGAGTTCGGAAACTGCGTTTCTCAGAATAGGACTGCCAGCCAAGATCAAGCTAGATGCCTATCCTTTCCAAGATTATGGTATTGTCGATGGTCGTGTTAGTTGGATTTCTCCTGATTCAAAAGTTGTCGAGAATCCTCAATCAGAACCAACCGAAGAAAGTGGCGGAGGCGAATATTTTGCCTTAGAAGTAAGCATAGATCGAGCTTCTTTAGCTACAGCAACCGAACAAATAGCCCTTACCCCAGGTCAAACAGCAACGGCAGAAATTGTGATTAGACAACGTCGTTTGATAGATTATTTTCTAGAACCTTTTAAAAAATTAAAGCAAGGCGGTTTGGAACTTTAAAAGATAGAAACTATTTTTATTTATGTTCAAGATTTATGTCAAAACATTTACAGATATCTCCACGAGAATTTGTCGAACGACTCCAAATATCGTGCAAACTTGCTCCCTTACTTCAAGAAGCTATTTACTATCAAATTATCAGTGATGCGGCTCAGATAGAAGGAATAATTGTAGCCGATCGCGAATTACAGCAGGCAGCCGATGACTTTCGGGTCAAATACGAGCTTTATAATCCTACGAAAACCTGGGAATGGCTCAAGAAAAATTACTTGAGCGGAGATGAGTTCGAACAGTTAATTTATGAATCAGTAGTGACTGCCAAATTAATTCAACATCTGTTTGGCGATCGCGTCGAAGCTTATTTTTATGAACATCAGCTAGATTTTACTCAAGCTGTTCTCTATGAAATTGTCTTTGATGATTTTGATGTAGCGCTCGAACAGTTTTATGCTTTAGAAGAAAATGAAATTACTTTTTTGGAAGTTGCGCGACAATATATTCAAGAGCCAAATCTTCGTCGGCAACATGGTTACAAAGGAATTCTGCCGCGTAAAGCCTTAAATTCGGCAATTTCGGCTGCTGTGTTTGCGGCTCATCCCCCTCAAGTGCTGAAGCCAATTACCATAGAAAAATCTACTCATCTTATTTTGGTAGAGGAAATTATTGAGCCTCAGCTAGATGAATCACTACACGGTCAAATTATTAGTCAACTGTTTTCTGCTTGGTTGGAAAAAGAGGTACAGCAGTACTCAATTGAAATAGACAGCCAGCCAAAGGAAGTACAGACAACCTATTAGCACAATCTTAAGTCAAGGCGCGATCGCTCTTTACCTATACCAGAAAAGCGATCGCTCAAGATCAATTATCCATTAATTATTCGTTGCTTCCAACTTAGCCAATCTGCTAGTTAAATCTTGATTTGCCTGCTTGAGGCGATCGACTTCGGTTTTTAGTTCCTTAACTGCTTTATCTGCACCAAGGTTTTTTTGCACTTGTGCCACAGCTTCTTCAGCGCGACGGCGTACTCTACCATCGGGGGTTTGAGCGGCTAAATCGTTGAGAATACTAATTGCTTGAGCAGTCTGCATCTGTCCTAATGCCCCGACAACTGCCTCTTGGGTTAAGAAGAAAGGCTCTCCCGCGATCGCTTCTAGCTGCTCGAAGATTTCTCCCAACTTCTCAGGGGTTTGACCAGTAGAAATAGTTCCCAAACAGCGAATAGATGTCAGTCTCAAGGCTTGGGGAATACCTGGCTTGGTATATTCCAGAATGATATCTACCGCCTCGCCAGAAGTCTTCATTTTGCTCAGTCCAGCGATCGCGCCACCGCGAACCACCTCGTTCCAGCCTGCCCGTTGTTCCAAGACAGTTTTTAGTAAGGCGATCGCCTCTGGCTGTTTATCCTTGAGATTCCCCGATACCATGCCCCCTAAACTTCGAGCCGCTGCAGCTTCGGTATAGTAGCTCAAATCTCCACGATCGAGACAATCAGCTAAAGTTTCATAACTCGCCGCAGTTTTAAAATTACTCAACGCCACAACGACCCCTCGGCGTACTCTAGCATCTTCGTCCTTTAAACCAGCCTGTAAGGCTTCAAATGCCTGATTGAGCTTGATATTGCCCAGCTTCTTGGCTACCTCCATTCGCACTCCCCAAAAAGCATCCTCCGTTAAGGATTTTCCTAAAGCTTTGATTACCTCCAAGCCACCTTTTTTGGCTAATGCCCCTGCGGCATAGATTCGCGAAATGGGATCGGGGTCGTATTCTAGCTGTTTTTTGAGTTCAGTCACAGGATATTGCAGCGTGACCGTCTTCAAAAAATTATTATCAACATCAAAGCTGATAAAATCGGGCTTCTTATCGAGGGGAAAATAGAAACTTTGTTCAAACTGATGAATACGCAGGGAGAAAGTTTTAAACTCTGGTAGCAAGATGTTGAGACATAGCCAAATGCTAGAGGAATTTTGAGATCGAATAGCTCTTTACTCTCGCTGTCTTTCTTTGCCTGTTTTTGGGTAACGGTAAGTTTAGCCAGTTTGCTATCTCCATCCCAGGAATAGGCCACCTTGTAATCAGGATGTCCACCACGGAAGACATATTGATCGAACAAGAACATGAGATTGTAACCTGTGGCACGATCGATCGCCCGTAATAGATCGACTGTCTCTACTGTTTTATGAGCATTGTCCTGCACAAAAGTCTGGATCGCTTTGTCAAACAGTTCATCACCCAAAATAGCGCGAATCATGTGGTAGACACAGGCACCCTTTTCATAAAGATGGCGATCGTATAGTTCGATCGCTTCTCGATAGATATTGGTGACGATCGGACGACGGTAACGTGTGCTATCTTCAGAAATATAGGTGCGAGCTTCATTTAGCAGGTAGTAAGCGGCATCATCCTTACCATATTCCTCCTCTGTCCAAAATACCTCGGCATAAGAAGCCATTCCCTCTTTGATCCAGGCGTGAGACCAATGTTTAATCACGACCAAATCGCCAAACCACTGATGTGCCAGTTCATGCAGCACTAAGCTTTCCGTCCGCATATTATCGATCGCGGCTCGCTCATCTAACAAACAGCGATCCGTTAACAAAGTCGTAGAAGTATTTTCCATCCCGCCAAAGATAAAATCATCAACGCAGACTTGAGCATATTTAGGGTAAGGATAGTCATAGCCGTATTTATTTGACAAAAACTCCACCATGCGAGGAGTTTTACCCATGCTGCGTCTACCGTCTGCTTCTCTGCCTTTTTCGACGTAGTAGTTAATGGGTTTGCCGCGCCACTCGTCTTTTATTTCGGCGAAGTCTCCTACTGCCAAAGTCATGAGGTAAGTAGGATGTACCTGCTGTTGTGACCAATGATAAATAATGCCGTTATTTACTTCCTGGGTATTAATTAACTCCCCGTTGGATATTGCCATAAAACCTGGGGGTATCTGAACTCGGATCTCTGAAGTAGCCAGTTGACCAGGATAATCAAAGCAGGGAAACCAGTAGCGGGAATCTTCATCTTCTCCTTGAGTCCAAACTTGGGTTGGTTTATCGGGGTAATCTGCCGTTGGCGCAATAAAATACAGTCCACGCTGAGGATGATCTACCGAATAGGCAATTGCTACTTTGATTGCCTCTGTAGTACTAGGCTGCTGGAGATAAATCTCAATTTGTTCGCCATCGTAATCAAACTGTTGAGCGACCCCATCAACTAAGACCGACTCGATCGCCAAATCCACTGCATCCATGGTTAGGCGATCGATACCCGAGCGCACGGGAATAATTGTCGTGGTGCAGGTTCCCTGAAAACTCTGATTAGGGAGATCTAATACCAGATCGAGAAATATATGATCTACCTGTCCAGGACGGTCTGGGTTGTAGTGAGGTCTGGCACCTGGCAATTCAAAAGACTTGAGATCGCTCTCTTCGGCATCGAAATAAAAGTGAGACATGGATAGGTTTAATAATTGCAATATATCATTATTGATTAGGGTATCTAATCCAGGAAAATAATACTCAGAATTCAACTCAAATAATTTTCTAGCTATTCCTCATTCTCTTTTTCCTTGATCTGTTCAATCAGTCTGGCTAAGCGATCGGCTTGGTCTTTATTGCCGTTCTTTTGGTATAGTCTTAGCGCCTGTTCTAAAGCGGCGATCGCTTCAGTGTCTCTTCTTCTGGCTTTAAGGGCAATACCCAAGTTGTAATGCCCCATAGGCTTGTTAGGCGCAATTTCGATTAGTCGGCGAAAGCTGATAATTGCTTTAGAGTAATTTTTTTGAGCTAGATCGACTTTACCAATACCTTCAAGTGCCGCTAGAGAGTTGGGTTTGAGTCGGGCTGCCCATTGATACTCTGCTAAGGCGCGGTCTAACTCTTGCTGTTGGTAGAAGATATTGCCAATTTGCAGATAGATAAGGTGATTTTGGGGGGCAGTTTGTTTAGCTAACTCTAAGGCTTGTAATCCTGCGTCCAAGTCTCCCTGTCTCAATAACGTCGCGGCTAGCTGCAACCGTAGAGCGGAATCATTTGGCTGTAGTTCTATTACCTTGGACAAAAGAGCGATCGCTTCTGGGTAGCGTTCTTGTTTGAGCAGAATCTTGGAGGCAATTCTATAGGCGAGATCGTTATCAGGAGCTAGGGTGATGATGCGATCGTATGCCTCAACTGCGCGAGCGTATTCTTCTGCCCGTATCAAGACTACTCCCAAACCAAAATAGTTTTGCAAATTATCTGGTTCCAGCTCAATTGCCTTTTCATAAGCCTCGGCGGCAGTTAAATTCTCCCCTTCATGTCCCAAACAAAAACCTAAAGCATAATACAGCTTAGGGTTATCTGGTGACAATTCAATTGCCCGTTGATAAGCCTCTGTGGCTGCGGCGTAATCGCGGCGTAAAGTTTGTACATAGCCAATTCCTGAAAAAATCTGCGAATTTTCTCCATCTAAATCGGCAGCTTTCTCGTAGGCTTCCAAAGCTCGATCGTAATTTTGCACTTCGACATATTGCTTACCAACTAACAGTAAGTTATTCAACTCCAGTTTATTTACCTGAGCCACTAGAGGGATGTATGGTTGGGCTGAAAAAGCAGGGATATTTAGGGCAATCAGCGACACAGAGGAGATACTCAAAAGTTTGGCTAACATGAAATTATGCAATTTCGCAACAGCTATTCAGGCATTATGGATTGGTAAATGTGGAGCGGTAAATATTGTCCACTGAACAAAAATAATCAAGGAATTGCTTATTATACTTTGCCTTTAGATGCAGCAAATGTCTAGTTAATAATATTCTCAGATATTTTTTTATTTAGCCGTTATTAGTAGCAATATTAATAGCAGTTTTTGAGAAAAATTGAGAAAATATTTAATCAAGCTATATCTTATGAAATTTTCTAGTGGTAAATCCCGTAAATAATTGAATTTAAATTTGGTATCTCAATCAGGTAAAATGCTTCATGGCGGTTCTTTTCGGTCTTAGAAGATCTGTAATTGTGAACATCGATCGCTTTGTCAATATAATAATATCTGGAGAATTTTATGGACTTATCTCTGATTCCCGCACAGCCTGAACCTGGTGTAATTAACGTTTTAATCGAAATTCCTGGCGGCAGCAAAAACAAATACGAGTTCGACAAAGACATGAACGCTTTTGCCTTGGATCGGGTTTTGTTCGCCTCGGTAAAATATCCCTATGACTATGGTTTTGTACCCAACACCTTAGCTGATGATGGCGATCCTTTAGACGGGATGGTGATGATGGATGAGCCTACTTTCCCTGGATGTGTAATTGCAGCTAGACCGATTGGGATGTTGCTGATGATTGACGGTGGCGATCGCGATGAGAAAATTCTTTGTGTTCCAGCCGAAGATCCCCGTTACAATGAGGTCAAGTCTCTTGGTGATATTGCACCCCATCGTCTAGAAGAGATTGCCGAATTTTTTAGAACCTACAAAAATTTAGAGCAGAAAGTGACCGAAATTCAAGGGTGGAAAGATGTTGATGCGGTGACTCCTCTGGTAGAAGAGTGCATTAAAGCATATAAGTAATTAGGATAGTTATAGTTTGGTAGGTTTGAAGGTCGCTGGCTCACGTTCTCCTACCCAAACCCTTGTTAAAAAATCATTCCCCAGATATCAGCATGCTTGTAAAATCTACTACCCGCCACGTCCGCATCTATAGTGCAGAAGTAAAGGACAATGAATTAATTCCTAGCGACAATGTATTAACCCTTGATATTGACCCTGATAATGAGTTTAGCTGGAGTGAAGATTCACTACAAACGGTCTATCGTAAATTTGATGACCTGGTAGAAGAAAACAATGGCTCGGATCTCAGCGAGTATAATTTACGTCGCATTGGTTCAGAACTTGAGCATTTTATTCGTTCTTTGTTGCTCAAGGGGGAAATTAGTTACAATCTGGGGGCAAGAGTTCGCAACTATAGTATGGGTCTGCCAAGGATGGAAAGTCCTGATACTGAAGAAAAATACCGTTAGTTGCTATTTTGATATCGTTCCAATTCTCATCAATATTAATTAATAATAATTTTGATAATTTGAGAATTGGATGAGCTGAACCATGCTCGATCGGTTCTGGAGGAGCAGAGGTTAAACCCTGACAATGCTATTAAAGTTCACGATCGTAGCGAAAAAGTATCGACTCCTGGGCTAAATTCTCTAAGCCTAAAAGCTGTAATAAATTAGTCCAATCATTTTTATATTGGTTATTTTGAGGGTCGCGATCGCGAAGGGTGGCTAAATTAGTTAAACCATCATACCAAATATCATAATCGACAAAATCCAAATAGTTTTCGGGTTTATTAGTTGTCAACTGTGTATCAACCTGAGAGCCTAAACTAACCCTTTGAATCCAAGCATCAACATAGATATATTCAGATTGTGTTTCCTGGCGAGCGCAAAAAACTCGAAAATACCAATGATACTTTTGGTCTAATGTCAGGGCATATTGCGGAACAGATGGAGCTTTAACACCCACGATTCCTGCATTTTTTGGCAAGGTAAGAGATTGACGATAAATATCTTCTCCCGCTTCATTTTGAATAATAAATTCTCCCAAGAGTGTTCTTTGAGTAAGACTGGGGATATAAACCCAAAACGTAGGGTATTCAGAGATAGTTGCCGCTAAAAAAGACTTAGAGCTTGATTTTTCTTTCCCCTCTTTAGCACCAGGTACAATAGCAGTTAAATTAGTGCTTAAAATCGGACAACTGTTGCGGCTTGCTCCTCCTTCACGACGACCAGTTGGAGAGCCATCTTCAGGTAAATCAGGTAAATTATTCGGCAGCGGTTTATTTTTTTGACCAGAATTAGAATTATTATTTTTAGTCAACGGCTGGGAATATACTGCTGTGGAAACAACAAAAAAATTAAAAAATATTAATGTAGCCGTACTTATTAAAGAAAGTTGTTGAAGAACTAATCTTTTAATGATCATGATTGAGTTTTCATGCTGCGATAATTGATAGTGGCAAATTAAATAATTAACTACCGATTACCCTGGTTACCTAGTTGATTTTTTAGTCAGATGTCCCCTGCTTTGCATCACAGCGCGTTCCGCGGTCACATAGTGCGATCGCACTATTAATAGAACCGCAACTTGAGTTATGGTCAAAGCTAACAACGGAGGAATCAAAGGGATCCATCCAGCTTGCATCAGCATACCAAAACAACAGGTAAATAACAGTAAAATTACGCAGAGGCTAGCTAATCCCAAATACAAAGGAGATCTTAGGCACCAAGCTATGACACCCCCAACCATTGACCAGAGAATAATCCATAAGTACTCAAGCCAGGATGGCCACCACCAGAGTAATGTCCTTTGGTCTAACACCGCACTCAAAATCTGACTCACCATATTAGCTTGGAGTGAAACCCCAGACACCTGCTTCTGGGCAGCAATAGCTTGATGGCTGTAGGGCGTACCCCATGAATCGTTGCCACTAGCGGCAATGTCACCAATAATGACAATACTGTCTTTAATTAGTTTGGCTAATTCAGGATTGATGCGATCGCTTAAAATATCTCTTAGGGAAACTTGTTGAGCAATTTCTACTGGAGAAGGTAAAGAACGATAGTTTAAAAGTACTTGATAGCCTGTGGCATCAATTTTTTGATAGCCGCTAGTGTGATTAGTAAGTCGGTGCAAAACTACATTGCCAATTTTTAGTTCTCCTTTAGATGTGACCTCTACCTGAAAACCTGACTGGCTAAGATAATGAGAGGCTAATTGAAAATTAAAAGCGTATTCCGCTGCACAAGGAGAGGTAACCGAAGGTGTTAAGTGCAAGAGATGACGGCGAATTATTTCAATATCATCAGCGACAAAATCACTAAAGCCCAATCGAGATTGAGAAACTTCAGGGGGAGGTGAATTACCATTTGAATCACCATCTTGAGGAGAAGGAACTTTACAAAGGGCAAATAAACGTTCATCTTCCCGAAGACGTTTTGCCAACTCTGGGTATTGAGGCGCTACTGAAAAATCTCGATAAAGATCTAAGCCAATAGTTCGGGGTTGATATTGTTCTAATTTTTCTAGTAATTGTAAAAAAGCAACATCTGAAAAAGACCAGCGCATTGGCATTTTCATTTGGTTTTGATACTGAATATCTTTTTCGTCTATGGTCACCATCAGCAGTCGTGGATCTCTTATCTCTGAAGGTCTTAGTATCATAAGACGATCAAAGGCACGTAATTCGATTGGCTGTATTAATCCTAAATATCTAATACCAATAATTAGCAGCGCAATGATTAAACTCAATCCTAAAACCTGCTGAAAACCTTGTGAGAGTAATAATTTAAGCCAGCCCAAAAACCAATTAAAAGAATACTTGGAGATTTTAGTCCTATTGTGATTTGGATAGTCTTGGTTAACATCTAATGCAGCTAATTCAGCCTTGACTAGATTTTCATGGCTAGCTAACTGGTCTAAAATGAATCGGGATTTTTGTAGTCGCAATTCACTTGATGGCTGCATCAATTCATCAAGCAAATCTGCAAACCATGAGGAGACTTGTGGAGCTTGTTCTCGCCAAATTAATTGTTTGGTCTGGTTATCTTCAGGCAGGTTATCAGGATATATCCCCGTAAGTAGATGGACAAAAGTACGTCCCAAAGCAAAGCAATCTGATTGGTACATGGCTCTACCGTTTAATTGCTCAGGAGCGGTATATCCAGGAGAATAAACTCGCGTAATATCTCCCTCTTCTAGTTTGTCTAAATAAGTATGGGTAATCTTTCTGGCAGCACCGAAGTCAATTAGTTTTAGTTGTCCATCAGGACACAGCATTATATTAGAGGGCTTAAGATCTCGATGTAATATTTTTGCTTGATGTACTTGAGTTAAAATGCTGGCTAACTGTCGCAACCAATCAATAGCTGTAGCTTCAGTCAGTAAACTATTTTGCTGCATCCATTGCTGTAGATTTTGTCCTACAATTTTCTCCATTACTAAGCAGCGTAATTTCTGACCATTATCAAGACTAAAGACAAAATAATTGTCTATCTTGGGTATTGCTGTATTTTGAAGTTGCTTTAGTAGTTGAGCCTCTTGGTTAAATAGCTCAATTAACCGCTGACGCTTGCTAGTTAGAACCTTGAGAACTTTAGCTGTACCCAAATTATCGATTTCAAATATTTCAGTATTACATTGTTGGTCTAATGCCCTTAGAGGTTTGACGATGCGGTATCGTTCGTTAATAATCAAGCTGGAATTACAGCTCGAACAGCGTTCTAAATCATCAGCATTATAGCGGTTTTGACATTTAGGGTTGATGCAGTAGCTCATTAGTTTATCAACGACAAGATGTTCGCTACAGCTTGCAATTGTGCTGAATAATAATCAAGAATAAGAAATATTTAGGTTATGTAGATCTACTTTTAATTCCGCAAGTAAGTTTTGGATATTTTCTCTGGCATAGCCCACTGTTAGATGGGTTTTATCTTCGAGCAAAGCTAAAATTTGCGCCAATCGCTCTTGGATTAATTTTTCATCGCGGAAAATAGTGTAAAGTTTTTCTTTGATTGGTGTCAAGATTAGAGATTCTCGTTGCTCACGATCGCTGGAGTTAGATTTGCTAAACAGGTTGTGACTACTAAGTAATTTGAGGTTAGTCAGCTTTTTGCTGGAACTAACAATTTGAATTTCTTGACATACTCTTTCAATTGCTTGAGCAATCACATATTTGGCAACTACTGGTTGTTGAAGCGTAAATAAAACTTCTCCATCAATTATGGTTCTATCGATAAGCGATCGCCTGAGCAAAGATTCTAGTGCTTCCATTGTCTTAGCTGGGGTTAAAAAAGTTTTTGTATTTGACACCAAATCGGCTAGGGAAAGTGCTGAAATTTCCAGTCCTAGCCAGTATAAAATTGCTGATTCTGAGCTAGATAATCTTTCAAACTGCTCGTCCAATAAATCCTCTAAGTCACCAAAAATAATGGTTTCATGCTTTAAAAAAGTAGCGACTCGCCCACCAAATAACTCTTGAATTGTATTGGCTACCATTTTTAAAGCTAGAGGATTGCTACGATATAGTTCGATTAGATTGTCCCACTTATCTCGATCTAAAAGATTTTTGGCTGCCAAAATTTCTCGCGCATCTTGTTGCAGCCCAGTTAGCTGTAGAGATCGAACTGGTAAGGTTTTGCCTTCTAATAAAGCAATTTCTTTGAGCTGCTGCCGACTGGTTAGCATCAGGCAACTTTGGTGAGACGTGTCAGCCAATCTTTGCAGTAATTCTCGATAATCCTGGTATTGTTCTTGATAGTATCCTGCTAACTCTTGCGATCGCATAATCGTCTCCACGTTATCTAGCAAAATTAAGCAACGATGCTGTTGTAAATATTCAATCAACTGGGACACTGAATCGTCTAAAATTGACGCTAGTCTAGTTTCCTGTCCTGAAGATAGAGATGCTAAAAGATCTTTGATAAGCTGCTGGCAAGAAGGGGCATGACGTAAACTCCGCCAAATTACAGATTCAAATTCCTGCTCAACAAGTTGGGCAGAGCGCACTGATAAAGCAGTTTTGCCAATTCCAGAGGTACCGACAATAGCTACTAGTCGGCAACTATCTTTGACGAGCCACTGTTTTAGTAATCCTAGCTCTTGCTTACGCCCATAAAATATAGATACATCTGGTGCCTCGCCCCAATCTCTAACTTGATTAAAACTAGATGCTCCTGCTAAAGTTGCTGGCTGAAAATCAGCCAGCAATAACTTAGAAGTGTGAATATTATTAACCGAAGTCAAAATTGGTCGTAAAGTATTATCCCAGCGTTGCTCAACTAAAGAACGTAAATTTGATTTACTAACGTTTTCTTCTAGGACTCTAGTCAACAATTTCCAGAGTTTTGGACCAGCAGCCTGTTTGATGTAAGTCAGGCTGTAGCGATTATTTTCAACTATCTGCTCGTAGGTTTTCCCTTGCCAAGCACCACGAAATATACTCAACTCTACATCTTTGAGATGTTTCCCAGTTTTAGTAAATACCAACAGATCTAAAGCTGTTAACACTTCTTCAAGGTTAATTTTGGGGTTATGTGGTGATTCATTCTGATTCATGAACGGCAAAGTTATGCTTACTTAAGATTAAACTTGAGTTAACTAGTTAACTTTAGTATATATTAAATGTTAACTAGTCACCAGGAGTTAATTATGACTATTGTTAATCAGGTTTTACCAAAGAACAGTATAGAAATAGCTCTTTCGCCAAAACAAAAACTATTTTTTTCTCGCTTTGCAACCAATAAAATGATGGATGCAATGCTGTGGGTCAACTCAGCCGCCAAAATTATTTGGGTTAACAGTGCAGCATGTAGCTTGACGGAATATTTCCTCGAAGAGCTTTTATCTATGACTATCTACGATCTTGATTTAAATTCTATAGAGCTACCATGGTCTAAATATCAGTCAGATTTCCCAGGAAAAGAATTTTTATTGCTGAAATCTTTTGTCAGGACAAAAAATGGCAGAAAATTCCCCGTAAAGCTCAAAATTGCTAGCGTTAATTATGATGGTCAAAAATATAATTGTGTTTTGTTGCAGGATACTGCTGGGCAAAAAGATGCTCTAAATTTAGAGCATAAAGTACAGCAGCCTACAGCAGAACTCACCAATACTTATGGGCAACTTCAGGCTGAATTAGCTAAAGTTCGCCAAAAACTCCATCAAAAAGAACAACTCGATCGCCAAAACACACAGCTTGTCTCATTGGTTTCTCACGAACTAAGAGGTCCTTTGAACATAATTTCCTTTGCCAATAGTCTACTACAACGCTATGATGCAGAATTATCTGAGTCAAAAAAACGAGTTCATTTAAATCAAATTCAGGCTGGGGTGCAGCAGTTAAATCAGCTAATCGATACCATGATTTTAATTGGTAAAGCCAAAGCCAACAAATTAAATTTTCAACCTCAAAAAATCGATCTCCAACAATTTTGTGTCGATCTAATAGCACAATTACGGTCATGTCAAGAATATCAACCTGAAATCAATTTCACTACTACTGGTAACCATCGAGAAATTGCAGTAGATCCCCAATTACTTCAGTCAATTCTGAGAAATTTGTTAGATAACGCCATCAAATATTCTGCTCTAAATAGCCCCATCGATTTGATACTGGAATACAAAAGTCGAGAATTAATCTTCCAGGTTAAGGATTGTGGTGTTGGCATAGCTGAAGAAGATGTGCCTCATCTGTTTGAGCCATTTACCAGAGGTAAAGATCGTCACCATATTCAGGGCAGTGGTTTGGGACTAGCAATTGTCAAACAGCTTGTCGAAATACATCGAGGTCAAATTCAAATATTCAGCAAGCTTGGCTTAGGCACTACTGTTAAAATTTCATTGCCTTTAATTTAACTCAGGGTAGCAATTTAAATTGTTTGACAATCTTGACGAAATTATTCACTTGGTTAACTTAATTGTGAGGAGCAAGAAATCATCATGTCTTCAAAAATTTTACTAATCGAAAATGAAGTTCAAACTAGAAATATTTACCGAGAGTGTCTACAGACAGAGGGGTTTGAAACGATCGAAGCTAATAACGGTTTGTCTGGTATCCATCAGGCTAAACAAAAGCAGCCAGACTTAGTAATTTGTGATGTTGTTATGCCAGAAATGGATGGCTATGAAGTTCTAAAAACATTACGTCAAGATCCAGGTACAGCAGTTATTCCCTTCATTTTCATGACAGGAAAATCAACTAAAAGTGAGCTACGTTATGGCATGGAGTTAGGTGCGGATGACTATTTAACCAAGCCTGCTACGGTAGAAGAGTTACTCAATGCGATCGCTATTAGACTTAAAAGGCAAGAGGAAAGGCAGCAGCAGTATAAAGTTAAATTTCAGCAAGCTAGTATTGATATTTCAATTTCTCAAGACGAGCAACAGACCACACTCATTTTTCCCCAGAACAATAAACTAAAAGAAGTTTTTGACTTTATCGAAGCTCACTACCAGGAATCCATCGGCTTAAAGGATGTCGCTGAGGCAGTTGGTTACTCTTCGGCTTATCTAACAGATCTTGTTAAACGTCAAACAGGTCAAACGGTAAATCGTTGGATTATCAAACGACGCATGGCTGCTGCGGAGGTGTTCCTGTTAGAGTCAGAAAAATCCATTGAGCAAATAGCTGAGGCAATAGGTTATCTAAGTCCTGGTCATTTTTTTCGTCAATTTCGCCAACACTATCAAACTACCCCCAATGCTTGGAGAAATTCCCAAGATTGATTCACCGAAAACCTAAAAAATCATCATAGTGTAGCCAAATATAATGCATTGTATTGCCATGATATATCCTTTAATCTCTTAGATATTGGTCAAGATAAATTCTGATTAATTAAGAACTTTGACCAGTTAATACAACTTAGTTGTTTTAGAGATTTCGCTTTTTGCAAATGAAGCATTTATATCGGTTACTATATCCACCAGCTTGGTCGATCGCGGCTAAAATTTCCCTAGCATTGCTCTCGGCAGTACTTATTCCGATGAGCTTCAATGCTTATTATAATCTCCAACACAGTCTAGATAACGCCGAACAAAATGAATATCGCAAACTAGAATTATTAGCCACCAGCACCGCCAGTCGTTTAGACCAGCTAATTATTGATAGTCAAAAAATTGCTATTCAGGTTAGTACTGAGCCAAAAGTGGTAGGTTTTGTCAGTGCAGATACAGCTCAAGAGCGACAGAAATTGCAGCCAGCCGTTCAATCAACGCTAAAAAACATTTTTCGCTCTGATGTTAACTATGATGGTATTTTTTTAGTAGATCCTCAAGGTAACTGTCTTGCTGCTACTGATTCAAATTTTATAGAGCGTAATTTTAGTTCCCAAGAATATTTTCAACCAGCAATTCAAGGACACGGGTATGCATCCAATATTCTGGTGGACAGTATAACTAAAAGATCGGGTGTTTATCTGTCTCAACCAATTTGGTCTAGTCAAGCCAAGGTTATTGGTGTAGCTGTGCTAAAGATTAAAGAAGAAAATCTAAATCAGATTATAAATCGGTTGAAGCTAGAGTCTAATAGCTACCCTTTTTTGATCGATAGTTTAGGAGTAATCATTAATCATCCGCAAAAAGATTACCTTCACCATAGCTTGACTGCCTTGCCTCCCAAAGTTCAGACAATGATTGCCAAAGACAATCGTTATTTAATGTCTAATGTAGAAAGTCTTAATTTGTCACAATTAGCTGAAGCAATGATTGGCGCAAGAGAGCCTGGTCATGCTAATTATTTTTCTCCTTTAGAAAATAAGCGTCAGATAGTTGGCTTTGCTCCTTTAGAAGTACAGCCTTGGGTATTAGGTATTAGTAAGCCAGAGAATACATTTGCCGAACCTCTCGATCGTTTGGTATGGGAAAATATCCTAAATTTACTGCTCGTTGGTGCGATCGCTGCCATACTGGCCTTACTATTAGGCAGTAGCATTGCCAGACCGATCAAAAAATTAACTAAAGCAGCTCGGTCTTTAGAGCAAGGGGATTTTGAACATAATAATTTACTTGCTATATCCCATAGCCGAGATGATATTGGTCAGTTGGTGCGAGTGTTTATGAAGATGGCTCAAGAAGTAGAGTCTAGAGAGCAAAAGCTCAAGCAAAAAGTTAACAAACTCAACATCGAAGTCGATCGAGCGAAAAAATCACGTCAAGTTGAAGAAGTTACGGGAACTAAGTATTTTCAAGAGCTACAGCAAAGAGCGAAAAAACTGAGAGAACGTAATACTCCCAATAAACAAGATTGGCAGGAACATTTTCAGCAGCTACGGCAAAAAGCTGAAAAAATCAAGAAGCAATGGCCAGCAACTGATGGTTAAGCAACTGACAAGAGTGTAAATCAACCAACCTATTCTACCTATTTTAAATATTTACTAGGAGTACAAATAAAAATGTGCAAAATTGTTTCGATTCATTCTTTTCGTGGTGGTACTGGCAAATCTAATTTAGTTGCTAATGTGGCAGCAACCATTGCCAGCCAAGGCAAAAATGTGGGTGTAGTTGACACTGATATCCAATCTCCAGGCATTCATGTTCTTTTTGGCTTAGACGAGGATAAAATCAACTATTCCTTGAACGATTATCTTTGGGGTAATTGCAATATTAAAGATACTGCTTACGATGTCAGCTATGTTTTTCCCAAAACAATCGATGGTAGTTTATGCCTTATTCCTTCTAGTATCAAAGCTGGTCAAATTGCCCGAATTCTCAGAGAGGGTTACAACGTAAGTAAGCTTAATGATGGTTTTCAGGAATTAATTCGCTGTCTCAATTTAGATTACTTATTGATTGATACTCATCCAGGCTTGAATGAAGAGACTTTACTCTCTATTGCTATTTCAGATGTACTGGTAGTTCTGCTGCGTCCAGATAATCAAGATTTTCAAGGAACTGGTGTAACGGTAGACGTAGCTCGTAAGCTGGAAGTACCCAAAATGCTATTGGTAGTTAATAAAGCACTACCAGATTTTGATTTTGACGCTTTGCGCCAAGATGTGGAAACGACTTACGCTACTACAGTAGCTGGAATCATACCTTTATCGTCAGAAATGGTGCAGCTTGCCAGCAGCGGGATCTTTTATCTACGCTATCCCAATCATCCCATTAGCCAAACAGTAGAAGAAATTGCCTCTCAAATTCTTGGCAAACAACAAAAAGTTTTAGTCAACAATCATAGCTTCTGATGAATCAACAATTATTTCGGTCTGAAGTGCTTTTGGCTCATGGAGCTTTACCTGGTGAAATAGAAGAACTTTTGGCTTACAACCAAAATATTTTCGATTTGACTAATATCCCCAGAGTTCTACAGTCTTCTTTGCCTGATGAAGCTCATCTACCTTTTTGGCGTAAGTCTCAAGCCACAGCAGAGGCTATGGGTACATTTGAAACTCTCAGGAATATCTTAGTTCAACTACAATTGCCGATTCAAGCAGGAATCAGTCAAGCCAAGTTTTATCGAGAGGCGACTCTCAAAGGTCAGAAAACGACAGATATGACCCAGGCTCAAGGTCTACAGCTTCAGCATCCAGAAAAACTCCAGCTAAAAATTTATCCTAGTTTAGCAGGGTCTATTCCCATCCTATTGACAGCAAATCGAGCGGACTTTGTTTGTTTAGTCCAGGCTTTAACTAAAAAAAATGAGCCAGAGCCTATTCCTGATTCTATGGGTGCTTGTATGGTGGCTAATTATAATAATTGGGGTCGAATTAATCAGTATCGAGAACAGTGGTCAGTGAAAAATGGCGATCATTGTGCAGAAAAAGACTGGCAACTAGAATTTCGCCGACTTATCCCGCAAAAGCAGCTTTATCAAGACCGCTTTATTATTTTAAGCGATGGTTTTTATAGCGGTGTTACTGCTGAAGAGATTAATCTCTCTGAGTCAGAATGGCGAAGTTTATCTCTGACTATTCGTTTGGAACACGAATGCACTCATTATTTTACCCATCGAGTATTAGGTTCGATGCGCAACAATTTACTCGACGAGCTGATTGCTGATTATCAAGGAATAGTCGCTGCTATTGGTTATTATCGTGCTGACTGGTTTTTGCGTTTTATGGGATTAGAATCATTTCCCCATTATCGTCCAGGAGCTAGATTTGAGAATTATCAGGGTGAGTCGCTACTGTCTTCAGGAGCATTAAAGGTTTTGCAACGCTTAGTCAAAGTAGCAGCAGAAAATCTAGAGTACTTCGATCGACACTATGCCAGAGGAAAACAACGGCATCAAGTTTTACTGGCTTTAACCTGTTTTACTTTAGAAGAATTGGCTTCAACCGAAGCACCATCCTATATCCTCAAATCCTGGGAACGGTTACAGGAAAATATATGCGTCTGAAATGTAAGCACAACTATTTGCAATTTATAAGGAGAAAATCTGGTGGGAGAAATTTTACTCAAAGAATTAAGTCATGATGATCTTGCATGGATGTTTGATTGTGGTACTCGTCAAGAAATAGAGGCGGGAACTATTCTTATTCAAGCAGGAGAAGCGATCGATTGTTTACACATTTTGCTAGACGGCACTTTAGTTGCTTCTATATCTAGCGATCGCCAAGATCCTTTAAGTCAAGTCTATACTGCTATAGAGGGAGAACAATCTTCTTTAGAGGTTGCTCGATTATCTAGTGGAGATGTTGTGGGAGAAATCTCTTTAATTAGAATGTGTTTGCCAACTACAACTATCACCGCAGTAGAAAAATCATCTATTGTTTCCATTCCTTTATTATCTCTAGAGCATAAATTGGCGCAAGATGTAGGTTTTTCGGCTCGTTTTTATCGAGCGAGCGCAATTTTATTAAAAAATCGACTTCATAGTTTTATTGAAGCCAAAGGTCATCTAAAATTTAGGTCTACTCAATCTGTCAAAGACGTTCTAGTTTTTTTTGGTCAATTAAATGATAGTGATTTGGATTGGATTATTGCCAATGGTGAGTTACAGCAAATTGCTGCCAAGACAACTTTAATCCAAGAGAGTGGTCCAGTGGATGCACTGTATATTTTGCTTAGTGGGACAATTTCATTATCCAGAATGAGTAGCGATCGCAATCCTCTGACTCGTATCTTTGCTGCTTTAGAAGCCGCCGAAGTTAAGGGAGTAGAAATATCACGGTTATCCAAAGGTGAAATTATTGGCGAAAGCCATTTTCTTGATGGTGACTTGCCTTATTGTACCGCTCAAACAATTGAATCCTCTCAATTATTAACCCTTTCCCGCCAAAAGCTAACTGTCAAACTACAGCAAGATTTAGGTTTTGCTTCTCGTTTTTATCGAACTTTAGCAATCTTATTTAGCGATCGTCTTCAAGAAATGTTGACTAGACTGGGATACAGCAGGCGTGTCTACTCCTCAGGTAGTTCCCTAGCTGACAACGTAGAATATGACCTCGAACTAGACGCTGATAGTTTGGAACAAATCTCCCTTGCGGGTAAAAAAGTCAACTGGATGTTAGAACGTATAGAAAATTTAATTTCTTCTACACCTATCCCAACTGCACATTTGTCTAATGACGTTTTTAGTTAAATTTCTCATCTGAACACAGATGAATCATCGGTGGACTGTATTGACTACATTAAATCAAGGTTCAAAGTACAACGATTAATTCTTGGACTATATTTCCTTGAGAGTCGCTAACTTCAAGTACTGTCAAGTTATCTTTAATTTTTTCTTGATATTTATAGCTAGACTCCAGATGAAGATCGTTTTTTAAGGTTTCTAGCTGACAAAATTGCTGGATGGTTAGATTACTCATAATCAAATCTTGATAGTAGCTTTACAGAATCTTTAAACTTGTCGCTACAGCATAACCTGATAATAATTGCTTTCTTGTGATCTGGATCTTAGGGGATTTGCGATCGCGATCGCATCTAAACTCTTAATCAACCAATCTGCGATCGCAGGTCGCTGTTTAATCGCAATTAAAATAGTTAGCTAGCATTGCTAGTGAATTACTTGTAGTCTCTGTAACTACCGCTTGGGTACCAACTTCTGTTGAAAACAAAGCTTTTGGTAAGAAAGCTTCAAGTTATACTGAATATGGAAGGTTAGAGATAATCTTACCTTTTAAATTTTGATTCGAGCGACCAGCAATCGCAATATTCATAAAAAGGCTTGATTACGATGGTTCAAAAAATAGCCCTATTCAACCACAAGGGTGGAGTCAGTAAGACCACGACTACCTTTAATTTGGGTTGGATGCTTGCTTCAAAAGGAAAAAGAGTAATTCTTGTGGATAGTGACCCTCAATGTAATCTCACTGGCATGGCTTTGGGAGAAGAAACCGAGGATGATGAGGCAAGAATTCAAGAAATATACAATACGACCTCAAATATAAAGACGGGATTGGCTCCCGCGTTTGAATCACAACCAAGGGCGATTGAAGCCGTCGATTGTATTCCCGTACAGGGTCGGGAGGGTTTATTTCTATTGCCTGGACATGTTGGCTTTGCCGAGTACGAAGTACAACTAGGTATTGCTCAAGAGCTAAGTGGAGCGCTTCAAGCTCTTCGGAATTTGCCAGGTGCTATTAATGATTTACTTGAGAAAACAGCAGCTAAGTATAATGCAGACTATATCTTGATTGATATGAGTCCTAGCTTAAGCTCGATCAATCAGAATCTACTGATGATTAGTGACTTCTTTTTAGTACCTACTACTGCTGACTTTTTCTCTGTAATGGCGATCGATTCTTTAGCCAGAGTTCTGCCAAGATGGCGTGCTTGGGCTAAGTCAGCTAATTCACTTCAAATTTTAAGAGAGGCTAATTATCCTTTCCCTGCGGTTGATGTGCGTTTTTTGGGAATGATCGTTCAAAACTATCGGATAATTCGAGGGAGGGAGACGGCTGCATTTCAAACTTGGATTGAGAAAATTGAAAAAGCTGTCTCTGAAAAGCTGATCCCAACTTTGAGACAAAGTAATATGATGCTTCCAAATCAGACCTATAAAGATCAGGGAATTGAAGACAGCTTATCTCTTGCAAAAATTTCAAACTTTAATAGCTTGATCGCTCTGTCTCAAGAACACAGAACTCCAGTTTATGAGTTAACCCCTCAACAGTTGGGGCAAAGAGGAATTGTCTTGGATAATAATCAGAACAAACAAAGAGAGTTTAGACAAACTTTTTCAGATTTGGCGGATAAAATCATCGCACTAAGTTCAGAAAGCTCCACTTATGCAGTCAGCGCTTGACCAATTTCGCATCAGCATTGGTCGTGTCAGAGACCTAATTGCACTTCATAATTCTGTCAAAACTCAAGCCACGGGCGCACCTGACCTATCAGACATGTTGCGTGCTGCTCTGGTTCTTACTGTCAGCGCATTGGATTATTACGTGCATGAAGTTGTGACATTGGGAATGTTAGAAATCCATCGAGGAAACCGACCTGAGCCAATATCTTCCGCAAATACAACTCAATCAGCTTTTTCACGCTTTCAAGTGTCATTGGGTGGCGCACGTCAAGATCGACTAACAGCAATTGATATTGCCTCTTGGCTTGAATTTGAACTCCAGCAATCACAAGGATATGATTTTCTCCAGCAATCCCACACGATTTCAGCCTTAATTCCCACAATATCGGTTAGTATCCTGGATAAGCTCAATAATACTTCTTGGTTGGAAAGTGAAATCAGGGAGCGTTTAGGATATCAAAGTTTTCAGCAGGCAGACAAAATCGCTGATGCAATCAGATACATATCAGGCAAGAAATTGTGGGAGGAGGTCGCTACCAAAATGAGTAAACCCACGAAAAATATTACCGCGCAAGATATTAAGCAACAGCTAAACTCAATTGTCGATCGGAGAAATAAAATCGCTCATGAAGCTGACATAGATCCAACTTTTAATATTGGAAGTCGATGGAATATTGATGAGTTGCTTGTTGGTGATGCTGTTGACTTTATTGAGATACTTGTCGAAAGTATTCATCAAGTGCTGTAGAAATAGCACATGGTGTAAGCCAGCTAATAAATCGTTGCAGCGGAGTAATAAAGGTTATCGGTGGGGTGCAAAAAGTTACTAGCCGCAGCTAAACTCAATCGTTAGACCGCTTCACTTTATTCCAATTCTCTAAATACCAGCTATAGTTAATGCTTCTAAAATGAATTTTCTACCGACAATGGAACAAATCACCTCTATAGTTTTATTATTTGTAGCCTTAATTTTGCGAATTGGTATAACTCAAAAATATTACTAAGTATTAAGAAAATCGCTTTTTTCCACCCATATCGCTTGTTTGTAGTTACAACCATTAGTGTTCCCAATCAAGTGACTATCAACTAGTACAAATATACTGTCTATCTTATCGAGTCAAAGCTGTAGTTCATGGTTCATATAAAGCGCGTTGAACTGTCCCACTTTAAATCCTTTGGTGGCACAACGAAAGTCCCCATATTACCTGGTTTTACTGTGGTTTCGGGACCCAACGGATCGGGAAAATCCAATATTCTAGATGCGCTGCTTTTTTGTTTGAACTTAGCTAGTTCTAAAGGTATGCGTGCCGATCGCCTGCCCGATTTGGTTAATAATAAGCATATAGGTAATGGTAAAGCTGCCGAGGCAGTAGTCTCAGTTACCTTCGATCTGACCGATCTGGGGGATTTGTCGGATGTGGTAACCACGGTCACGGATGCCAAGGATTTAACTCTAATTTCTTCGGCAGAGTTAGAAGCCGCTATGGGAAGTAGTAACGGGAACGGGAACGGGAATGGTCATATTGAAGCAGAATTAGCTACGGAAGTAGAGGAAGTAGAAAAGGCGACAGTCGATCAAGATGACAAAAAGATTGTGGCGATCGCTAATGGCGATAGTCTGGAATGGAAGATTACCCGCAGATTAAGGGTAGGCAAGAAGGGGAATTATACTTCGACTTTTTATATCAATGGTGAAGTCTCTTCCGCTACAGAGGTTCACGATCAGCTACAGAAATTGAGGGTTTATCCTGAAGGTTATAACGTGGTGTTGCAGGGTGATGTTACCAGCATCATTACGATGAACTCCAAGGAAAGACGAGAAATTATTGATGAGCTGGCGGGAGTTGGGGCATTTGACCGCAAAATTCAGCAAACTCGTAAGACTCTCGATAAGGTGCAGGAGAAAGAAGAAAAGTGCCATATTATCGCTCAAGAGTTGATTGCTAATCGCGATCGCTTGGCAGCAGATCGGGTTAAAGCGGAGAAGTATCGTAAGTTAAAGGAAAAGGTACAGGCAAAGAAAATTCACGAAAAAGTTTTAGTTTGGCGATCGCTGACTCAGCGGCAAGAAGAGTTACAAGATAAGTTGGCGACGGGAGAAACGGAGACACTACAGCTAACTGAAAGTATCGCCAAATTAGATACGGACGTAAAAACAGAAAGCGTAAAACTAGCAACTCTAAATGCTCAAGTCAAGGCTTTGGGAGAGGATGAACAGCTATCGGTAGCCTCAGATTTAGCGACTCAAAAAGCCAAGCAGCTTACTCTACAGCAAAAGCTGGGGGAATTAAATAATGCTAGTCAGCAGAAACAGCTTGCCCTGGTAAAGACTCAACAGAATTTGGAACAGTATCAGCAGGAAATCAAACAGCTAGGAAAAGAGCAGTCAAAGCTAGAAACTGAGACTATCCCTACCCTGACCAATAATGCCGTCGCCGCTAGAGAAACCGTTACTCAAAGCAAAGATAATGCCAATGCGATCGCCGAAGCTTCCGAGGCTTGGGTACAGGAACAAGCTAACCTTTCTCGTCAAGTAGGAGCAATCCAAGAAACTCTCAATCCCCAACGTACCGAACAAGCCAGAATTAGCGAGAAATTTAATCAGCTAAACAGCACTATCTCAGAGCAAACTGACTCATTGTCAGCGGTTGATGCTGAACTAAAAGTCAAGCAAGGCGAATATAATTCCTTATCAGGGAAAGTAGCAACAGAACAGAACCATGTCCAGGAAATTGCCAGCCAGCTAGCCGAAGTAGAAAGCGATCGCAGTTTACAACAGGAAACTCAACAGCGTCTATTAAAGGAACAGCGAGATAAACAACGAGAATTAGATAAATTAGAAGCGAAGAATCAGGCGCAGCAGGAGGTACAGGGGACTTATGCCAGCAAAATTATCCTCAACTCAAATCTATCGGGGATAGAAGGATTAGTGGTGCAGCTAGGACAGGTAGAACAGCGTTATCGTCTAGCTTTAGAGACGGCTGCGGGAGGCAGATTGGGCTGTATTGTGGTGGAAAGCGATCGCGTCGCGGCACAGGGAATTGAACTACTTAAAAGAGAACGAGGCGGTAGAGCGACTTTCTTACCTTTAAATAAAATTCAAGCACCACGGTTAGGCAACCTAGCAACCATGCGTTTTGGTCGTGGCTTTATCGATCTAGCCGTAAATCTGGTAGACTGCGATCCTCGTTATGAGGAGATCTTCGCCTATGTGTTTGGCAGTACCATTATTTTTGACAACCTTGATAATGCTCGTTCCCAGTTAGGAAAGCATCGCATTGTTACTTTAGAAGGGGAAATTCTCGAAGTTAGCGGTGCCATGACGGGAGGAAGCCAATCTAATCGCTCCAGTCTCCATTTTGGCGGTGCTGCCAACGGTGAATCTGAACAGGTGGAAGCTTTAAAAGAACGTTTGGCAGAAATAACTCGGATCTTAAATAATTACGATCAAAGATTAGCCGATCGGCTAGGGCAGATCGAGGACTTAGGGTCAGAATTAACCGAAGCCAGACAGCTTGGTCGAGATAATAAGATGCTGTCGGAACAGCTAGAGAAAGATATTAAACGTCTAACTGGTCAAAGAGAACTATTAATAAATCAACTGCACAATAACCGTCAGGAAAGAGATACTATTCAATCCCGCTTAGAAGTGCTAAATCGCGAAATCCCTCAGCAAGAAGCCAAATTACAAGAATTGCAGCAGCAGCTAAAAGTATTAGAAGACTCTCATGCCCAAAGTGAATGGCAGCAGGTACGTACTGTAATTAGCAGTCAGGAAGAACAGCTAAGGCATCACGAACAGATTTTAAGGCAGGCAGAAACGCAATTATTGGAACTTACTAATAAACATCAACGAGTGAGAGAAAAATTTGCTGAAGCAGAGCAAAGTATTGTTCAGTTGACTAACGATCGCTCAGCAATCAAAGAGCAACAGGCAACAGGTAATCATCAGCTAACAAAAATAGCCGAAAAAATAGCGGATACCGAGACAGAATTAGCCAAACTTTCAGAGAAACTAGGAGAAACCAAACTAGAACGCGATCGCCTGGAAAATCAGTTGAAGGAACTGCGCGATCGTCATCAAAAACAGGCTTGGCAATTAGAAAAACTACAAGCAGCACAGCAAGAAAGACAGGCAACTCTTCAAACCTTACAGCAGCAAATAGCCGAACAAGAGCAAGAACTACCCGACCCAATTCCTGAAATATCCCAGCTAGTAAATGAAGACGGTATTGAAGCGGGAGAATTAATTACCTTTGCCAATCTTCAAGAGCATTTAGAACAGCTACAAAAGCAAATTCGCAATGGTGAAAAGCGGCTTGAAGCAATGGAACCTGTCAATATGCTGGCGTTAGAAGAATATGAAAAAACTGAAGCCAGACTCCAGGAACTTTCCCACAAACTAGACACCATCGAAGCGGAAAGAACGGAATTATTACTGCGAGTCGAGAAATTTACTACCCTACGTTTACGAGCATTTAAAGAGTCCTACGATGCGGTAAATGAGAACTTCCAGAAAATATATGCCGAACTATCCGACGGCGATGGACACCTGCAATTAGAAGATGAAGACGATCCTTTCAACGGTGGTTTAAATCTGGTGGCGCACCCCAAAGGAAAGCCAGTACAAAAGCTAAGTTCTATGTCTGGAGGAGAAAAATCTCTAACGGCATTAGGCTTTATCTTCTCCTTGCAAAAATATCGTCCTTCTCCCTTCTATGCTTTTGATGAGGTGGATATGTTCCTCGATGGTGCCAATGTCGAAAAACTCTCTCGCATGGTAAAACAACAGGCACAAGAAGCACAGTTTATCGTCGTAAGTCTGCGTCGTCCAATGATTGAAGCTTCAGAAAGAACCATCGGTGTTACTCAAGCCAGAGGCGCACATACTCAGGTATTAGGAATTAAGATGAAGTAGTTTTAGATTTCGCGCAAAGACGTTTATCCTCATCGCATTTGAGGGCAGACACGCGAAGATATAGAAAAAGATAATATAAATTTAAGAGAATTAATTTTCCGTAATTAAAAATGTTAAAGATTAATCAAAATATTATAAATAATCTTTAGATTTTAAACATCTTGATTAGTAAATGTATGACTTAAAGAGAAATTACTATTAAAAGAAACTACTTTTATATCTATGCTTTTGACTACTTTATTTGTTTTTCCAAGCTCACAAATAGGATATGTGTTTCTATCTTTTTTGAGCCAAAAGTCGTAAGATAATACTTCATTATTGTTTTCGTCTTTAAATATTATTTTTGCCTTAACATCTGATATCTTGATCGAATCTATCGTGGATAGATGTTCTCTCTCTAAATAATCTTCAATAACTGGTATTTCAGAAAAATCAGAATTTAACGTAAAATCTACCGTAGCGTATCCAGTAGCTCCTTGTAAACTAGGAAGATCTGGTTTGTTTCCAGTTTCAACTGTTTATCCAGATTTCTTTTCATAAGAAATCATCATATTTTTAAAAACTTCTGCTTCAGAAAAGTCTGAGGATTTAATGGGTACAGGAATTTCTTCTACAAGTATTGTTTTTAAATTATCTGCCAATTTTATATCTTTTCCCCAAGAGCCACTGCATGCTCCTGCAATGGCATAGTTACACATACTTAAATTAAAAAATACCAATATAAAAATTACTTTTACTACTCTAATCACGACTCTAAATATATCATTTACTTTTCAATTAATTGTTACTTAACTAAAGCCAAGTGTAACTGATAATATTACGGAAAAATTATTTTAACTTGGTGATTACAAGCGCAAAAGTACAAGTTTTAGTCAATTGAGAAGAAGCATTAAAAGAAATATAAAATAAAGATTCAGAATATTAAATTAGAATTGCGATCGCTTTGATCTTAACCGTATAAGTTAGGACTGGAAAAATATGGATTTAATTAAAGAACAAGAGGACTGTCTGTAATAGTCCGACAATAAAACCGAGTATTCCCCCCAGATTTACGATCGCCTGAAGCTCATTTTTGACGATACCCTGGACTGCTGCTTCTAGTTCTTCGGGAGTGGTGGCGGAAACGCGATCGATGATTACCCGATTCGATTGAGAGAGATGATTTAGAATAGATAAACCTAACAAACTTGGGTTTTAGCTTATAAATGCCTGAAGTTTTAAGAATAGATGGATACATTGTAAAGATCTGGTTCAACGATCATCCACCAACTCACGTACACGTTTTTAAAAATAATGGAGAATGTGTAATTGAATTGAATAATCAAGGTTGTTTCTCCTGTTCTTCTCAAATTTCAAGATATGAGTCGTCAAGAAGTTTCCAAAGCCTTGAAAATAGTTAACAAGCATCAGTCACAATTGTGGCAAAAGTGGCAAACTATTCATGGAGATCCAGAATAATGGCAGCAGAATTAACACAGCAGGAAATCGATCGTCAGATAGACGCAGCAATTGCTCGTTCAGCAGAATTGAATCTTTCTGAGCCTAAAGCTGATGAGGTACTTTACAACAAGCAGTCAAGAAAAATAATCATTCATTTTGATAATGATTGTACTTTTGAATGTCCAGTTTCCTTGCTTCAAGGAGTATGCGAGCTGACAGATGATCAAATAGCTAAGGTTGAGCTTACACCTGCTGGATGGGGTTTAACTTGGTCAGATACCGACCTAGACTTTGGTGTAAATGAGCTAGTTCGAGGAATATTTGGCACCAAAGCCTGGATGAAGAAAATTGCTGCCAAAGGTGGTCGTTCTAAATCAGAAAAAAAACAAGCTGCTTCTAAAATTAATGGAGCGAAAGGTGGCAGACCTAAAAAAGTTAGTTAAATTTAATTAAAGAACAGAAGAACTGTCTGTAATAGTCCGACAATAAAACCGAGTATTCCCCCCAGATTTACGATCGCCTGAAGCTCATTTTTAACGATACCCTGGACTGCTGCTTCTAGTTCTTCAGGAGTGGTGGCGGAAACGCGATCGATGATTACCTGGTCGATTGATAAAATAGGGATTGCTTGAGCTACTAGCTTTTCTAAATCTTCTTCTAAATAGCGTTCTAAGACCAAGGCTAATTCTTGGCTGATAACTTCTAGGGAATCATTAACCGTAGGAGAAGACTGGAGTCTTTTAAGAATCAATGCCGCCAGATTTTCCCATTCTACAGACTCGCCTAACCCCGAAATTACGGTTCCTCCTTCCTGTCGAACATAGTTACGGACTGATTCTCGGACAGTTGAACGTAGTTGCCTGACGGTGGAAACAGGCAAATTTTGTAGGGAAAGATTCTTGAGCCAATTTTTGATGCGATCGCGAATTTGCAGGGAGAAGGATAATTCTTCCAGTCGGGCATTGGTAATACTAGGTTCATCAATACAAAAAGAACGTAATCTCAGCAGACTATTGCGTAAGCCAAACAAATTAGCCACTACCCAGTAAGTACCGCTAGTTTTTTCCCGAAAGCCTTCATCGATAATTTGAATATTGCGATCGCTCAAGAAATCAATCATCGCACGGCGAATAGTGTCGGGAGGTAATACCGAACCCAAAAGCCAGTCGGAGAATTTTTGGGCTTGAGCATCTGTTAGCTGAAAATTTAAGAGAATCTGATCGAAAATTTTATTTGTTTGGGCTTCTAAAAAATCTTCTTTCCTGGCAAATACCTTTAATAAGCGCGGTAAAGATTGGCTAAATAAATCGTGGAGAATGTTGCCTAAGATCTTAGCTGTCTTTTGCTCTCGATCTGATTTAACCCGATCTAAAGCTAGTTTGAGCAGCCAGAGGATCGCCCCTTGCATCCGCTCTGTCGCCAACAGCCTTTGTGCCAACTTTTGCAGTTCTCCAGGGGTTAGCAATGAACCCATGATGGTGTCGGATACTTTCTGAGCCAAACGCTCTTGATTGCTGGGAATTAAGCCTGGAGTAAAGGGCAGCTTGCGTTTACCAAGGTAAACAGCCTTGTAGGGACGAAACAGCATTTTGATCGCTATATCGTTAGTGAAATAGCCAATGATGCTGCCCGCTATAGGGGGAACAAAAAATATCCAGAGATTCGCTAGTGCCAAAGCAATATATTGAATCGATAATAAAGAAAGATTGAGATTGTAGAAAATCAATTCTACCTGCTATTTTACTTAGTTAACACCAATATTCCCATCATCCCTCCCAGAAGTGGATAGTGAACCGCCTGAGCAAATCCTGCTGCTTTAGATAGCTGTATCTGTTCTGAGCCAGTGGGAAAACGCTCAATACTAGGGTTAATGTAATCATACTCTGCTTTCATGCCCATATTTTCGGCAGTCGGCACGACAACATTATTTAAATACCATTGCTGGAATAGCGACTCCAAGCCAGGGTTAGGACGATGAAAATCCAAAATTGCTGCCTTAGCATTGGGTTTTAGTACTCGATACATTTCTTGTAGACTCTGAGGAATATTAGTTACGTTCCTCAATCCATAACCCATGGTGGCACAGTCAAACTGATTATCAACAAAAGGTAAATCTAGGGCATCACCTTCTAGCCAATCCATTGGTACAGTGGGACATTTCCAGCTTTGGCGTTGTTTGGCGATCGCCAGTTGGTTACAGGCAAAATCCAGTCCTGTTACTTTCCCTGTAATACCCACCTGTTTGGCTAATAATAAAGCTAAGTCGCCGCTGCCACAGCAGACATCGAGGGCATGATCTCCTAATTTAGCCTCACTCCACTTCACCGCCATGAGCTTCCAAATTCGATGTTGTCCAAAGCTCAGGCGATCGTTCAGGCGATCGTAGACTGGAGCAATGCGATCGAATATCGCCTTGATTTCAGATGCTGCGGGAGAAAGTGGCATTAACTGCGGGGATTTTTATAAGTCGATCAATGCTAATGATATAGCAACAATCAGGCTCAAGGTCTAACCAAGTCAGAATCCTTAACAAATTTCATAGTTATACAGCGATTGGACATAATTTAACCTGAAAAATTATTATAAATATTAACTTTATAGGTAAATCTAGCCTAGGGCGATCGCCCTCCAGATTTATGGCAACGGTGGCAGGAAACAAAGGGTAAATGGATTTTTTTCTGGCAGTTTTGTCTTCAAAGCCTACGGAGGACAACATCATTATACATTCGTCCCTGAAGCGCAAAATATAAAAGTTCAAAATCATGCTCTAGGCAAAATTCATTGACTGCCTCAACCACGCCGCATTTTGACAAACCCAAAGGTGTAAAAAAAATATAATCGTTCATCGCGATCAAACCATCAGGCTTTAACTTTAGTCGTGTAGCATCTAAATCTTTTTTCACTCCTTCATAGGAATGGTCTCCATCAATATAAACCCAATCAAAATAATTATCTGGCATTGACATAATAATTTCAAATGAGTCACCAAGATGTACAGCTACTGTTTTATTAGATATATCTGAAGCAAATTTTTGTTTAGCGATTTTGATCGTAGCATCGTCTATATCAATTAAATGCAATTTTTCAGGTTGTGTTATTTGCAAAATTTTGTCTGAAAACGCACATTTCAAAATGCCTATTTCGGCGCAAATTGCCTTTTTTGGCATATATTCGAGCATTTTATCGCGATTCTCAACCAGCCTACAGTTAAGAATGTGTTTTTCTTTGAGAGGTTTAGCTGGGGGAAACATTGCTCTTCGCTGATCGACTGTCGAGCCTACAAGAAATTTTATTCTTGCCATTTTTTCTGTCAATCGGTTAAACCTGTTCATTGATAATTACTGGTTACTAAATTAAATTTGGTCGGGAAGTTGGGCGACAATTTTCTTGCCAATTTCAATCGAGGCGGTAGCGGCAGGGGATGGGGCATTGCAAACATGGAGGGCGCGATCGCGATTGACAAAGAGAAAGTCATCCACCATTTTGCCATCGCTTTTTAGGGCTTGCGCCCTTACACCTGCGGGGGTAGGTGCTATATCATTGACTTCAACTTCGGGGATTAATCTTTGTAAACTGCGCACAAAAATTGCCTTGCTATAGGAGCGACTCATCTCTTCTATCCCTTCTTTAGAATACTTAACTACCAGTTTCCAAAAGCCAGGATAAGTCATAGTATCCATAAAGTCTATGAAATCGAAGTCAAATTTACGATAGGCTTCCCGTTTGAAGCCCAATACTGCATTGGGCCCTGCATGAACGCTACCATCAATACCAGGGGTAAAATGCACGCCTAAAAAGGGAAAATTAGGGTTGGGAACAGGATAAATTGCTCCATTGACTAAATAGCGTTTTTCAGGAGTTAATTCGTAATATTCGCCGCGAAAGGGAATTATTTTGGCTGGTGGCTCTGCATTAGCAAGTTTGGTAAGGCGATCGCTATATAATCCAGCGCAGTTAATTATAAACTCGGTTTGATATTCCCCATTATCAGTTTCTAATACATGACCTTCTGAAGTGGATTTAATCCCCTGAACATGAGTATTTTTATATAGCTCTACTCCCTGTTCTTGGGCGAGATCGGCATATTTATTACAGACTTGCTTGTAATCGACAATTCCCGTTGATTTAACCCTAATTCCCGCTAAACAATTGACGTGGGGTTCAATTTCTTTTACCTGCTCTTGGGTAATCTTGGTAACCTCAAGCTCATTAGCTAAACCCCTTTGATAAAGATCGTCTAGCAACGGTAGCTCGTAAGGTTCAGTCGCCACTATTACCTTGCCACATATTTTATAGTTGATATTGTGCTGTTCACAGAAATCCACCATAGAGCGATTGCCTTCACGACAAAGCTTGGCTTTAAAGCTTCCTGGTTTATAGTAGATACCAGAATGGATTACGCCACTATTATGTCCCGTTTGGTGAGCAGCCCAAGATGCTTCTTTTTCTAATAGGGCAATCTTGGCATTGGGAAATCTCTGACCAAGAGCCATTGCCGTAGACAAGCCAACAATCCCACCACCAACAATAATATAGTTATACATATATGACTAATTTTAATAAGCTGCTTTCAAATTGATTTTTGTTGAATAGCTTTTAACTTCAAACAAAATGAGGGATGAAGATTATCTAGTCCTTATCCCTTATTATCCCGCTTGGCGGGACATACCTCATCCTTCATCCCTTTAAAGTGCTACCACTTCAGTTGACACACCCATGTCTTTGAGCATTTCGCTAATTTCTTGGATATAAATGGCATTCATCACAATGACCTTATCTGGCTGATAGGTTTTGAGAAATTCGGGAGCCATAATTTCTTTACCCACGCCAGGAATAAACTTACCGTGACGGTGGGGATTAATATCTACGGCATATTCAATCTTGTCAATGGTTTTGAGGGTAGTTAAAAATGCTACACACTTAGAACCAGAACCCCAAACTACCACCTTTTCTTGCTTGGCTTGGGCATCATCGAGATATTTCTTCCAGTACTCTAGCTTCTCTGCTATTTTGTCAGTAAATAACTTTACATCTGCTGCCACATCATCTACGGTCTCTTCAAAAGGATGAACTTTATCTGAAGGCATTGCTATCGGTTTAGCTTCGATCAATAAATATTGATCGCCATATTCGCAGTAGAGATCTGTTACTTCAAAACCGCTGTTACGGAATAAACGAGCTAAGGTACCAGGGCTAAAGTAGGAACAGTGTTCGTAGTAAATATCCTCAAAAGCCTGCTCTTTTAATACTCTAGTGTTATCAGGAATTTCAAATACCACTACGGTATCGCGATCGCCGATGGACTTACGGACAGTTTTGATAAACTCAGAAGTAGGCTGAATATGTTCCAGGGTATGACGACAGCAAATAAAGTCACCTACATACTCGGAATGCTTCTCAGAATAGTAATCTTGAATAAAGGTCACGCGGTCTGCTGCTTCGCTTTCCACTCGTCCTGGAACTACGCTAGGGTCGATACCTACGCCACGATTATTGCCTAATTCGCATAGCAACAAGAGAAAATCTCCCTTGCTACAGCCGATTTCGATAATATCTTTGTTGTGCAGATCGTATTTATCAATTAGATGATTCGCTAGTTTGAGAGAGAACTTATTAAAGGTAGGAGAATAGCTCTGCTGATCTTCGTAGTTGGGAGCATAAGCTGACCATTTCGCATCAAATTCAGTATTGGTAATAAAACCACAGCGATCGCAAAATCCTAATACTACATCTCCACTGGGAAAATTAATTGCCTCTGACTTATCTGACATCATCAGACAACTATGTACAGGAACATCGCGAACTTCATAAAATACGTCCAGCTCATCATGACCACAATTGGGACATAAATGTTTAACTTTTTTGGTCTTAGTTTGAGATACTGCGTTAGCGATCGTATTCCCTACCATAATTCATACTCCTTGATTAAATTTGGGTTGTTCAAAAAACTAATTACACCAAAGGTTTTTTTTGCAAGAATCTACCTCTAATTTTTATTCTTGCTGAAGTTCAGCTAACAGCTACATCAAAGCATTTAGATAATTTTAGGTTCAGGAATAGGAACAATAAATTTGCCTCCAGACTCCTGATATTTTTGCTGTTGCTGGATAATTTCTTCAGCAAAGTTCCATGCCAAAATCAATACATAGTCTGGTCGATCTTCTAACAGTTTAGTTGGCGGAAATATGGGCAGGTGATTTACCCCCATATAGCGTCCATGTTTAACAGTATTTAAGTCTACTATGTAATCTAATAAAGTTTTATCAATGCTCAGATAACTAAGCATGGTTGTTGCTTTTGCCGCAGCACCATAGCCAACGACTCTTTTGCCTTGTTTTTTAAGATTCCACAGAATATCTAGTAAAGAATGCTTGAATTTTGCTACTTTATCGGCAAAATCTTGATAGTAAGCCATTTGGTCTACCTGAGCAGCTTGCTCCTCTTGCATTAATGACTTGACGGAATCTTGAACCGCTTCTTTTGGTTCTACATATAAGCGCAAGGAACCACCATGAATCTTAGTACGTTCAAGATGATTTAAATATAGGTCGTGTCGTCTAAAAAGCTTGTCTAGGGATGTCACCGAGTAGTAACAAAGATGCTGATGATAGATAGTATCAAATTCACAGTGTTCGACTAAATCAATTAAATAAGGAGCTTCAATTACCGCTACCCCTGTATCTTTAAGCAATGTGGCAATACCTGCAACAAAGCCATTTAAATCGGGTACGTGAGCCAAAACATTGTTAGCTAAAAAGACATCGGCTTGCTTACCTTCATCCCGTAGTTTCTCTGCCAATTCTTCACCAAAGAAGGTACAGATTGAATTGACTCCTCGCTCTATTGCTGCGTTTACTGGACCAGAGGCAGGGTCTATTCCTAATACAGGAATTCCTTGCTCAACAAAGTTCTTCAGCATATAGCCATCGTTGCTGGCCGCTTCGATAACTAAGCTATTGCTGTCTAGGTTTCTAGTCTCAATTAAATTTTTGGCGCTATTACCAAAGTGCTTGAGTAATGATGCCGATACAGAGGAAAAATAAGGATAGTCTTGACAGAATAAAATCTCAGGCGGGACTATTTCTGTAATTTGTACCAAACTGCATTCAGGACAAAATACCAAGTCTAAAGGAGCAGTATATTCAGGTAAATCCAACTGTTTTTTGGTCAGAAGGTTATCAGCTAGGGGAGTATAACCGAAAGAAATAATTGAATTGAGGTCTGTATTACCACAGGAAAGGCAACTCGGCTGACAATCGTTCATAGTAAAAAATTTACAGATTACTTAAATATTTTTTCAGAAGACTTAAAGGTTGATTTGTATGAATAAAGGCAACCAATTTTGATTGCCCTGACCCTGCTTCACTCGATTTTGGGTTCTGCTTAGTTTACTTAAGTAACCAAGCAAATTAATCAAACGTAAAACTATTCAATCGTCGCTAACTGCTCTTTACGCCAACGTAATTCTCCGTCCAGCAAATCGTTGCTGATCAGATATTTAATATGAGCGATTCTCTGGTATTTTGTACCTTCAAATTCATCTAGAGTTAAACCTACTTTTTGATAGACTTTATAAAGCTCTGCTGCTCCTTTCCTAGTATCCCATTGAGGTTGGAAATTAGGCAAAACTCGAGCAATTTTGCTACAGTCTACACGATAACAGCGGGTATCTGGTCCTGCATCAGGAGCATACTCAATGCGACAGTTAGGAACGGTTTCTTTGACAATTTCCGCTATTTCACGAATTTGATAGTTGTCTTCATTGCGACCAACGTTAAAAGCCTCATTATGAATTAGCTCTCTTGGTGCTTCTAAAACAGCAATAAAGGCACGAGAGATATCTTCAATATGAACAATTGGTCGCCAAGGAGTACCATCACTCTTGATATAAACCAAACCTTTAGTAAATGCCCAGGCAACTAAGTTGTTCAAGACCAAATCAAAGCGTAATCTGGGTGATACCCCATAAGCAGTAGCATTGCGCAAAAAGGTCGGACTAAAATTGTCATCAGCTAACTGACCAACTTCCTGCTCTACTTTCACCTTGGAAATGCCATAGGGAGTTACGGGGTTGAAATCTGACTGTTCATCAAGCCAATCTTCGCCTCCAGCACCATAGTTACTACAGGAAGAAGAGAAAATAAAGCGGCTGACTCCAGCCTGTTTTGCCAACTTGGCTAATTTGACCGAAGCTTTATAGTTAATTTCCTCAGTTAATTGAGGATTAAGATTACCTAAAGGGTCATTCGATAGACCCGCTAAGTGTAGTACTGCCTCAAATCCTTCTAGGTCTTTTAGCTCAATATCTCTAAGATCTTTAGTTAGTTCGGGAATTTCGACGATTCCCGAACCAAAAGTGCTTCTGGCATAGAGGTCTGTGTCTAAACCGACAACATCATACCCTTTGTCGAGTAGCATTGGAATCATTAGTGTTCCGATGTACCCCTTGTGTCCAGTTACCAGTATTCTCATTTTTGTTCTCCCATGTTTTCCAAGGTGCATTTCCGCTTGCCCATAAAGCTTCTAAACGTTTTTTATCGCGCAATGTATCCATACATTGCCAAAAGCCATCATGCTTATATGCCATAAGCTGCCCATCTCTGGCTAATCTCTCTAATGGTTCTTTTTCCCACTGAGTCTCATCGCCGTCGATGTAATCGAAAATTTCAGGTTCTAAGACAAAGAAAGCACCGTTAATCCAACCTTCTTTAGTCTGAGGCTTTTCGGAAAATTCCGAGATCTGATCGCCATGTAAATCTAAGTGACCAAAACGTGCAGGAGGTCGAACTGCGGTCAGGGTGGCAAGTTTACCATGAGAGCGGTGGAAAGCTAGTAAATCGTGTAGATTTATATCAGATACCCCATCTCCCCAGGTAAGCATGAAGGTTTCTCTACCAACATAGGGAGCCAAACGTTTGATTCTACCACCAGTATTAGTTGTTAATCCTGTGTCAATTAAATCGACATTCCAATCTAATGGATAACCGCCATGGGTTTTAACCTTGCCGCTGCCTAAATCGACGGTTAAGTTACTATTAAGAGCGCAATAATCCACCATGAACTTTTTGATTACTGCTCCTTTATAACCCAATGCTACGGTAAAATCTTTAAAGCCATATTGATGATAATGCATCATAATATGCCACAAAATTGGCTGTCCACCAATTTCTACCATCGGCTTGGGTTTGTTTTCTGTTTCTTCGGAGATTCTAGTTCCTAAACCACCAGCAAGAAAGGCGACCTTCATATATTGTTGCTCCTCATTTTAAGCGTATTAAGCTTAGACAGTGTTAGATAATTTTGTTGATGTAAGCTAAGTAATTTCACTCATGTATAAACATTAACTTTTAATTCCTTTATTGTAAATATACTTATGGTATTTATGACTTAAAGTTTTGATAAAGCTGTGGTTAGAAAAAAGTCAAACACTTGAACTCAATTGCAAATCATAGTTATGTCAATTCTGGGAAGATTATGCACTTTTGATATTTAGTTTATTACTTGCTTAAAAAGCTGACATAGGATTTAACCAGATAACAAGCTCATGTTTTAAATTCTGTAAATTACGAGACATTCCTTGATTAAACCATTGACCGATCGCATCAATTGGCGTGAAGAAATCTCCAGTTTGCCACTGCAACTTCTGGGATAAAGGAGTTAAGTGAGTACCAGTCAAGGTACGTAAAGTTACCATATTAGGAAACTTGTCTTGTAAAATACTGTTTAAAAGAATTGTTTGATCTAACTCGTCCTGAGTGAACTTTAGCAGTAAATTGCGTCGTACATTATAATGCTCGGCAATTAACCTGTCGGTTTCTATGGGGGAGGGGGCAAACTCAACATTGAGCATGGGGGTGAGGTTGAACTGTTCCATAAAAGGCACGGCGCGGCTAGCAGGATAATTATTGAAGGAAATTAAAATATTTCCTGCTCTTTCCACATCATATAAACTGCTAATCATGAGATGTAGCTTACAGCCCATGCTGTGTCCTATGCCGTATACGGGTAAGTAACCCGTACTTAACTTATTAGATTTTTGCAGTCTTTCAACTACGGTTTCAAACCGATTTAAAACTTCGCGAGCGATCGCAAAATGGTCAAAGGTATTCAAAAAGGGTGTAGCAACAATTCCAAAACCAGCTTGACTAAGTTGTTCTAGGATCGAGCGATAGGATACCTGTGGTGCCGTAGCGACAAACGCTCCACCTAGAAAATGAATAATGCCTTTTATTTCCTGCCGAGGAAGATAAACCCAGTTACCAGAGATCTCTTGCCATTCCATATGATCTGTTGAGGATAAGTTAGCTTTGTTCAAGTTAATCGGTTTTTAGCTATCAGCTATTAGCTATTGGCTATTAGCTTTGCTCTAGCTACATTTATCAGATTAGCAATAAAGTAATATTTATAAATGCCCAATCAAGAATTAATTCGTCTATCCCAAGGTCATCTAAATCTTCTGAGTACTTGTCCTCCTAAGTTTCAGCAGGTTTACATCAACTGCCTCGGTTCTCTTCCTGCACCCGAACAACAGGATAGTATGCAGTGGGGAACTCGGTTTCACTTATTAATGCAGCAGCGAGAGCTAACTTTACCAATTGAATCTTTATTAGCTACTGATGTAGAACTAGATAGCTCTTTAAAAGCCTTAATTCGCGCTGCACCAGAACTAGAACCTGATCCAAGTATTTGGCGCGAGGCAGAACATTGCCGTACTCTCGCCATGGGCGATTTTCTATTTACGGTTATTTACGATTTATTAATTGCCCAAGCAGATCGAATAAGAATCTTCGACTGGAAAACCTATCGTCAACCCCCAAAGTCAAAAAATCTAGCAACTAATTGGCAGACTCGACTTTATCTTTATGTCCTGGCAGAAACTGCCGAATATGAGCCTGAACAGATTCAGATGACTTACTGGTTTGTAAAATCTGGTCAACCAAAGAGTATGACCTTTAGCTATAGCCAGCAGAAACACCAGCAAGCGAAGCAGGATCTAGAAATCTTGTTGGTCAACTTAGCAATCTGGTTGCAAAACTATCAGACTTGCCAAACTGATTTTCCTCATCAGCCAGACTGCGAACAAACGTGTCCTTTTCAGCAAGATTTTGCCGAAATAAATTCTCATCAAGAATTGCTGAAATCAATTGCTGAAATTGAAGAAGTATCCATTTAAAAAGTCATCTAAAGAGTTTTACATTGAGCTTGATTATAGAGTAAGCGATCGCACAAAACCAAAGCCACCATTGCCTCTACCATCGGGACTGCTCTGGGTAGTACGCAAGGATCGTGTCGTCCCTTTGCTGCCAATGAGGTTTCTTCTCCACCTTTGGTTACAGTTTTTTGCTCTTTACCAATCGTGGCAGTCGGTTTGAATGCTACCCTAATGACTATATTTTCGCCGTTGGAGATTCCTCCTTGAATCCCTCCTGAGCGATTGGAGACGAGTACGGGTATTACCCTCGTCATCAATATAAAACTCATCGTTGTGTTCGCTCCCCGTCATGGTTGTCCCAGCAAAGCCCGAACCAATTTCAAAACCTTTGGTGGCAGGGAGGGACATTACTCCTTTAGCTAAATCCGCTTCTAACTTATCGAACACAGGATCGCCCAAACCTCTGGGGACATGACGCGCCACACACTCGACTACTCCCCCTAGAGAATCCTGCTCTTTTCTGGCTAATTCGATGCGCTCGATCATGGCTGTGGCACAATCAGCATTAGGACAACGAACAATATTACTTTCTACCTGTTCTAGAGTTACCGTATTTGAATCTACTTCCGCCTCAAGGTCTTTGATCCGCTTGACGTAGCCAATAATTTCTACTCCCGCAACTTCCTTAAGAATCTTTTTCGCGATCGCTCCTGCGGCTACTCGACCGATGGTTTCCCTGGCGGAAGAACGTCCGCCACCTTGATAGTTACGGATACCATACTTAGCATCATAGGTCGCATCGGCATGGGAAGGACGATACTTAGTTGCCATTTCACTATAATCTTGCGATCGCGCATCTTTATTGCGCACTAGAATAGAAATTGGCGTTCCCGTGGTTTTTCCCTCAAAAACTCCCGACATAATCTCGCAGGTGTCGCTTTCTTTCCTGGGAGTAGTAATCTTACTTTGCCCTGGTCTACGGCGATCCAAATCTACCTGGATTTCTGCTTCACTAATTTCTAATCGTGGAGGACAGCCATCAATCACTACACCGACACCTCCACCGTGGGATTCACCATAAGTTGTAATGCGAAATATTTGTCCAAATGTATTGCCCATGATGCCAGTTACGTTGTAGTAAAGCGACTTGTATTGTATCGCAAGTTATCCCTCAAGCACTAATAACCACTTTCAAGGTCAACCCCGTCATGCGCCAGGTATCAAAGCAATTGGCAAACAGCACTTCGCTTGCTTCTCCCAAATCCCCATCCTCACCAACATAACCACCTTCGATTAATTTACCGCCTCTGGTTTCTAGATTTAGGCGTGTCCCCTCTGCTTCTTGTACCAGCCGTAATTTTCCTCTTGCCAATACCTGCCCTGCACGGCTAATAATTGCACATTCCATTGGTATGTTAAATATGTTAAGTAAGTGTAAAGACAAATATCATCCCATATCGCCAGTAAATTAGCATCATCGGCATGAATCACGGTTGGATCTATTGCGAACAGGTCAAATCTGCTGATGCAGAACAGACGATTTTAGAATATTACACCAACAAATATCGTCACTCCAGCCCCTCAGAATGGGCAACCAGGATTAAATCTGGTCAAGTATTGCTCAATCAACAGCTAACTGAAATTTCGACCATACTCAAACCGCAAGATAAATTGGCTTATCATCGCCAACCCTGGGTAGAACCTCAAGTTCCCTTGGAATTTGAAGTTGTTTATCAAGATTCCGAATTAATGGTGGTCAATAAACCTTCTGGATTACCCGTGCTACCAGGAGGCGGATTTTTGTCCCATACTCTGCTATGGCAACTAAAAAAACAATATCCCCAAGACACACCTACACCGATTCATCGCTTAGGCAGAGGGACTTCAGGACTATTATTGCTAGCGCGATCGCCATTGGCTAAGTCCGATCTTACTCAGCAATTACGCAACAGTACCATTAGTCACAGATTACTCCGCCGTGCCTAAAGTCCGCTACTCGCTCCGAAGGCGAATCGATCCAGCAATTGACGGAGCCTGCTGTGACCGTTGGTCAATCAGACAGTAAGTTTAACAAAGTCTATCGTGTTTTGGTATCGGGTAAGCCGACTAGCGATCGCTTTACGATCGCTCAGCCCATTGGCAAAATTCCTCACCCAGTCTTGGGCTATATTTATGGCGCAACTGCAACTGGTAAAAACGCATACAGTGCCTGTCAAGTAATTGAACATTATCAAAACTGTTCTCTGTTGGAAGTAAAAATTGCCACAGGTCGCCCTCACCAAATCAGAATTCATCTAGCCTCAGTAGGTTATCCTCTTTTGGGAGATCCGCTATACATAGCTGGTGGAGGTTTTGCTAAAATTTCTCCTCATCAACAGTCGATTCCAGTTCCAGGGGACTGCGGTTATTTTCTTCATGCCTATCGCCTGTCTTTTACTCATCCACAAACCTTCAGGCTTAATCAGTTTTGAATCTTCGACACCTCAAAGCTGGATTTTAGTTGGTAATAACACCTAGCGATCGCGTTTTAGGTCGTAGATCACTTTTTCTGCCACCCAATTAGCAGAACGACCTGGATGACTATTTAAAGTACCAGATAAGAGACGATTAGCGGTTTGCTGGTTATGCACCAGTCTTAATAGTTCCCGACGTAGTTTGGGGCTAATGCGGGTCAGTAAGGCACTATTGCTATTGCTTTTTGTAGATGATAAACCAGCCAAAGAAGGTTGGCGATCGCGGGATAAATGATAGCCAACAACACCAGTCCCAATTGCCAAACCAGTTAAGCCCACAATATTCTTCCAACCGTCTGTTGGTTCATTGTTGCTAAAGCGATCGCCATAATTAGCCTGGCTCAAAATTAATTCAGCATTAGTTGTTAATCCTGCTACATCATGTTCATTTTTTGGAACTGGTAAAGCGACTAAGCCGCCTACAATACCTGTTCCAATTAAAGTTGTTAGAATAGTTTTTCGAGCAAAAATGTTCCTCATATTTGTTAATAATTTGTTTCAATCTTTTTTTATTATGAAGCTTAGATATGACAAAGAAGTGTCAAACAGATAAACATTCCAGTAAATTTTCTATATTGTGCTAAACAAAATACCCCTTACACACTGTCAAACACTCACGTCAGAACAAGTACAAGGGATTTAAACAACAAAATCGAATTGCTGTAGAGGCTTTATTAGAATAAAATTTTACGCTGTGCGGTAGGTACGATAATTGATGTTGGGAAAAATATTATCGATTAGTTCGACTTTTTCTAACCAACCAGAATCAACCTTGCCGACTGAGAATATCTTCGTACATTTTGTTAAAGCGGAGTAAGTGCGATCGCGTTCGTCGGATAGCATAGGGAACCATTGTTCCAGTCCGCATAATAAATGCCCAGTCAGAAGATTGTGCCAACAGTAATTCTCTGGCAGCCTGATTTAATGCTCGCCATTCCAGTTCATCAGCGGGTTCGCGACCAGCCAGCTTAATCATTCTTTCTGCTGCTTTGTGTAGATGAGGATAAACCCAAGCATTGGTTTCATTCAACCAATACTCGTGGAATCCTTTATAACCCCAGCTAGATTGAGAAGGACGACACACTTGCTGAGTCGGATGTCTGCGTAAATAGTCCGACAGATGAATCATCTCGTAGGTATTTTGGTCGTACCAGGTCTTGCGGAAGAGAAAATCGATAAACCATGGTCCTTCATACCACCAGTGACCGAATAACTCAGCATCGTAGGGAGAAACTACAATCGGCGGACGTTGTAACATTCCCACTGAATTTTCAATTTGTCGTTCTCGATTGTACATAAAATTACCGGCATGTTCGGCAGCTTTTTCTCTTGCCCAGTAAGGATCGTATAGACCTTTTTCCGATCAATCCACCATCGCGACTGGTAATTTTGTGGTATTTAATACCGGTGTTTTTACGTTGACCGTTAGGCATGATGTAGGGTTTGATATATTCGTAGTCAGCTTCCCAACCCAAATCTTTATAAAATTCGCGATATTCAACGTCTCCTGGATAGCCTACTTTAGAAGACCAAACCTGCTGGGAAGATTCGTGATCGCGACCAAAAGCCGCCACTCCTGTTTCGGTAAAAATAGGTGCATAAGAGCCAAACGAGGACGAGGACGAGCATAAAGAATACCATGTCCGTCAGTTAAAAAGTAACGTAAGCCAGCATCAGCCAGCATTCTTTCTAAACCCTTCATAGTAGGCGCATTCTGGCAGCCAGATTCCTTTGGGTGGACGACCAAAATTTTCTTCATAATGTTCGCAAGCCACCTTGATCTGGGACCATACAGCTTGCGGATACATCTTCATTAACGGAAGATAACCATGGGTAGCGCCACAGGTAATAATGTCTAGATTGCCGCTATCTAGGAATTGCTTAAAAGCGCCTACCAAATCGCGATCGTAGCCTTACCAAGTTTTTCTAATTTGAGCAAAGGAATTGGCGTAATATTCTGCCAGATAAAGCATGTGACCGTTCTGCTGGTGTCGGTCAATTTCTTTGGCAATCAATTCTTCTAATTGAGCAAGATGGGCATCATATCGATCCTGTAACAGTTCATCCCGCAGCATTGACACAAGAGGCGGTGTCATGCTCATTGTCATTTTAAAATCGACTCCATCCCGCTTTAAGTTCTCAAAAACTTGAAGCAACGGAACGTAAGTTTCGGTAATGGCTTCAAAGAGCCATTCTTCTTCTAAAACGAAATCGCTTTCAGGATGGCGAACAAAGGGTAAATGGGCGTGTAAGACAAGGGCAAGGTAACCAAGAGCCATGATAAAGTAATATCTCTAAAAATTTGTGACGGCGGAGGGGAATTTGCGTCACACATCGTCATTATGGCGGTGCAACGCTGACCTAGTAGTAAAAAACTTAGGCAATCTGGGTAAATTTTATGATATCTTAATATTGTATTCTGATAAAGTTTTAGTTAGGAGTAAATTCTTTAAATTTACTATGCTTACTACTTCACATCTACTTATGATTAAGCCTGAGTAGCTGTTTTCAACAGAATATTGTACAAAGCCGTTTGTTCTGTTGTTATTTTGTTTATGTTAAAAGATTGATTCAGCCTATTGCTGACTTATCGTGTTTATTTTGGTCTAGTGTTGCAATTCAATAAGCAATACCCAGATTACGATCATGGTAATGTGGAGGAACTATTGCTTCATCTACTGTTGTTTGTCGATAAACGCTCTGCTTCAGATGAGCGGGTTAGAGATATCAAAACTTATTTACAAAGTTTGCGTGAGAATTACTCTTTTAAGCTAGAAATAGTTGAGATCGAAAAACAGCCCCACTTGGTAGAATTTCTGAGATTAGTGGCTACTCCTGCACTGGTAAAGCTAGCTCCTGCACCCAGACAAACTCTAGCGGGCAGTAATTTGCTCAATCAGCTAAAAAAGTGGTGGCCCCAATGGAAAGCAGCACAAATAGATTGGGAAACACGCCAGCCTAAAGCAGTTGATGCTGTTGATTCGCAAACATCTTCTACTTCTCCTGTGGTTTCAGGAAGTTATAATGCTCAAGATATTAAACTGACCGATGAAATATTTAGTCTGCGTCAAGAAAAAGCAGAACTTTTAGCGCAGTTACGTTTTAAAGAGCAAATTCTGGCAATGTTAGCTCATGATTTACGAACTCCATTAACGGCAGCTTCCATGGCAGTTGAGACGATAGAGCTATCAGAGAAAAATTACCAACTAGAAGCCAAAAAACTGGATAACCTCAAAAAAAGGCTGTTTCAACAAGCCAAAAAACAGTTTGGGATTATGAACAGCATGATTGGCGGACTATTGCAAAATTCCCAGAATGCTAATGCAAAATTAGCGATCAAACCTAAGCCTTTAGACTTGATCGCTTTATGTCAAGAAGTTGCTACTCAATTTGATTCTAGATTACAGCAGAAATCAATGAAATTCGAGCAGGACATTCCTCAAGATATTCCTCAAGTATATGCTGATGAAGAGCTAATTCGCCAATTAATCGGTAACTTATTAGATAATGCGATTAAATATACTCCCCAGGAAGGAAATATCGCTCTATCTGTTTTGCATCGTACTAACCAGAAAATCCAGGTCAGCATTTGTGATAGTGGTCCAGGAATTCCACCAGAAAAGAAAAAGCAGATTTTTGAAGATAGTTTTCGTCTCCAGCGCGATCGCTCTAAGAAAGGTTATGGTTTGGGACTAGCTACATGCCAACAAATAGTATCTGCCCATTATGGTCAAATTTGGGTCGATAGTATTCCCGAAAAGGGTAGTTGCTTCCAGTTTACATTATTGGTCTACAAGTAATCAGTAATTACTAATTAGCAATTACTGATTACTAAAATTTATCCTGCAAAATCAGCCTGTGTTACGCATCCCAGCAGCAATGCCGTTGATAGTTAACATTGCTCCACGTAATAGCTCCTCTTTACTAAAGCGGAAATGTAGAGCCTGAGATTGATCGTGCTGACGCAGACGTTTGATCAAAGCCACCTGCAAAAATCCTAGAGGAACAATCGTTCCGTTCCGTAACTGTACAGATCTTTGTAGTTCAGGATCGCCGTCTAGCAGTCTTTTCTGACCGTTAATCTTGAGAATCAATTCTTTGGTAAGGTTGTATTCCTGAGAAATTTGGGCAAACAACTTTTGGAAACGGGCTAAATCTTCTGGTTGGGATAACTCTTTAACATAATGCTCGGCGATTTGTAAATCTACCTTAGCCAAGGTCATCTCAACTTTAGAAATTAATACTCGAAAGAAAGGCCACTTAACGTAAAAATACTGTAGTAGATCCAGATTCCTTTCAGGCTCTTGTTCGAGGAAATCGCGCAAAGCCGAGCCTACTCCATACCAAGCAGGTAGCAGAAAGCGACTTTGAGTCCAGCTAAATACCTTTGTGCAAATCGCCCCTGGCGAACTGGGCTACTGCAACAACAATGCCTGGTGCGATGTGTCGGTGCCGATCGCGTCCTTCCTGGCGGTCAACCCCAAGCTGGACCTGCGCTATGTGAACTTCCGCTTCACCGTGGCCGATGTCTTCAGCCGCACCGGCAAGCCACTGAACCTGACCGGCCTGCCGCAGCTGCGCATCGACAACATCCACTGGACCAGGTGACCTGCCTGGCCAAGGGCGCCACGAAGCTTCGCCGATGCACTGCGTGCTGACGGCGCAGGGCAAGAGGCGCCGCTGCAGGATCAGCCGCCGCTGCCCGGCTGGCCCGCAGCGCAGACGGGCCTGCCCCGGTGTGGGTGGACAGCGGGCGCCAGTTCCAGACCTTGCTGGGCTTTGGCGGCGCCTTCACCGAGGCGGCCGCCACCATCTGGCAGCAGTTGCCGCCAGCGCAGCAGGCAGCGGTGCTGCAGGCCTGCTTCCACCCCACCGCAGGGCATGGCTACAGCCTGTGCCGGGTGCACATCAACAGCTGCGATTTCGCGCTGGGCAACTACGCCCATGCCGATGTGGCCGATGACTTTGCGCTGGCGCACTTCAACATCGACCGCGACCACCAGGCCCTGCTGCCCTTCATCCAGGCAGCGCTGCAGGTGGCGGGCCGGCCGATCCGGCTGCTGGCGTCACCCTGGAGTCTACTTCCCCGAATATCGCGGCATGGGACAGGGTTATCTTGAATTTGAAAAAGGCGCGCTTGATCCATTTTTGTTGGCGCATGGCAGGAATTCGCTTGTATTACTGCAAATTTCGCGTGTGATACAAGTTCTTTTGATCGCGGTTTTATTTTTGATCTTATATTACCTGTTGCTGCGTTTTGTCT